>DATLNO010000001.1:0-6685 GCA_035536715.1 Solirubrobacteraceae bacterium
GCCTTCAGCGTGCGCTCCTCGGCCACGCTCCCGCCGGCGGCGTCGACGGCCTTGGCCAACAGCGGGCTCGTCCTCGCGCGACCCTCGTCACGACCGAAGAAGGCGATCGTCGTCTCGGGGGCCATCGCGGCGAGCGCGGGAGCGATGTGGGTGCTGACGTCGGCGTCCTTCCAGCGCTCGACGCCGTCGACGATGAGAAAGCGCCGGCCGATCGCGAAGGTCATCGACGCCAGCGCGGCCGCGACGTTCTCGGGTCCGGCGGCGTCGCCCTCGAAGCCCTCCACCCCGCCCGAGCCGGACTCCGTCTCGGCCAGCGCGCGCAGCGCGGCGCGGCGCTCGCCGATGCGGCCATGGTCGTCGCCGTGGATGAGGTAGGCGGGCTTGAACTCGGGCATCTCACGCGAGTCTAGGTGCCGTGCCCGTCGCCTCGACGCTCACACGCGCATCTGCGCCCTGAGATGATCGGCGTCAAATGGATGAACAGGCTGCGAACGAGCTTCTTCGCAGTGGGCACGAGGCGCTTGCCGCGGCGGACTGGCCGCGGGCCACGTCCTGCCTCGAACAGGCGCGCGAGTTCGAGGAGACCGCGGAGATCCTCGACGGCCTCGGGCAGGCCGCCCATTTCCAGGGCGACTTCGATGCTGCGATCGAGTACATGGAGCGCGCGTTCGCGGCATACCGCGGCCAGGGCAACCGTGAGCAGGCGGCGGACCTGGCGCGATGGCTGGCCTTCCTACACGGCATGGTCCGCGCCAACTGGGCGGTCTGCAGTGGCTGGATGGGCCGCGCCGAGAGCCTGCTGGAGGGCGTCGAGGCGACCTCCGCGCATGGCTGGCTCGCGCTCGACCAGGCGGTCTTCATCCAGGAAATCTCCGAGCGTGAGCAACTGGCCACGGCAGCACTCGCGATCGCGCGGCGCTTCGGTGACAGCGATCTGGAGTTCTCGGCGCTCGCGCTGATCGGACAGATGAAGGTCGCGTCGGGCCACATCGGCGACGGGATGGCGCTGCTCGACCAAGCGATGGCGGCCGTCTCGGGCGGTGAGGTCGTCCTCGTCGGCGCGATCGGCGAGATCTATTGCCGGCTGCTGAGCGCGTGCGAACTCGCGACCGACGTCCGCCGCGCCGAGCAGTGGACGGCCGGCGCGGCGCGGTTCGTCGCCTGGCGCGAGTGGGTCGCGCCGACCTGCCGCTGTCATCTCGGCGGCATCCTCATCGCGGTGGGCCGCTGGGACGAGGCAGAGGAACAGCTCCTCACCGCGCTGCGCGTGTTCGACAGGGGGTACCGGGCCGCGCGCCTGTCCGCGCTCGTGCGTCTTGCCGACCTGCGGGTGCGACAGGGCCGCTTCGAGGAGGCCGAACGCCTGATCGAAGGCGCCGAGGCCGATCCCAGCGTGCGCCCGATCCTTGCCGCGATCGCCCTCGCGCGCGGTGACCTGGCGCTGGCCGAGGAGCTCGCATGCCTGTGCCTCGAGGGCCGCGAGGAGACCGAACCCGGCTGCGCGCCGTTGCTGGAAGTGCTCCTGCGGGTGCAGCTCGGCCGGGGCGACGCCGACGGCGCCTGCGGCACGCTCGAGCGCCTGCAGCAGCTCGCCTCCGGCTCAGCTGACGAGCGGGCCGCTGCGGCCGCGCAGCTGGCGGCTGGCCTCGTGTGCGCCGCTGCCGGCGACCCGCACGCCGCAACCCATCTGAAGCACGCACTCGAGGGTTTCGCGGCGCTCGATCTGCCGCTCGAAGCCGCCCGTGCGCAGGTCGAGCTCGCCCGGGCGCTCGCGCCGGGCGCCCCGGAAGCCGCAGCCGCGGAGGCGCGGTTCGCGTTGGCGACGTTCGAGCGCCTCGGGGCGACCCGCGACATGGATGCGACGGCCGAGGTCCTGCGCGGGCTGGGCGCCGGCGGCGGCCGGGCGTGGCCCAGGCGCCACGGCCTGCTCACGAAACGCGAGACGGAGGTCCTGTCGCTGCTCGCGGCGGGCTGTTCGAACGGCGATATCGCCGGGCGTCTGGTGATCAGCCGCCGGACCGCCGAGCACCACGTCGCGAGCATCCTCTCCAAGCTCAACCTGCGCAGTCGCGCCGAGGCGGCGGCCTACGTCGCCCGTGCGCCATCGCAGGATCCGTAACGCGATAGGTAGTCATACCGATGCTCGGCGGCTGCGCTGCCGCGATCCTCCTGGCACGTCGTCGCTCGGCGACCGGGGATCAAGTCCAGGAGGCAGACCATGAGCAGCAGCGAGAGCAACAAGGCAGCAGTCCGAGACTGCTTCGAGCTGGCAACGGCGGGCGATTTCGACGCGCTGCACGAGATCGTCAGCGACGACTACGTGCTGCATCCCGATGAGGTCCGCGGCGTCGATGGCCTCACCGAGTTGGTGTCGCAGTACCGCAGCGCGGTCGGCGGCCTGAACGTCACGATCGACCAGCAGTTCACCGACGGCGACTACGTCGCGACGCGCTTCACGGTCCGCGGCACGCACGACGGCGATCTGATGGGCGCCGCTCCCACCGGCCGGAAGTTGGCGTTCAGCGGTCTCACGATCAGCCGCTGCCGCGACGGCGTGATCCTCGAGGAATGGGAGCTGGTCGACACCGTCGGCCTGCTGCGCCAGGTTGGGGCGCTGGCCGAGATGGCCGCCGGCTGACGGCGCGACGGTGCGCGCGCCGGCTCGCCGCCGGCGCGCCCAGGTGCGCTCATTCAGCCCGTTGGTTTGCCTCGCTCACGTGCATCCGACCTGCGCGCACGGTGATCCGCACGGTGCCGTCGCGGTCGGTGCGGCGCACGAGCGGGACGCTCGCGCCAAGCGCCGCGAGCGTCGAGGGGGTCGGGTGGCCGTAGCCGTTGTGCGCGCCGACCTCGATCACCGCGGCCTGCGGGCGGACGCGCCGCAGGATGCCGGGCAGGCCCGGGTCGTCGCTGCCGTGGTGGGAGACCTTGAGCGCCTCTACGACCGGCAGGTGCAGGCCCGCGAGCACGTCGGACTCGGCGTCGGCGGTGAGCAGAAGGTCGAAGTCGCCGTCGCGGATGTGCAGGACGGTCGCGCGATCGTTCGGCTCCGCGCCCGCGGGCGCGGCCGGCTCGCGTCTGGGCCACAGGACGCGCAACTCGATCGGCCCGGCCCGCAGTACCTGTCCGGCATCGGACGCGACGCGCCCGGTGTGATGGGCAGCGGCAAGCCGGCGCACCTCGTCGCTCGCGGTCACCTCTTCGCCGTCGAGCACGAGGCCGACGGGCAGCGCGCGCAGCACCGCCTCGGTCTCGCCGTCGTGGTCGGTCGCGTCGTGGGTCACGACAAGCACGTCGAGGCGCCGCACGCCCGCACGGCGCAGGCGCGCGAGCAGCGGGCCTCCGGGCGGGCCGGTGTCGACGAGCAAGGCGATGTCGCCGTGCTGGATCAGCGTCGCGTCGCCCTGACCGACGTCGAGAAACGAGATGGTGAGGTCCTGCGGTGGTTGACCGGGGCCGTGGCCGGCGGCGAACGCGGCCAGGCCACCGATCGCACCGACGACAAGGACGGCGGCGGTCATGCGCCGCGGCGCCCGCGGCAGGCGCCGCCATGCGAGCACGGCGGCTGCCGTCGCGGCGTAGATCGCGAGGACGCCGCTGACGCCAGGCGACGGCACGACCACCTCGGCGAACGGCAGCGCGGCGGCGGTGTCGGCCAGCCAGGTCAGGTAGCCGAGCGGCAGCATTGCGAGCCCGGCCACCGGCCGCGCCAGCGCGGGTGCGATCTGGCCCAGCGCTGCCGTGATCGTGCCCAGCCACATGACCGGCGCGATGGCCGGCGCCGCGAGCACGTTCGCCGGCAGCGACACGAGCGACAGGCGCTCGAAATGCAGCGCGATCAGCGGCGCCGTGCCCAACGTCGCCGCGATCGTGACCGCAAGCGCCTCGTTCAGGACCGGCGGAATCCGCGCAGCGGCGAGCCGGGTCCGCAACCCCGGCACGAGCGCGAGCATCGCCAGCACGGCGGCGAAGCTCAGCTGCCAGCCGGCGTCGCCTGCCGCGCGCGGGTTCCAGGCCAGCGTGAGCGCCGCCGCCAGCAGCAGCGCGTACCAGCGCGAGCTCGGCCTCCCGGCGAGCGCGGCGACGAGCCCCGCGATGCCCATGACGGCCGCACGCTGGATCGAGGGGCCGCCGCCGGCCAGCGGCACGTAGAGCGCGATCAGCGCGACCGCCAGCCACAGGCGCGCGCTGAGCCCGAGACCCAGGGCCGCGCCCAGGGCGAGCACGAGCACCGCGAGCAGCATGACGTTGGCGCCGCTCGCGGCGACGAGATGGGCCAGGCCGGCCGTGCGGAAGTCCTCGCGGACCTCGTTGGTCAACGCGGCCTGCTGGCCGAGCACCATCCCACGCGCGAGCGCGCCCTGCTCCGCGGGCAGGCCGCGCGTGAGCGCGCGCTGGCTGCGATCCCGCACGCGGTCGAGCGCACCGGGCAGCCCACCGCGACGCGTCCCCGTGGTTCGGATCGACGCGGCGATGAACAGCGCGTGTGCGCCGCGGCGGCGCTCGTGCGCGTCGTGGGCGCCCAGCGGCGCGAGGCGCCCGGCGATATGGACGATCGCGCCGGCCGCCGGCTCAGGTCGCGGCCACGGCACGCGCGCCGGCGCCTTGACCAGCACGCGCTCACCGTGAACCCGGGCCGCCGCGACACGGGTGTTGAAGGTCCGCGTGCGCGGGGACTCCAGCAGCGTCGCGCGTGCCGTCACCTCGCCTGTCGTGAGCGCACTGCGGTCCGATGCCGCCAGCCGCGCGTCCGCGATCGCGGCGCCCGCGAGCAGCGCGACCAGCGCGGCGAACGCCGGCGGCGCGTCGCGCACAGCCATGAGCAGCAGCGCGGCCGCCGCCGCGAGCGCGGCCGCAGAGGACGGGCCGGCCAGCAGGCCCGCGACGAGCGCGGCGAGCAGCAGATGTCGCGGATGGCGGGCAAGCGCCGCCTGGACGGCGGCGGTGCGCGCTGCCATCTCACACCGTCACGAGCGGCGTCAGCGTGGCGAGCCGCTTGGCGCCGATACCCGGTACCTCCCCCAATTCCTCGACGCGCTCAAAGGCGCCGTGCTGCTCGCGGTAGTCGAGGATCCGCTGCGCGATGCCGGGCCCGACGCCGTCAAGCGTGTCGAGTTGCTCGAGCGTCGCCGTGTTGAGGTTGATCGGAGCGGCCGCTCCTGCCGCGGGCGCCGCGGCGCCGCCGCCAGGCGCGGCGGCCGCGCCGGCACCGGCGGTGCTCGCCGGCGGTGACACCCGCTCGGGCACGAGCACCTGGCGCCCGTCTTCGAGCGTCGCCGCGAGATTCACCGCCGTCAGGTCCGCGCCCCGCCGTGCGCCACCGGCCCGCCGCAGCGCGTCGTCGACGCGCGCCCCCGGGCCCATCCGGTAGACGCCCGGCTTGCGTACAGCGCCTGCCACGTGAACCGTCACCCGCCCGCCGCGGGCACGCTCGACACGGATCCCGGACACGCCACCCCCACCCCCATCTCCCGGTCCACCGTTTCCTGCCGCACCGCCGCCATCGACCGCTGTCACCGCACCGCCATCCTCACGCCCAGACGGCGCCTGCACGAGCACGTAGCGCGCTCCCAGCAGGCACACGGCGAGGCCGAGCGCGACGTAGAGCGCCAGCCGGGGGCGTTCGAGGTCGGGCACGGGCCTGAGGCTACGCGGCGACTCGTGCCGCCGGACGCGCGCAATGTGACGATTGCGCGCAGAAACCGCGCGGCAATTCTGCGGCGGTCAGATGCCGGTCGGGAACGTGCCAGGCGGCGGCTCGCGGTCCCACTCGCTCGTGCGCTCCAGCGGCTCCACCGCGCGCGTCTCGTCGATATGGACGACCGCGTCGAACTGCTTGCCGAGCCGCGCGTGGAAGTAGTGCGAGATCAGCTCGGACCGCGGGCGGTAGATGACGCCGGGCACGGCCGGACGCGCGCGCGCCTCAGGCCGGGCGGACGACGACGTTGACGAGCTTGCCCGGCACGACGATCTCCTTGACGACCACATTGCCGTCGACGAACTGCTGGACGCGTTCGGACGCACGGGCAAGGGCGATGAGGTCGTCGCGCGACGCTTCCGACGGCGCCTGCACGCGGTCGCGGACCTTGCCGTCGACCTGCAGCACGAGCTCGAACGTGTCGGACTCGAGGTACTCCTGGTCGGCCGACGGCCACGGCTGCTCCCACAGGCGCTCGCCGGTCAGCAGGTGGTAGGCGTCGGTGGCGACGTGGGGCCCGAACGGATAGATCAGCGACGCGGCCGTCATCAGCGTGAAGCGCACCGCTCCGGGCGACGCCTCGCCGCGCTTGACCGGCGTGACCTCGTTGAGCAGCTCCATCACGGCGGCGATCGCGGTGTTGAAGTTGAACCGCTCGCGCATGTCGTTGGTGACCTTGTCGATCGCCCAGTGCGACTTACGCAGCAGCCGCTCGTCATCTGCATTCAGCCCAGAGGCCGGGACCGGATGGTCCGGCAGGTCGTCGGCGGCCTCGGCGGCCAGGCGCCACAGCCGCCCGAGGAAGCGGTGCATGCCCTCGACGCCGGAGTCCGACCAGTCGGCGTCCTGGTCGGGCGGGCCGATGAAGAGGATGTAGGCGCGTGCGGTGTCGGCGCCGTACTGCTCGACGATCGTCTTCGGCGACACGACGTTGCCCTTGTTCTTGGACATCTTGTCGCCGTCGCGCAGGATCATGCCCTGCGTGAA
>DATLNO010000002.1:0-41382 GCA_035536715.1 Solirubrobacteraceae bacterium
CCCCCGCCGCGGCGCACGACCCGGCCGCCGCGTCGGCCCCGGCCGCCGCCGCGGCCGCGGCGGCCGAGCCCGACCCCGAGCCGGAGCCCGAGCCGGAGCCGGAGCCCGAGCCCGAGCCGGAGCCCGAGCCCGAGCCGGAGCCCGAACCCGAACCCGCGCCTCCGCGCACCGGCAGCATCCCGCCACCCGGCGCGCCCGAGCCCGCGCCGGCCGCCGAGCCCAGCGAGCCCGAGCGCAGCGGCGGACTGCTCGCCCGCATCCGCCGCAAGCTCGGTCGCTGACCGCAGAGGGCGCTCGTCGGCGATCGTGGCGCGTCAGGTGCGATATCCGCGCGTCGCGCGCCACGATGTGCTCCCGACCGCCGATTTCGCGGGCACCGACGCGATCACCCGAACCTCAGGACCCACCTCCTTCAGCGCCGCTGTTCGCGAAGCGGTCAGAGCGCCGCAACCGCACACGGCGACGGCCATGCACTCAGCGGCCGATCCAGCCGCAGAGCCCGCCCGCCAGGCGGGCGGGTCGCCGCTGCGCCGAGGGAGCTACAGGCGGTACCGCGCGGCCTGGGCGCCCGCGTAGGCCGCCGTGGACGCCGGGTCGGCCGGGTCGGCCGGGTCGGCCACAGGAGATGGGGCAGCGGCCGTCGGCTGCGCCGGCGGCGGCGGCGGCTTGACGGCCTTCTGCGCCGACTGCGTCCGCCCGCCTCCCTCGCTGATGCGCCCGGGGATCAGGGCGTCCACGAGCGACACGTCCTTCTTGACGACCCGTACGCCGTACACATAGGCCAGGGCACCGCCGAGCGTGCCGCCGAGAATCAGCAGGCCGAATGCGCCGACGCCGAGCGCCAGTCCGAGCGTCGTGACCTCGCCGTCGTCATAGCCCGGGCGCTGCGCGAGCCACGTCAGCGCGAACACGGTAGTCGCGGCGACCATCACGAGCAGGTGGAAGTTCGCGAGCTTGCGCTTCGCGGTGCCCTTGCTGATGTCGGCCCAGTCGAGCAGGCCCGTCAGCGAGGTCGGGACGGCCACGATCAGGCCGACCGAGATCGCGAGCAGCGCCGCCTTCGCGGTCGCCTCCTCCTCGAAGCCGAGCGCACCGGCGATCAGCGCCGCGACCCCGACCGTGTAGGCGCCGACACTGACGTCGGTCAGCGGCGCGTGTGAGGGCTTTCCGGGAAAGCCCTTGATGAGCGTGAGGAGGGCACTCATGGTTGACGACTCCTTCGGCCGCGGGGTAAAGACGCGGAACCACGCACCCGCATCGACGGCCACTACGCTCTCCTCAACGACGCGGATCAACCGTCGCAGCGCCGCGGCGCCATTACCGTCAGAGTTGGCAGCCGTCCGCTCCGGCGATGTCTGCGCCCATGTTGCGCTCCATCATCCGTAGCGCGCACTCGGCCAGGTCGTCGTGGATCCCGGCGACCGCGTCGCGGCACCGCGACCTCGAAATGGCGCACGTAGGCATCCAAGGCGGAGTACAGGATGCACTGCTCGGTGACCTGACCGATGAGCACGAGCCGCCCGACCTCCTGCTCGGCGCACAGGTACTCCAGCTGGGTCTCGTAGAACGATCGAGTGGCGTGCCGTGGCGATGAACCACGCCCCCTCCGCGGGCGCGATCGGCTCGAAAAGCTCACGGGCCCGGCCCGCGGTCGCCTGCTCGACAAGCTCGGCCCGGGCCGGCGCTCCAGTCACCGTAGTTGTCGTCGACATAGATGATCGGGATGCCGTCGTCCTGCGCGCGCCGGACGAGCCGCTGGATCGCCGGCAGCGCCTCGCGCACCGACTCGACGAGTGGCATGTGGTGAGACTCTCATGAGACTGGATCCCGAGGGGGCCGGGTCCGGGCAAACTCCGAGGCACACCCCCAGCGAGCGCTCCGCGCTCGCGACGCCTTCTGGAGCCACCCTTTTATGCACGCAAGACATCTCACCTGTGGAGTCGTCGGCCTCACGCTCGCCTTTGTCCCGGCCGCGATGGCGCAGAACGGAAACAACAAGCCGCCGAAGGGCAGCGCCATCACGCTGGCTGCCGATCCGACGGCCATCGTGTTCTCGGGTGCGGCCACGCTGAGCGGCCGCGTCAGCGGTCCCAGCGCCAGTGGCGTGACGATCCGCCTCGAAGAGGACACGACGAGCCCGTATGGCGACAGCTACAAGCCGTCCACCGCGACGGCAAAGACCGACAACGGCGGCAAGTACAGCCTCGCCGTCAGGCCGCTGCTGAACACCTGGTACCGGGCCGTCGCGCAGACGTCCCCATCGGTCACCAGCGCTCCGAAGCTCGTCATGGTCCGCATGCGCGTCGGCATCAAGCTGTCGGACCCCACCCCCGCGCGCGGCACGCGCGTGACCTTCTCCGGCTCGGTCTACCCGGCCCATGACGGCCGCTCGGCACTGATCCAGAAGCGCTCCACCACCGGTCGCTACGTCACGATCGCGCGCACCACGCTGCGCGACGCCGGCGACGTCCGCTCGAGCTACAGCCGCCGGGTGCTCGTGCGAGACGGCGTCTACCGCGTCAAGGTGACCGGAGATGCCGACCACATCAACGGCTTCAGCCGCGCGCGGACGATCAACGTCGCCAGCTAGCCCCCGCGTCCGGAAGTCGGATCCAGTAGGTCGCCGGAGAGGCGGCGTCTGACCCGCCGTCGCGCCATGATGGGATCGATGCTCGTACGCGACGCCGATCCCGAGCGCGACGGCGCTGTCTGCGCGGCGATCTACGCGCCCTACGTCGAGGGCAGCGGCGTGTCCTTCGAGGACGTCGCGCCGACGGCTGAGCAGTTCACGGCCCTTATCGCCGAGTCGGTCCGGCGCTACCCGTGGCTCGTGCTGGAGCACGACGGCGCCGTAGCCGGCTACGCGTACGCCTCGCAGCACCATCCGCGCTCGGGCTATCGCTGGGCGGCCGACGTCGCGGTCTACGTCGATCCGGCCTGGCAGGGACGTGGTGTCGGCCGCCGGCTCTACACGGCGCTGTTCGATCTATTGCGCCGACAGGGGCTGCGCAGCGCAATCGCGGGAATCGCGCTGCCGAACGACGCGAGCATCGGCCTGCACGAAGCGTTCGGCTTCGAGCTCGTCGGCACGTACCGCGCCATCGGCTGGAAGGCGGGCGCGTGGCGCGACGTGTCGTGGTGGCAGCTGCAGCTCGCGCCGGACGCGGCGGGCCACGGTCCGCCGCCGGAGCCGCTCGACGCGCCGCAGCTGTGAGCGGCGAAGGCGACCTCTTCGTCGGCATCGACCTCGGGACGCAGGGCGTGCGGGCCCTCGTCGCCGACATCGAAGGAACAGTCCTGGGCGCCGGCGCCGCTCCCGTCCCCGATGACCGCCACGACGATGCCCACGAGCAGTCCGCACAGAGCTGGTGGGACGCCGCCGCGATCGCCTGTCGCCAGGCGGTCGCCCGCATCGCCGCAGAGCGGATCACAGCGGTCGCCACCTGCGGCACCTCGGGCACGATCGTGCTCGTCGACGCTGACGGCGAGCCCGTCACGCAGGCGCTCATGTACGACGACGGGCGTGCCGCGCCGCAGGCGCGCCGGCTTGGGATGGCGACCTCCTGGGCGCTGCCCAAGCTGCACTGGTTCCTCGAGCACGAGCCTGCCACCCGCCGGCCCGCGGTCCGTGTCGCGCACCAGCCCGACATCGTCACGAGCCGCCTCGTCGGCCACCCCGTCGCGACCGACGCGAGCCACGCGCTGAAGACCGGCTACGACGCCGGCCGCGGGTGCTTCGAAGATCACGGCAGCGAGGACGTGCGCCACCTCCTGCCCGGCGTGGTCGCGCCCGGGACGCAGCTTGGCGAGGTCAGCGCGCAGGCAACGGCGCAGACGGGCCTGCCGAGTGGCGCCGCGGTGATTGCCGGCATGACCGACGGATGCGCCGCGCAGATCGCCGCCGGTGCGCTGCGACCGGGCGATTGGAACTCCGTGCTCGGCACGACGCTCGTGCTGAAGGGCTGCTCGGACGAGCGCATCGACGACCCGACCCACGGCGTCTACTCGCATCGCTCGCCGGACGGCGGCTGGCTGCCGGGAGGCGCGTCGAGCAGCGGCGCGGGCGTCCTGCCGCAGAGGTTCCCCGGCCGCGACCTCGACGAGCTCGGTCGCCGCGCCGCCGACCACGAGCAGACGCGCGTGCTCGCCTATCCGCTCGTCTCGCGCGGCGAGCGGTTCCCGTTCGCGGCGCCCGCGGCGGAAGGCTTCATGCTCGGCACCCCGGCGGACGAGGGCGAGCACGCCGCCGCCCTCATGCAGGGCGTCGCGCTCGTCGAGCGGCTCTGCTTCGACGCACTCGGACAGCTCGGCGCGCCTTTGGCAGGCGAGCTGACCCTGACCGGCGGCGCCACCCGCAACCGCGCGTGGTCTCAGCTGCGCGCGGACGCCCTCAACCGCCCCGTACGCCTGCCGGAGCGCGCCGAATCGGCCTTCGGGATGGCGATCCTCGCGGCGGCCGCGGCGCGCGGCGAACCCGTCGCGGGCGCCGCTGCCCGCATGTCGCACACCCGCGAGGTGATCGACCCGCGCGCGTCGCCGCGGGCGCACCTCGACGAGCAGTACGCGCGCCTTATCGACGAGCTCGAGCGGCGCGGCTGGCTGATCTCCGCGAGGTGCTGAAGGCAGCACTACGCGCAGGCGCCCTCGTGCCCAGTGCGCTGCGAGGCGCAGGCCGCGTCCACGCAGCGTCCAGCTGATCGCCCGGAGCGCCGTCGTACGTCCGTCCGTTTGGCGCCCTGACGGGTAAATCGTCCGTCCGTCCGGATCGGGCTGAGCGGCTGGACGCGGGGTGCTCCGGCGTCCGACACACCACGTGTGTACCGGCGCCTGACACGATCGCTCACCACGCTCGTGACGGTAGTGGCGCTGGCCGGCGCTGCCGCACCGGCGCAGGCTGCGAGCGACCCGCTGTTCGAGGACCAGTGGGCGCTGAGCACCCCGACCGCGACGGGCGCGCCTGAGGCCTGGACCCAGTCACGCGGCGATGGCGTGGTCGTCGCGGTCATCGACAGCGGCGTGCAGTTCGACCATCCCGACCTCGCCGGCAGCCTTTGGACGAACCCCGGCGAGATCGCCGGTAACAACGTCGACGACGACCGCAACGGCTTCGTCGACGACGTCCACGGAGCGAACATCATCACGCCGGGCGCGAGCGCCGCCGACGACGAGGGTCACGGCACGCACGTAGCCGGCATCATCGCCGCGCAGGGCGGCAACGGGGTCGGCGGCACGGGCATCGCCCCCGGCGCCCGGATCATGTCCGTCAAGGTCCTCGATTCAAATCGCGTCGGCAACTCCACGCTGCTGGCGCGCGGCATCCGCTACGCCGTCGACGAGGGCGCCCGCATCCTCAACGTGTCGCTCAACGGCGACGGCACGAGCCCCGACCTCGACGATGCCCTTGTCTACGCCGGGCAGCAGGGCGCGACGATCGTCACTTCCGCCGGCAACAACAGCCGCGACCTCGACCTGCGCCCCTCCTACCCGGCGTCGTCGCCGGTGCCGGCGGTGCTGAGTATCACCGCGACGGAGCAGGGCGGCGGGCTGCTGGGGATCGCGAATCGCGGCCTGAGGTCCGTCGACATGGCCGCGCCGGGCGCCACGATCTTGTCGACAGCACGCGGTTCAGGCTACGAACTGCGCCAGGGCACCTCGATGGCCGCGCCCTTCGTCGCCGGTTCGCTCGCGCTGCTGTCCGCGGCCCGCCCCGAACTTCCGCAGTCCGCACTGCGCGACGCGCTGCTCGCCAGCGCCCCGCGCAGCGGCCTGCTCGCCGGCCTGCTCGGCGCGGGCAGCCTCGACGTCGGCGCCGCGATGCACCGGGTGCTGCCCGGCGGGATGTGGCGCGAGGCGACCGCGACCGCGACCGCGACGGCTAGCGCCGCCGCACGGGTCGAGCTCCTCGCCCAGGCGCGCGTCCTCGCCGGCCGCGCCGCCACCCTACGCTGGCGTGCAACCGCAGACGAACGGGTCGCGAGCTGGAACGTGCTGCTCGACGGACGCCGAGTCGCCGCCGTCGCCAAGGGCAAGCGCTCGATGCTGCGCAAGCGCATCAGCCGCACCGGCCGGCACCGCTGGAAGGTCGTCGGCGTCGACGCCGGGGGAGCCCCCGTCGTCTCCGCCACGCGCAGCTTCCGCGTCGTTCGCGGTCGCTGAGCGCCCGTACTGCTCGAGGCGCGGCTGCCGAGCTCCAACGGCGCGGCGAGCCCGTGTGGCTCGGCAGCGACCCGACGAACCGCCGCCTCGCGGGCAAGGCCGGCGCTTGCGCCTGAGCCGCGATCCACCGGCGATCCAGCGCGCGCTATCCTGCTCGACAGACCTGCAAATCGCAGGTCGTTTTTCTGTCCTCTCGCCGTCACGGAGCTACCGCATGGCCCGCGGAGACGTGCGTATCGCTGTGACCCTCGCGTGCGAGGTCTGCAAGCGACGCAACTACCAGACGAACAAGAGCAAGCGCAACAACCCCGATCGCATCTCCCTGCGCAAGTACTGCAAGTGGTGCAAGGAGCACACGAGCCACCGGGAGACCCGGTAGCGCTCAGGACCCCCCGCATTCCATGGCCCGCAACCGCCAGCGCGCGAAAGATCGCAAGCAGAAGCTCCACCGGGAGAACATCCCGGGGTCGCTCGATCACGCCTCCGGCGAGGTCGAAGAGGTCGAGGCTCGGATCGTTGCCGGTGCAGCCGGGGTCCCGGTCGACTCCGTCGACATGCCTGACGATTCCGTCGAGCTCGAGGACGACTTCGATGCCGGCACCGTCGAGGACGCGCGTCTCGGCAGGGGCGCGGGCGATCTCGGCGGCACGGCTGCAGCTCCGCCGCACAAGGGCGGCCCGCGGCTCATCAACTTCTTTCGCGCCTGCATCGCCGAGCTCAAGCGGGTCGACTGGCCCGACCGGCGTCAGGTCGGCCAGGCCACGGCGGTCGTCCTGGGATTCGTCGTCGTCGCGGGGGCCTTCCTCGGCCTCATGGACGTCATTTCCCAGAAGATCGTCGACCTCATCCTCTAACACCGGACTTCGAGAGAATCAATGTTTCGCTGGTACGTCGTAAACACCTATTCAGGCCACGAGAACAAGGTCAAGCAGAACCTTGAGCACCGCGTGGTCTCCCTGAACCAGAAGCGCAACGTCCGTCAGGTCGTCGTGCCGACAGAGTCTGTGTCCGAGATGAAGGACAACGTCAAGGTCACCGTCGAGAAGCGCACGATGCCCGGCTATGTGCTCGTCAACATGGAGCTCAACGAGGATTCCTGGGGGCTGGTCAAAGGCACACCGGGCGTCACGGGCTTCGTCGGCGCATCCAACGAGCCGGTGCCGCTCACGCAGCCCGAGGTCGATCGCCTGCTGCATCGCGAGGTTGCGGTGCGCGAGCGCAAGAAGGCGACGTTCTCGATCGGCGAGAGCGTCAAGGTCATCTCCGGGCCGCTGTCGGACTTCTCCGGCGAGATCTCCGAGATGAACGAGGACGCCTCTCGCCTCAAGGTGCTTGTGTCAATCTTCGGTCGCGAGACTCCGGTCGAAGTCGGATTCGATCAAGTGAAAAAAATCTAGAGTCCGGATGTCTCTAGTCTCAATCAGATCGCAAGGCCGGACGCCTTGCGGAGGTATCCCGCTAGATGGCTAAGAAAGTTCTCACCAAGATCAAGCTGCAGGCCACCGGTGGCCAGGCCAGCCCGGCGCCGCCGGTCGGTCCCGCCCTGGGCCAGCACGGCATCAACATCATGGAGTTCTGCAAGGCGTTCAACGCGCAGACCCAGGCTGATGCCGGGACGACGATCCCCGTCGTCATCACCGTTTACGAGGACCGCTCGTTCACGTTCGTCACGAAGACGCCGCCGGCCGCCGTGCTGATCAAGCAGGCGATCAACATCCCCAAGGGCTCGGGCGAGCCGCACCGCGTGAAGGTCGGCACGATCACCCAGGCGCAGGTCCGCGACATCGCCGAGCGCAAGCTCGACGACCTCAACGCCAACGACCTCGACCAGGCATCGAAGATCATCGCCGGAACCGCACGGAGCATGGGAGTCGACGTTGTCTAAGCACGGCAAGACCTTCCTGGAAGCGCGCTCGAAAGTTGACCGCGAGCACGAGTTCACGCCGGCTCAGGCGATCGGGCTCATCAAGTCGCTGCCGGGTCCGAAGTTCAACGAGACCGTCGAGGTCCACGTTCGCACCGGCCTGAACGTTCGCCACGCCGACGAGCAGCTGCGCGGAACGATCGCGCTGCCCAACGGGCTCGGCAAGGAAGTCAGGATCGCCGTCTTCGCGCAGGGCGACAAGGCCCGCGAGGCCGAGGAGGCCGGCGCCGACGTCGTCGGCGCCGAGGATCTCGCCAAGCGCGTCGAAGAGGGCTTCACCGATTTCGACGTCGCGATCGCGACGCCCGACCTGATGCCCGTCGTCGGCCGCCTCGGCCGCGTGCTCGGCCCGCAGGGCAAGATGCCCAACCCGAAGGTCGGAACGGTGACGATGGACGTCGGCCGCGCGGTCCAGGAGGCCAAGGCCGGCAAGATCGAGTACCGCACCGACCGCACCGCGATCGTGCATCTGCCGATCGGCAAGAAGGATTTCTCCGAGCGCCAGCTGCTCGAAAACTACGCCGCCGTCATCGATGAGCTGATCCGTGCCAAGCCGTCCGCCGCCAAGGGCCGCTATCTGCGCACGATCACCATGGCCTCGACGATGGGCCCAGGCGTGAAGGTCGACCCGTCCCGCACCCGCGACATCCTCGAGGAGGCCGCTCCGGCGCCAGCCGCGTGAGCGTCCGACTCTGAGGCCACCGCAGACCCCGGGCTGCCGCTGACGATAAGCGTCAGTTGCAGAAGTCCCGGCGAGGAGGCAGATGAACAGAGAGCAGAAAGCCGCGGTGATCGAGGAGATCGCCGCACAGATCACCGGGTCCGAAGCAGTCTTCGCGGTCGACTACCGCGGGATCAGCGTCGCGCAGGCTGCCGAGCTGCGCACGAAGTTGCGCGATGTCGACGCGTCGCTGCGCATCGTCAAGAACACGCTGACGATCCGCGCGGCGGACCAGGCCGGGGCGGAGGCACTGAAGCCGATCCTCGAAGGGCCCACCGCACTGACGTTCGTCCGCGGCGACGCGGCGATGGCGGCCAAGGCGGTCGCCGACTACGCCCGCGCAACCGGGCTGCTGCCGTTCAAGGGCGGGCTGTTGAACGGCGACGCGCTGGCGCCCGAGCAGATGACCGCGATCGCGCGCCTTCCCTCGCGTGACGTTCTCAACGCCCAGTTCGTGAACATCGTCGCGTCGCCGCTGACCGGCCTCGTGACGAGCCTCTCCAACCTCATCAGCGGCCTGGCCCGCCAGCTCAGCCAGGTCGTCGAGAAGAAGGAGGCGGGCGAGATCCCGGCCGGGGACGCGCGTGCGAGCGCTGCTCCCGCCGAGCCCGAGCCTGCCGCGGAGCCCGAGGCTGCTGCGGAGCCCGAGGCTGCTGCGGAGCCCGAGGCCGCGGCACAACCATCTGAGCCGGAGGCCGTCGAGGCCGAGGCACCTGTCGAGCCACAGGACGCTGCTGAAGCAGAGGCGGCGCCCGCGGACGACACCCCATCTGACACTGACGAAGAGAAGGAGTAACCCATGGCCCAGTCCACTGCGGAATGGATCGACGAGCTCAAGAGCATCTCCGTGCTCGAGCTGAGCGAGCGCATCAAGGCCCTCGAAGAGGAGTTCGGCGTCTCGGCGCAGGCTGCGGCCGTGGCGGCCCCGGCAGGCGGCGGCGCCGAGGCGGCTGCGCCCGAGGAGGAGCAGACGGCGTTCGACGTCGTCATCACGGCGGCCGGCGACAAGAAGATCCAGGTCATCAAGGTCGTCCGCGCGGCCACGAGCCTCGGTCTCAAGGAGGCCAAGGCGCTCGTCGACGAGGCCCCCAAGGCCGTCCGCGAGGGCGTCGACAAGGACGAGGCCGAGAAGCTCAAGCAGGAGCTCGAAGAGGCCGGCGCATCGGTGGAGATCAAGTAGCTCTCCGCTGTTCTGCTGTCTTACGAGGGGCGCCCGCTGGGCGCCCTTCGTCGTTGCGGGAGGGTCTGAAGCATCGATGAGGAGGAGGAATCGGCCTGCCGGGCCGGCCGGAGAGTCATGGGGGATCGACACCTGTGGCGGGCGCGCGGCGCGACGTGTCGATCGACCGCGTGTGGCATGGAGGATCGACACCTGGGGGCGGGCGCGCGGCTCGAGGTGTCGATCCACCATGTGGTGTCGAGCGGGATCGGTGGCCAAGCGACCTGCCGCGGGTACCGCTGGATCACCTGTGTGGTGTTCGAGCAGGATCGGTGGCCCAGCGACCTTTGGCGGTACCGCTGGATCACCTGTGTGGTGTTCGAGCGGGATCGGTGACCCAGCAACCTGCCGCGGTACCGCTCGATCACGTCTGCGGTGTTCGAGCGAGACTGGTCACCCAGCGACCTGCCGCGGTACCGCTCGATCACCGCCGACTCCACGGCCCGCCCCGACTCCCGACACTCGTATTGAAGAACGCGAGCGCCCGGCGCGCCGCGAGCGAGCGGTCCGACCACTGACCCCCGCCGGCCCGACGCGACGCCGGCCCTTCGCGACGCCGGCCCTACGCGACGCCGGCCCTACGCGACGCGAGCCCTACTCGACGTCCTCCTCCACCAGATCTGGATAGGCGATGACCTCCACGCCGCAGCCACCCGGCGCGTCGAGGTAGAACGAGCGGCTGCCGTCCCTGTGCCCGGAGATCTCCACGCGGTGCTGCGCAGCCATCCGCGAGAGCTCCTCGCCGGAGACCCTGAACGCCAGGTGGTTCGGATGCTGGTCGGCCATCACGAACGCGATCTTCGCCCCGCCGGCCTCGAGCAGGCCCCAGGTGTCGTCGGCGTAGAGTACGCGCGCTCCCGCGATCAGCTCCGACCACCACTCCAGAGCGGCGGCGATGTCCGGGACCTGCTGGGCGACGTGGTCGAACTGCATACGCGAGCGAGGCTAACGCTCGCGCACGCGAACCGGCGTCGGGCAACAGCGCCAACGTTCGCTGACCGCACCCACCAGGCATGGCCAATCGCCCCAAATCGCGCTACCCTGCGCAAGTCGGCCGATAGTCGCAGCCGCCTCCCGAATGGGTTTCGCGCCCACATAGCGCGAACTTCGAGGCGGGGTCCGTGAGTGTCGACAGCCCCCTGAGGGGGTCGCTTCTTGCTGTGCTAACCTGGCGAGTCGCGCCTGCAGGCCGATGGCCGCGGCGCCGCCCCCCGAATGCTGTCCTTCTCCGACCCCTTGAGGAGTCGCCGCCTTGCCTCCTGTTGACGCCCCCCGGACGCGCCGCAGCTTCGCGCGCCTGAACCGTGTTCACGACGTCCCCAACCTCATCGACATCCAGCGGCGCTCGTTCGCCTGGCTGACCGATCCCGAAAAGGGCGGGCTCCGGGAGACGATCTCGGACATCTCGCCGATCGAGGACT
Organism: Solirubrobacteraceae bacterium; assembly: GCA_035536715.1. Classification (GTDB taxonomy): domain Bacteria; phylum Actinomycetota; class Thermoleophilia; order Solirubrobacterales; family Solirubrobacteraceae; genus CADCVQ01. The sequence continues at coordinate 11,442 of DATLNO010000002.1, forward strand.
ACACCGGAAACCTCGCGGTCGACTTCGGCGAGTTCCACTTCGATGATCCGGTCGCCTCGATCGAGGAGTGCCGCGAGAAGGATCTCACCTACGCCCGCCCGCTGACCGTCACCGTCGCGTTCGTCAACCGCGAGACCGGTGAGATCCGCGAGCAGTCCGTGTTCATGGGCGACTTCCCCTGGATGACCGAGCGGGGCACGTTCATCATCAACGGCACGGAGCGCGTGGTCGTCACGCAGCTCGTCCGTTCCCCGGGCGCGTACCTCATGGACGCCAAGGACCGCGAGAAGCAGGTCTTCATCGCGAACCTCATGCCGGCCCGCGGCTCGTGGCTGGAGCTCGAGATCGACAAGAAGGGCAAGGTCTTCGTCCGGATCGACCGCAAGCGCAAGCTGCCGGTCACCGTCCTGCTGCGCGCGATGGGCTACGCAACGGACGAGGAGATCCTCGGCCTCTTCGACAACAGCCTGTACATCCGCAACACGATCGAGGCCGACACCGAGCCGACGAAGACCGAGGAGGGCGCGCTCGTCGAGCTCTTCAAGAAGCAGCGCCCCGGCGAGCCGCCGAGCGTCGACAACGCCCGCGCGCTGCTGCACCAGCTCTTCTTCGATCCCAAGCGCTACGACCTCACGCGCGTCGGGCGCTACAAGCTCAACGCGCGCCTGAGCCTCGACATCGACCTCGAGACCCGCACGCTGACGCATGACGACATCCTCGCCCTCGTCAAGGAGCTCGTCTCCCTGCCGCGGATCCTCGGCATGCCCGAGGAGCCCGAGGTCGAGATCAAGGACTACGCCGCGGAGGCGCAGACCTACCCGCGCGAGGCCGTCGGCGAGCACCTCGACGAGTACGAGCACTTCGGCAACCGCCGCCTGCGCACGGTCGGGGAGCTCATCCAGGAGGCCTTCCGGATCGGCCTGTACCGGATGGAGCGCGTCGTGCGCGAGCGCCTCACGACCGAGGACGCCGACACGATCACCCCACAGACGATCATCAACATCCGCCCGGTGGTCGCCGCGCAGAAGGAGTTCTTCGGCTCCTCCCAGCTCAGCCAGTTCATGGACCAGACGAACTCGCTGGCCGGCCTGACGCACCGTCGCCGCCTGAGCGCCCTCGGCGCCGGCGGCCTCACGCGTGAGCGCGCGCCGATCGAGGTGCGCGACGTGCACCCGACCCATTACGGCCGCATGTGCCCGATCGAGACCCCTGAGGGACCGAACATCGGCCTGATCGGCTCGCTGTCGAGCTACGCCGAGGTCTCCGAGCACGGCTTCGTCACGACGCCCTACCGGGTCGTCAAGGACGGCGTCATCACCGGCGAGGTCGTCCGCTACGACGCCACGCAGGAGGAGGAGCTCAAGATCGCCCAGGCCAACCACCCGGTCGACGACAAGGGCAAGCTGCTCGGCGACGAGGCCGTCTGCCGGACGCTCGCGGGCCAGTACGTCACGGTCGACCCGAGCGAGGTCGACCTCATGGACGTTTCGCCCGAGCAGATCTGGTCGGTCGCCACCGCGATGATCCCCTTCCTCGAGCACGACGACGCCAACCGCGCGCTGATGGGCTCGAACATGCAGCGCCAGGCCGTCCCGCTGCTGCGCACGGACGCGCCCGTCATCGGCACCGGCATGGAGCGCCGCGCGGCGCTCGACACCGGCGACGTGCTGCTGGCCAAGAACGCCGGCACCGTCAGCTACGTCGATGCCGAGCGCATCGAGGTGCAGACGGATGGCGGAGGGCCCACGGACGAGTACATCCTCGACAAGTACCGCCGCTCCAACCAGGGCACGCTCATCCACCAGAAGCCGTCGGTGTCGACGGGCGCGGTCATCGAGCAGGGCGACGTGCTCGCCGATGGCTCGGCGACCGACCACGGCGAGATGGCGCTGGGCAAGAACCTGAAGATCGCCTTCATGTCCTGGGAGGGCTACAACTTCGAGGACGCGATCATCCTCTCCAAGCGCCTCGTGAAGGACGACGAGCTCACCTCGATTCACATCGAGGAGTACGAGATCGACGCCCGCACGACGAAGCTCGGCGACGAGGAGATCACTCGCGACATCCCCAACCGCTCCGAGGAGTCCCTGCGCAACCTCGACGACCGCGGCATCGTCCGCGTCGGCGCCGAGGTCGGCTCGGGCGACCTGCTCGTCGGCAAGGTCACGCCCAAGGGCGAGACGGAGCTGACGGCCGAGGAGAAGCTGATCCGCGCGATCTTCAAGGAGAAGGCGCGCGAGGTCCGAGACACGTCGCTGAAGGTGCCGCACGGCGAGGGCGGCGTCGTCATCGACGTCATGACCTTCAGCCGCGACGCCGGCGACGACCTGCCGCCGGGGGTCAACCACCTCGTGCGCGTGTTCGTCGCCAAGAAGCGCAAGATCTCCGAGGGCGACAAGCTCGCCGGACGCCACGGCAACAAGGGCGTCATCTCCAAGATCGTCGACGAGGCCGACATGCCGTTCATGGAGGACGGCACGCCGGTGGACGTCATCCTCAACCCGCTCGGCGTGCCGAGCCGCATGAACGTCGGTCAGCTGCTGGAGACCCACCTCGGGTGGGCCGCGGCAGAGGGCTGGTACGACGACGGCAGCGAGGCCTACAAGATCGCCCAGAAGCACCGGACGGCCGACGACCGCCCCGGCAAGGTCTACACGGCCACGCCCGTGTTCGACGGCGCGTCGGTGGCAGACGTCGACAACGCGCTCGTGAAGTGGCAGGACGAGCACAAGGGCCGCATCCGGATGGACATCGACCGCTCCAAGACGGCCGGTATCCGCGCGTCGGGCAAGTTCACGCTGTTCAACGGCCGCACAGGTGAGCCGTTCGAGCAGCAGGTGACGGTCGGCTACATGTACATCCTGAAGCTGCTGCACCTCGTCGACGACAAGATCCACGCTCGCTCGACCGGCCCCTACTCGCTCGTCACCCAGCAGCCGCTGGGCGGCAAGGCGCAGTTCGGCGGCCAGCGCTTCGGCGAGATGGAGGTCTGGGCCCTGGAGGCCTACGGCGCGGCGTACACGCTGCAGGAGATGCTCACGATCAAGTCCGACGACACGGTCGGGCGCGTGAAGGCCTACGAGGCGATCGTCAAGGGCGAGAACATCGCCGAGCCGTCGATCCCCGAGTCCTTCAAGGTGCTGCTCAAGGAGATGCAGTCGCTGGCGCTCGACGTCAACGTCGTCTCCGAAGAGGGCGCCCGCGCCGAGATGCGCGACGAGGACGACGACCTGCTGCGTGCCGCCGAGGAGCTCGGCATCGACCTCTCGGGCGTGCGCGCGGGCGCCGCTCCCGAGGAGGAGCCGCCGGCGCCGGTGGACTCGGTGGCGGACGCCTTCCCCCTGGCGGACGCGGCCGACGAGCTGCCGGGTGCGGACGCGATCGTCGACGCGGACGCCCTGGAGACCCCGCTTGTCGCAGAGGACGACGACGACCTCGACGAGGACATCGCAGGCATCGAGATCGACGCAGAAGCACCCGCGGAGACGTGATCGCGGCGCAGCGCCGCCCGCGAGCACCGACACCGCCTTCGGCCGGGGATCGGCAGACCCCGAGCCACCACCACTGACGTAAGGATTCACCTTGATCGACATCAACAACTTCGACGCCATCGAGATCGGCCTGGCCTCCTCAAAGCAGATCCGCGGCTGGAGCTCCGGCGAGGTCACCAAGCCGGAGACGATCAACTACCGCACCCTGAAGCCCGAGAAGGATGGCCTCTTCTGCGAGCGCATCTTCGGTCCGACCAAGGACTGGGAGTGCTACTGCGGCAAGTACAAGCGCGTCCGCTACAAGGGCATCGTCTGCGAGCGCTGCGGCGTCGAGGTCACGCGCTCCAAGGTGCGCCGCGAGCGCATGGGCCACATCGACCTGGCCGCGCCGGTAAGCCACATCTGGTTCTTCAAGGGCGTTCCGAGCCGCATCGGCTACCTGCTCGACATGGCTCCCAAGGAGCTCGAGAAGGTCCTGTACTTCGCCGCCTCGATCGTCACGTGGGTCGACGACGAGGCGCGTGAGCGCGACCTGGCGGACCTCGAGATCAAGGTCAACGAGGTCCTCGACGCCTACACGGCGGAGCGCGAGGAGCGCGTCCTGGAGCTCAAGGAGCAGCAGGCCCGCCGCGAGGGCTACCTGGAGACCGGTGCGCAGGGCAGGGAGTTCGACGACGAGGACCACATCTGGGCCGAGCATCTCGACATCGACGTCAAGAAGCTCGACGACGACGAGCGCGCGAAGATGCTCAAGGAGCTCAAGAAGAACTTCGAGTCCGACATCGCGGACACGGAGGCCTACATCGAGGACGCCGCCGAGCGGATGCGCCAGGTGTGGCAGCTGTTCAAGGACATGGAGCCCAAGAAGATCGAGCACGACGAGACGATCTTCCGCGAGCTCAAGGAGCGCTTCGGCTCCCCCTACGGCTTTGGCGAGTACTTCCGCGGCGGCATGGGCGCAGAGGCGATCCGCGACCTGCTGGCGCAGGTCGACCTCGAGGCGGAGTCCGAGGAGCTCGGCGAGATGGTGCGCACCGCCAAGGGCCAGAAGCAGGCCCGCGCGGTCAAGCGCCTGAAGGTCGTCAGCGCGTTCATCCAGTCCGGCAACCGTCCCGAGCAGATGGTGCTCGAGGCCGTCCCGGTGATCCCGCCGGAGCTGCGTCCGATGGTCCAGCTCGACGGCGGCCGCTTCGCGACGTCGGACCTCAACGACCTCTACCGCCGCGTCATCAACCGCAACAACCGGCTCAAACGGCTGCTCGACCTCGGCGCTCCCGAGATCATCGTCAACAACGAGAAGCGCATGCTGCAGGAGGCCGTCGACGCGCTGTTCGACAACGGCCGCCGCGGCCGTCCCGTCACGGGTCCGGGCAACCGGCCGCTGAAGTCCCTCAGCGACATGCTCAAGGGCAAGCAGGGCCGCTTCCGCCAGAACCTGCTCGGCAAGCGCGTGGACTACTCGGGCCGCTCGGTCATCGTGGCCGGCCCGTACCTGAAGCTGCACCAGTGCGGGCTGCCCAAGCTCATGGCGCTGGAGCTCTTCAAGCCGTTCATCATGGCCCAGCTCGTCGAGCGCAAGGCCGCGCAGAACATCAAGGCGGCCAAGAAGATGGTCGACTCGATGATCCCCGAGGTCTGGGACGTCCTCGAGCAGGTCATCCACGAGCACCCGGTCCTGCTCAACCGCGCGCCGACGCTTCACCGCCTGGGCATCCAGGCGTTCGAGCCCGTGCTCGTGGAGGGCAAGGCGATCCAGGTCCACCCGCTCGTCTGTCACGCGTTCAACGCGGACTTCGACGGCGACCAGATGGCGGTCCATCTCCCGCTCTCGGCCGAGGCGCAGGCGGAGGCCCGCATCCTCATGCTGTCGTCGAACAACATCCTGTCTCCGGCGCACGGCCAGCCGCTGGCGACGCCGACCCAGGACATGATCCTGGGCGCGTACTACCTCACCTACGGGCCCGAGGCCGAGGAGCTCGAGGCGATCGACCCGGCGACGTACGAGCCCAAGCCACACGTCTACCGCACCGCGCAGGAGGCCGAGCTCGCCTACGAGCTGGGCGCCGTGAAGCTGCACGATCTCGCGGAGTTCCGCGTGCTCGGCCGCGAGGGCGGGCACGTCCTCACGACAATCGGGCGGATCATCTACAACGACCGCATCGAGCGGGCGCTGCTGGAGGCGATGGGCGACGCGTTCGACGTCTCGCAGTACGAGTTCGTCAACAAGTCGATGAAGAAGCGCGACACCACGCAGCTCGTCGACCAGCTCGTCCAGAGCTACGGCGCCACGACGATCTCGCAGGTGCTCGACGCCTTCAAGGACCTCGGCTTCGAGTTCTCCACGAAGGCCGGCATCACGATCTCCAAGAACGACGTCGTCATCCCGCCCAGCAAGGGCGCGATCGTGAAGTCCTACGAGGAGAAGGTCGCCGAGCTGCAGAGCCAGTACGACATGGGGCTGATCACGCAGGAGGAGCGCCACGAGGCGGTCGTCGCGCAGTGGAACGAGTGCACCGAGGTGGTTGCGGAGGCGATGGTCGCCAACCTCGACGTCCTGAACCCCATCTTCATGATGGCCGACTCCGGCGCCCGTGGCTCGTTCAAGCAGATCCGCCAGCTCGCCGGGATGCGCGGCCTCATGGCCAACCCGAAGGGCGAGATCATCGAGCGACCCGTGAAGGCGAACTTCATGGAAGGCCTCGACGTGCTCGAGTACTTCACCTCGACACACGGCGCGCGCAAGGGACTGGCCGACACCGCCCTGCGGACCGCTGACTCCGGGTACCTGACCCGGCGCCTCGTCGACGTCTCACAGGACGTCATCATCCGCGAGACCGACTGCGGCACCGAGGATCACATCGAGCTGCCGTTCGAGAAGTCCGACGGCTCCGTCAACGACAACCTGCTCGGGCGCTTCGCAGCGCTCGCGGTCGCCACGAAGCGCGGGCGCGTGATCGTCGAGAAGAACGCGATCATCGACCGCGCCGAGCTCGCCGACATCCAGGAGCACCTCGAACAGATCAAGGCCGATCACCACGGCGTCGTGAAGATCGCCGTGCGCTCCGTGCTGAAGTGCGAGGCGGCCAGCGGCGTGTGCCAGGCCTGTTACGGGCGTTCGATGGCCTCCGGCCAGACGGCGCAGATCGGCGACGCGGTCGGCATCATCGCCGCGCAGTCGATCGGCGAGCCGGGCACGCAGCTGACGATGCGGACGTTCCACACCGGCGGCGTCGCCGGCGCGGACATCACGCACGGCCTGCCGCGTGTCGTGGAGCTGTTCGAGGCACGCAAGCCGAAGGGCCTGGCGAAGATCGCCGAGCAGGACGGCACGATCACGATCGAGGAGTCCGACAAGGCGCTCACGGTCGTCATCACCGACGCTGCCGGCGAGGAGCACCGCCACACGTTCCCGCGCCGCACGCGCCTGTTCGTCGAGAACGGCGAGCAGGTCGAGGCCGGCACGCAGCTCAACGAGGGGTCGCTGTACCCGCACGAGCTGCTGGCGATCCGCGGCCGCACGGTGACCGAGCAGTACCTCGTCAAGGAGGTACAGGAGGTCTACGTGTCCCAGGGCGTGGACATCAACGACAAGCACATCGAGCTCATCGCGCGACAAATGCTCAAGAAGGTGCGTATCGACCAGAAGGGCGACACGGACTACCTCCCGGGGCAGTTCGTCGACCGCTTCGAGTTCGCCCGCATCAACGACGAGATCATCGCCAAGGGCGGTGAGGCCGCGCAGTTCGAGGACATCATCCTCGGCATCACGAAGGCCTCGCTGAACACGGACTCGTTCCTGTCGGCGGCCTCGTTCCAGGAGACCACGAAGGTCCTGACGGACGCGGCGCTCGAGGGCAAGATCGACCGTCTCAACGGCCTCAAGGAGAACGTCATCATCGGCAAGCTCATCCCGGCCGCGACCGGGCTGAAGCGCTACCGGCGGATCGAGATCGAGCCGTCGGAGCCGCTGCCGCGGGCGATGGACGACGTCGGCCTGCTCGACCAGGACGAGATCGCTGCCGAGCTTGGGCTCGGCGACGGCGACGGGCTGGGCGGATTCGGCTCGGCGTTCAACGAGGACATCGCCTCGCTCGAGGAGATCGGCACCGGCGCCGGCGACACCGGCTTCGCGGAGGAGCTGGCCGACCTCGACGTGCCCGACGAGAAGTAGCGCCGTCCATACATCCGACCGATCGGCACCGCCGGCGCATCTGCGCCGGCGGTGCTGTTTTCGGGCCGTGCGTCCGGATTGGTCCTGTTCGCATGTGGTTGTGCGTAGTGCCAGGCGCGCCGCATCAAGGAGGATGAGCAGCGCGTCGATCACAGGGGTGTGCACCAACGCCGCTTCGCGCTCGTCGTCCTGCTTATCGCGCTCACGCTCGTCGTCCTGCGCGGCGGGGGGGACTCGGGAGCCGCTGCGGTGGCTGGGCCGCCCGACGCGGGAGCCGCGCCGGTGGTTGCGCCCCCCGCCCGTCCCGTGCCTGTGCCGGCGACCGAGATGCTGGGCCCGCCGACACCGTCGCCCGACATGCTCGTCCGTGCGCAGTCACGGTTCGAGGCGCGCGAGCGTGCCGCCCAGAAGCGCCGTCGCGCGGCGGCCCGTGTAGCGGAGGCACGCCGCCTGCGACGCTCGCGCAGCGTGCCGGGCGCCCTGCGGCGCGCGTGGCTCGTGCACGCGATCAGTCGCCGCGAGTACGACGCTCTTCGGGCGACGTGGTGGCGCGCCAATCGTGACGTGCAGCGGCTGACCGGGATTCGCCGGGCGGAGCTGGGCTCGGTCGTCGCGATGGCGTCACGGCTGGCGTCCGCGCGGCTGCTCAAGCCCAGCCGCCTGGAGCCCGTCTTCCTCACGATCCGTAGAAACCGCGAGTTCTGGATCACACGGCCGCTGCCACGCCCGGGGGAACGGTTGACGTTTCGGGGCGATCCGGTCGTCTTCGAGTACTACTCCGGACGCGGCCTGGCAATCCAGCCGCTGGCGAGCTTCGGCAAGGCCAATGCGCTCGCGGGCTCCTGTCTGCGGCTGGCCAAGCACTTCCCGTGCCGGCCCGCGGCGCTGCGCCGCCTGCTCGAGCGGATGCTCGCGCTCGGTACCGAGCGCGGCGGCTTTCTCGCCTGGGAGTACCTCATCGACTTTGGCAGCGGCGCGCCGCCGTGGATCAGCGGCATGACGCAGGCGACCGGCGCGCAGGCGCTGGCCCGTGGTCGCCGCGCGCTGGGCGATGCGCGCTTCGGCCGGGCGGCGAAGCGGGCGCTTGGCGCCTTCGACCGGCCCACGCCGCTGGGCGTGGCCGTCGCGAACGGGCAGGGGCGCCGGTACACCATGTACTCGTTCGCCCCGCGACTGCGGATCTACAACGGGGAGCTTCAGGCACTGATCGGTTTGCACGACGTCGCGCGGATCTCCGGCAGCCGCCGTGCCCAGGCGCTCTATGCCCGCGGCGAGCCGGTCGCGCGGCGCTCGGTGGCTGCGCTCGACACCGGGGCGTGGTCGATCTACAGCGAGGGCGGCGCCGAATCGTCGCTGAACTACCACCGCCTCGTCGGGACGTTTCTGCAGGGGATGTGCACTCGCACCGGGGTGCGGACGTACTGCGCCGCCGGCAAGCGCTTCGCCCGCTACATCGGCGAGCCGCCGCGCGTCCGGGTGACTCGCGCCACGGGCCGCGAGCCGTTCACCCGCCGGCGCACCGCGATCACGTTCACGCTGTCGAAGGTCTCCCACGTGATGGTGGAGGTGCGTGACCGCCGCGGCCGCGTCGCGATGGCGCGGGGAATGCGCTTGACGCGCGGTCGCCATCGCATCGTCTGGGTGCCCAAGCGGGTCGGACGTCATCGCCTGAAGATCGTGGCCGTCGGGCCGGCCGGTACGCGCGCGGTGGTGCAGCGCACGGTCATCGCGAAGGCGGTGCCGAAGAAGAAGTCGAAGAAGGCGCGGGCGGCTGCGCGCAAGCGGGCAAGGGCGGAGGCGCGCGAGCGGGCGGCTCGCAGCTCAGCTCGCTGATGCGGCGCTTGCTCCGCGTTCTCTGAGCGCCGCTGCGAAGCGCGCGCCGTCGCCGGCGGGCGCCTCGATGACGGCATGGGCGCGCAGGCAGGCGCGCAGCCGTCGTGCGGCGACGTTCTCGTCCAATCGCACGAGCACGCCGTCGGCATCGAGCCAGAGCAGGTCCAGCGCGAAGCGCATGCCGAGTGTGTGGATCGAGCGACAGCGTTCGAAGAGCAGCGCGTACCCGGTCGGCAGCTCGTCGAGGTGGGCGAGGCCGCGGCGGCGCGAGCGGCGGTCGCCGGCGACGAGCAGGGTCAGGCCGCCGGGCAGCGTGCGCTGCTCGAGCGCCTCCAGGCGGTCGTCAGGGCTCACGGGCCTGGCGCGCCGAGGCTGTCGGCCGACGCGTTCAAGTCCTCGACGTGATCGCTGTCGAGCCCGACCGCCGGCGTGGTCGCGACGAGCGTCCAATGACCGTGACCGCGCCCGGGGTTGCGCTCGAATGAGAGAAAGGGCATTCCCCGGGGTAGGGACAACGCCTGGGGGAGGTGGTCCGCGGCCTTCTCCTCCCATCCGCTGTACAGACGAGCTCGAAGCGGTCGATCAGGCCGAGCAGGTGGTTTCCCGCGCTGGACGAAAGGAAATGCATGACTCCGTCCACATTGTGGAAGGCGCCGGCTGGACGGTCGTTCGAGTCAAATCCCCATAGGGAGATGACCCCGTCGATGTCCACGAACAGCACCGGTTTCGCCCCCATCTGCGGCGATTCTGCAACGAATGTGTCTGCGCGGCGCGCCATGGGGGGTATCTCGATAGCCTGCTTGCAGCGCGCAACGGACGTCAAGCAAGTCCACCGGGCTGTCGATGGTAGGGGTGTCGCTCGGCGCCGACCTCGTTGCTCGACGCACGCGCTTCTCTGATCTTTATGAGTCTTCACTTCGGAATTCTGCTTGCGCTGCTCTGCGCCTTCGCGTCGAATCTGGCGTTCCTGTACAAGCACCGCGGCTGCTCGACCGCCTGCACCGTCGACATCCGCCACCCGCTCCGCACAGCTCGTTCGCTGTGGAGCCAGCGCTGGTTCGCAGTGGGCATGCTCGTCGGTCTCGGGGCCTGGCTGCTCCACGTCGCAGCGATCTCGCTTGCACCTCTTTCGGTTGTCCAAGCCGTGCTTTCCGGTGGCCTCGTCCTGCTGGCGGTGATGGCCGATAGGCTGTTCGGCTTCAGCGTCGGCCGACGTCAGTGGTGGGGCCTGGGCATGACATGCGTCGGCCTGATCCTGCTCGGGATCACGCTGCCCGCCAGCCACGGCGCGTCCTCCTCGTTCTCGACGACCGCGATGATCGCCTTCGAGGCCGGCCTGTTCGGGCTCGGCGCGCTGTTCATCATGGGCAAGCACATCGGCGGTCCCGCCGAGCACCACGGGATCATGCTCGCGGCCGCCGCAGGCATCCTGTTCGGCGTCTGCAACCTCGGCGTCAAGGCGCTCACCGGTGTCATCGGCGACGGCGGCGTGATGGGCGTCATCCTCAGCCCCTGGACCTGGGTCGCGCTGACGGCTTCCGCCGCCGCCTTCTATGCCTCGGCCCGCTCGCTGCAGGACGGCGACGCGATCCCGGTCATCGCCATCACCGGCACGGCCGCGAACATCGCGACGATCGCCGGCGGCATCATCGTCTTCGGCGACCCGATCCCGAACGACGCCTTCGGCATCGTGCTGCAGGCCACTGCGTTCGTCCTCGTCATCGTCGCCTCGGCGCTCACGCCTGCGCCTGTGCGCGCGGCTCGCGCCGCAGCCGGCGTTCCGGCACCTGCCGCTTCCGCGGCGTAGCTCTTGCGCTCCGTATAGGTGACTCGGCGGCTGTCGGCCGCTCGTCGCGCCCGGGAGACAGCATCGATGAGGGAAACGGTCAGTTTCTGAGCGGAGGGTTCTGCGGTCGACGGCCGATATCCGCACCTACCGCGTCGCGACCCACGCGGGCGGTCCCGGCATCGACGATGTCGGGTGGGTGTTGGCATGGAGCATCGAGACGACACACTCGCCTCCGGGGGTCGCCCCGGCGTGCAAGGTGTCGTGTGGGTGTTCGTATGGAGTATCGAGACGACGCGCTCGCCGCGCCCCGGTAGGTCCTGCGGTCTTCTGGCCGAGGTCGTACTTCGCGGCCAACGGGTGATCGTGGCGCGTCAGGTGCGACATCCGCACCTTGCGCGCCCGACCCGTTCGTGGCCACCATTTCCACCCGGTCCCGCGCGTGCTTCAGGACCCAGCTCCTTCATCGCCGCTGTTCACGAGCGATGGCGGCGCCACAGCCACCCACGGCAACGCCACCGCCGGCTGAAACAGACTCAGAGCTCGAGCACGTACTCCGCCAGCTCCAGACCGAGCTCGCCCGAGGTCTCCAAGCCACCCGTCTTCTGCCAGCCCTGGCGCACGTAGAAGGCCTGCGCGCGGACATGGCCGCTGGCGACGAGCAATCGCCCCGACGCAAACCCGCGATCGACCATGTCGGCGACGCCGCGCGCGTGCAGCTGCTGGGCCAGCCCGCTTCCCCAGTGCTGCTCGCGGACGAACAGCTGCGTCAGCAGGGCGATCTCGGGGAGTGGCTCGTCGGCCTCGTCGCGGTCGGGCCGGATCATGATGTGCCCGGCGGGCGCGGTGCCCTGGAAGCCGACATGCGCCCACGACCCGTCACGCGGGAAGCGCTGCAGCAGGCCGATCAGCATCTCGGTCCGGGCCGGCGGGTTCCAGGCCATCGGCGTCCAGCCGCGGTAGGTCGACAGGCCCTCGACGAGGTTGTCGGCGATCGTGCCGAGGTCCGACGTCTTCGCGGGCCGGATCTGAAAGTCGTCGCTCATGCGTCGCGCGATCCTGCCAGAAGCACGGCGGCGGCCTGCTCCGGGTCATCCCAGGTCGGCACGTGACCACAGCCGCGCAGCCAGACGTGACGCGCGAGCGGCACACGTCGGCGCGCACGGCGGCCCTGGCGCCCGACGAGCAGTAGGTCGCGCGTTCCCCAGCCGATCGTGACCGGCACATCGAGGTCGCCGTGGCTCCAGTCGACGTCGATCACGTGGGCGAGCGTCGCCTCGAAGCCCGGCGCGTCAGCGAGATCGTGCGTCGCGCGGATTGCGTCCTCGGCTGACATCCGCCACGGCCGCGCGAGCGCGGCGACGGTCGGCGGGCGATCGAGCACCGCAGAGCGCCCGAAGCCGGGCAGATCGATCGCCAGGACGTCGCGCTCAGCCGCCAGATGGTCGAGCACCGGCGACCACATCTGCCAATGGCTCCCGATGCCGTGGACGAGAACGAGTGGCTCCCCGCGACCCCGGCGGACGTAGTTCAGCACCGGGCCACCGTAGACCGTCGCCGGACCTGGCGACGCACGTACGCCAGGCGCCAGTCACACTGCCACAGTGATGAGGCGCCAGGGGATGACCATGCTCGTGCTCGTGCTGGGGCTCAGCCTCGCCCTGCTTCCCGCCGTCGCGCTCGCCGCCGCGCCGAAGGCCAAGGAGCCCGCCAACGCCATGGCCAAGGCCAAAGCCAAGAAGCCGCCGAAGATCTCCGGCCGCGGCCTCGAGACGATCGTGCAGGACGACGGCCTGCTGCTGTACCGCCCGGCCGCCGAGGTCCAGGCCGCCGTCGCACGCATGAAGCAGCTCGGCATCGACCGCGTCCGCATCACGGCCAGCTGGTCGTCGTTGGCGCCCGACGCCGACTCCGACACAAAGCCTGCGGCTTTCGACGGCAGCGACCCGGCCGCGTACGAGCAGGCGCGCTGGGGCGGGCTCGACACCGCGATCCGCGCGATCCGCGCGGCGGGCCTCAGAGCGCTGGTCGACATCGGCTTCTGGGCGCCGCACTGGGCCACGAGCGATCCGCCCGGTCCGCGCGCCCGCGCGAACATCGATCCGCAGGAGTTCGCCGCGTTCGCCAGGGCCGTCGTGCTGCGCTACTCCGGCGCGTTCACGCCGCCGGTGCCGGTGCCGAATGTTCCCGCTCCCCCGCCCGCGCAGGACGAGAGCGTCATCAAGGAGCTGCTGCAGCCGCTCGTGCCGTTTCCGATTCCGGACCCGCTCCCACCGCGGGTGCGCGCCGCGCAGAACGGCGCCGCGGCAACGCCGAGCGCGCCGCTGCCCGATGTCGACCGCTTCATCCTGTGGAACGAGCCCAACCACCAGGGCCTGCTCATGCCACAGTGGAAAGCCGACAAGCGCACGCCCGCCAGCCCCGCCGTCTACCGCGCGATGCTGCGCGCGGGCTACGCCGCCGCCAAGCAGGCGCGTAGCAGCGTGCGTGTGCTGATCGGCAACACCTCGAGCACCGGCGGCAAGCGCGGCGCCGGCCCGGTCGCACCGCTGGAGTTCCTGCGCGAGCTGGCCTGCGTCGACGCCAAGCTCAAGCCGCGCAGGACCAAGGACTGCGCGCGCTTCAAGCGGCTCCCTGGCGATGGCTGGGCGCACCACCCGTACTCTCAGAACGAGCGCCCGTCGCGCGTCAGCAAGCCCAAGACCGAGGCCGGCGACCTCCGCATCGCCGACCTGCCGCTGCTCGCCAAGACGCTCGACCGGCTCGTGAGGATGGGCCGGATCGCGCCGCTGAACCGCAACATCTACCTGACGGAGTTCGGCTACGAGACGAAGGGCATCCCGGGCCGGCCGCGGGTCAACGAGCGCCAGCAGGCGCGCTGGATGACCTGGGCGGAGTACCTCGCCGACCGCGTCCCGCGCGTGCGGTCGTTTGCGCAGTTCCTCCTGCGCGACCAGCCGCCCGCGCCGCAGCGCGTGTCGCAGAGCGCGGCGCGCCCCTTCGGCGAGTACTCCACGGGGCTGCTGCACATCGACGGCACCGACAAGGTCATCGCCACGTCCTTCCTCGCCGGGCTCTTCGCCCAGCTTCAGCCCAAGGGCAAGGTGCTGCTCTACGGGCGCCTGCGACTCGGTCCCGGTCCGAAGGTCATCGTCCTGCAGCGCCAGGTCAGGGGCGGCCGCTGGACGCATTTGGCGCGTATGACGTTCGACGGGGTCGCGAGCTTCGAGCGCACGCTGAAGCACGCGACCGGCGCGAAATACCGGATGACGTATCCGAACGCCGCGGGAGCGCGGGCCTCCAGCATGCCGCTCAAGCCCGTGCCGGTCCGCGGCTGAGGCCCAACCGCCGCCGGCTGGGGGGTCGGCGCGAGGTTGCTAGCATCTCGCCCCGCATGCCTACGACGTCACAGCTTGTCCGCAAGGGCCGCAAGGTGCCCAAGAAGAAGCTCGCCACCCCCGGTCTGAAGTCCGGCAAGGGACGCAAGAAGAAGGTCGCTGCGCCTCAGCGCCGCGGCGTCTGCACTCGCGTCTACACGACGACGCCGAAGAAGCCGAACTCCGCGCTGCGCAAGGTCGCGCGTGTGAGGATCACCGGCTCCATCGAGGTCACCGCCTACATCCCGGGCGAGGGGCACAACCTTCAGGAGCACTCCGTCGTGCTCGTTCGCGGCGGTCGCGTCAAGGATCTGCCGGGCGTGCGGTACAAGGTCGTTCGCGGAACGCTCGACGCCGCCGGCGTCAGCGACCGCAAGAAGGCCCGCAGCCAGTACGGCGTGAAGAAGAAATGATCCCGCCGCCCACCCCCAACGCCTAATGCCGCGCCGCTCTGCAGCGACGATCCGGCCGATCGAGCCGGATCCCATGCTTCGCTCGCGCGTCGTCCAGCAGGTCATCAACAAGGTGATGCTCGACGGCAAGAAGTCCACGGCCGAGAAGATCGTCTATGACGCTCTCGCGATCATGGCCGAGCGCACCGGCAAGGATTCCGTCGAGCAGCTCGAGCTGTCGATCAAGGCCCTGACGCCGGTCCTCGAGGTCCGCTCTCGCCGAGTCGGCGGCGCGACCTACCAGGTGCCCGTCGAGGTCCCGTCGCGCCGCGCCCGCACGCTCGCCGTGCGCTGGCTCGTCGAGTTCGCCCGTCAGCGCCGCGAGCGCACGATGGCCCAGCGCCTCGCCAACGAGCTCATGGACGCCCAGTCCCAGCAGGGCGGGGCGTACAAGCGCAAGGACGACATCTACCGCATGGCCCAGGCCAACAAGGCCTTCGCGCACTACCGCTGGTAGATCCGCTCCTTCCGGCGCAGCGCCGGGTTGTTGCAGCGATGAAACTCCGCTTGGCAACGACGGCGGGCGCACTGCTGGTCGTACTGGCGCTGATCGGCCTGGGCGGCGCGGCCCAGGCGCAGGCGGCGTCCAAGGCGCCGCGGCTGACCGGGCTGCGCTGCGTGCCGATCGCGGCGAAGGCCTGCCGCAACGGCATCCGTGTGACCGTCGGCAAGCAGTTGCAGGTCCGCGGACGCAACCTCAAGCGCGGCATGCGCGTGAGCTTTCGCTGGCCCAAGGGCGCGCTGGCGGCCAAGCTCGTGCGCAACCGCGCCGGCTTCACCGTGCGCGTGCCGGCCGGCACCGCGCTCGGCAAGATCGCCGTCACCGTTCGCGACGGCGCGGGCCGGCGCTCCAACAAGCGCCACATCACCGTCGTCGGTGCCGCGCCGCTGCCGCCACTGACCGCCGCCCGGCCCGGCATACTGCCCGCGATCTTCGCCGGCAACGGGATGTGGATCTGGTACGTCTCCAAGAGCGAGGGCGGCAACCTCGACGCGATCGCGCTGCGCGCGAAGGCGGCGGGCATGAGCACGGTCTTCGTCAAGAGCGCCGATCGCGGCACGGTCTGGAACCAGTTCACCCCGCAGCTCGTCGCCGATCTGCACGCCCGCGGCCTGCGCGTCTGCGCGTGGCAGTTCGTCTACGGCGCCGACCCCGCCGCCGAGGCGCGCGCCGCCGTCGCCTCGATCGCAGCGGGCGCCGATTGCTTCGTGATCGACGCCGAGACGGCGTACGAGGGCCGTTACGCCGCGGCGCAGCGCTATATGGCAGCGCTGCGGGCGGCGATCGGGCCGAACTACCCGCTCGGCTTCACGTCGTTTCCCTACGTCGACTACCACCCGCGCCTGCCGTACTCGGTCTTCCTCGGCCCGGGCGGAGCGCAGGCCAACATGCCGCAGGTCTACTGGAAGGCGATCGGCGGCTCGGTCGATGCCGTGAGCGCCAAGACCGTCGCCAACAATCGCATCTACGGCACGCCGATGGCGCCGCTGGGCCAGTCCTACAACGCGCCGACGGCCGCGGATCTGCGCCGCTTCCGCTCCGTCTGGGCCGGCTATGGCGCGGGCGGGTTGTCGTGGTGGAGCTGGCAGGCCTCGAGCGACGCGTCGTGGGCGACCCTCAGCGAGCCGGCGCCGGCGCCCGCCGTGCTGCCCGACCCGGGCTGGCCCGCGCTGAACAAGGGCTCCAGCGGCGACCAGGTGATCTGGATGCAGCAGCACCTTGTCTCGGCTGACCCGGCGGTCGCGCTCGACGGCAAGTTCACGGCCGCCACGGAGGAGGCGCTGAAGGCGTTTCAGACCGCCCGCGGGCTCGCCCCCACCGGCCAGACAGACGCCGCGACCTGGCAGGCGCTGCTGGCGGTGGCGCTGCGTCCGGTCGACTGGACAGCGGCGCGCTGACAACGTACGGTCGCGGCGCCGATGGCGACCGCGCCGCGACATCACGGGCGCTTGGCGCTCCGGGCCACCGCGATGCTGTGCGTCGTTCTCTGGACTGGATGCGGGGGTGACGACAGCTCAGCCTCAGACGAGGATCAGATCCGGGGGGCCGTTGAGCGCCTCCTGGAGTCCGACAGCGTCAAGGACCAATGTGAGACGGCGGTCAGCCCGCTGTTCGTCCGCGAGGTCTACACCTCGCTCGCGCGCTGTCGTGAGGTCACCAAGCCCGATGGCGACGAGGTCCCGCCCGAGACCGCCAAGATCTCGGCGACGCGGATCGACGGCGACGCGGCGACGACCGGCGTGACGCTCACGAGCGTCAAGGGCGCTCGCGCGACCGGGCGACTGGCGCTCGTCAAGCTCGGCGGTGAATGGAAGGTCAACCGCGTCGGGGTGGACTTCATGCGGTCGCTCTTTCGGGAGCTGCCCAAGCAGGCCGACTCCTCCGAGGACCGCCTCATATTGAGGTGCCTCGCCGAGTCGGCGCGCGACCTGTCACGCCGCGACATTCGCCGCCTCGGCAACCGTCTGATCGGCCAGCGGCTCGACCCCGACGACTTTCCGCCCGGCGCAGTGAGCTGCATCCGGCGCGGGACGCCGCCGCTGCCCGGGCAGCCGAGCACGACGGTCTGACGCCATGACCACACATCGGCCTCGGGGGGATCTCCTGCGGCCGGCATCGAGGACATGCTCGGCGTGCGCTGCTCAGCTGCTGACGCGCGCGGGGCGCCGTGGGCGCGCGCGCGGCGCGCGCCGGGCGCCGGACGCCAGCAGCACCACCCCCGCGGCGACGAGCAGCAGTCCGCCGGCAAGCTCGAGCGCGAGCGCCGCTCCCGCGCGCGCCCGGGCGTTTTCGTAGGCCAGTGCCTCCGGCAGGTCGCCGGAGCCGCGGGTCGCAGGCAGGTCGACCGCCAGTACGATCGCCAGCGCTGCTGCCCCGAGCACGACGAGCGCGGCCGCCGGCGGCTGCGCGCCGCGCAGCGCCAACAGGGTCATCCCGACCGCGACGAGGGCGACGACGAGCAGCGCGTAACCGTGATTCTCGCCCGCCGTCGCGCTGCGCCTGACGATCTCCAGCGACCCGACGGTGACCTCGAACACCGTCGTGAACTCCGCGGTTGCCAAGAGCGTCACCGCGACGAGCGCGAGGGCCGCGGCGCCACGTCGCGCGATCACAAGATCGCCCAGAGGGTCGCGGGACCGCAGTGCGCCCGACGATGGATTCCTCGACCACATAGCGCGACGGGCCCGATGTTCATCGGAGGTGCGCGCGGGCCAGAGGGGCGCATATCACCATCTACCGCGACGACCTCGGCAAGGACCAGGACGTCATCGCCGAGCTCTACCTCGCCGAGGAGGAGGTCCCGATCGCGATGCTCAAGACCGCCATCCGCAAGGCGACGCGAGTGTCGGAGTCGAGGAGGTGATCGTCAAGACGCTGGAGTCCAGGCCGCCCGACGGCGGCAGCGTGTGGTCGACACGCCAGATGGCGGCGGTAACGGGCCTCAACCATACCGCGGTCAGCCGGTCTGGCGGGCGGCGCCGCACCGCCACGACACCTGGAAGCTCCTGTCGAGCGTGGCGTCGTCGAACGCCTCCTTGGCGAGCGCGTCGTCGCGCTGAACCGGTCCACCGTCTCGTATATGGCTCCAGGCGTCGTAGATCGGCCCGGCCATAAAGGCGTCGCACGCAAGGCCGAAGAGCGAGTTCTCAGGTCACCCTAGGGCGGCGGCCGGCCCGCTGCCAGCGGCGAGGCGCTGCGGTTACCCTTGCCGCGTGACTCGTCCAGTCATCCATTCCGGTGGCGTCTGCCGGCGGATCGCAGGCTCAGGCGGCGGATGCGGCGGACGGATGTCGTGATCGCCGGCGGCGGTCTGGCCAGCTCGACCGTCGCCGCCATGCTCGGGCACGCGGGCGTCCCGGCGATCTGGTCGACCCGCATGCGGAGCATCCGCGCGATGTCCGCTGCGAGAAGCCCGATCGATCCCAGACGAGGTCGTGCGCAGAACGGGCCTGGCGCGAGATCGTGACGTCGTCCGCACAGCGGGCTCTCCGGCGCCCCGGGCCGCCGGTCGCAGCGATGCTGGCCTTCGCCGGCGTCTACGCGCTGTTCGTGGGCACCGAGACCGGACGCGAGCTCGACGGCGACGTGCTCGTGGCGATGCAGGTGGAATCCAGATGGCTGTTCGACGCGGCCGATCGGATCCTGCACGCCGTGACGTTGCTGACCGTCGGCCTGGCGGGATGCGCGGTCGTCGGCTGGGCGTGGCGGCGCCGCGGCCGCGAGCGTGCCGGGCAGGTCGTCGTGGCGCTCCTCGGCATCGCCGTGAGCGCGCTGGTGTTCGAGCGGGGACTGGGCCAGCTCGATCCGCTGGGCGGCGAGTCGCTGCGCACGCTGGGCGAGGGCTTCTACCCGAGCGGCCACGCGGCCGCTGTGGCCGGCCTCGCGCTCGCCGTCGTCGCCGTCAGTCAGGGCCGTGCGCGGCCTGTCGCCTGGCTGCTCGCGCTGGGCGCTGATGTCCTGCTCGGGGCGATCATCGTCGGGCTCTACTCCCACCATGCCAGCGACGTCATCGGCGCGTGGCTGCTGGCGCTGGCATGGTGGCTCCCGAACATCCGTCCCGCGGTAGGCTCGGCGCCATTAGGCTGACCCGGACCCGTTATCGGATCGTGCGCCCTGAGCATGTGCTGCTGAGCCTTGTCGTCGTGGCCGTGGCGGCCGCGTCGCCGCCTGACGCGCCGGCAGCTTCGACCACGCGCCTGAACGCCGACGGCGTCCATCGGGGGACGGCGCGCTTCGACGTCAAGCCCCTGCGGACGGTGCGCGTCGCCAAGCTGATGGTGCGCGGCCCGCGCGGCTCGAGCCGAGTGGGCATCGCCGCGCTGCGGCGCACCCTGCGATCCGGGAGCCTGTGTCTGCGACTGCCGGTTCGCAGCGCCAAGAGCCGGTCGGCGCGGCTCGCGGCGCGCGTCCCCTGCGCACGGGTTCGCCGCTCTCGGCAGGGCACTCACCGCCGGCGCGCCGAGGTCCGCGATGCCCGGCGCACGCACTTGATCGCGACATGGGCGGACGCCTCCCAGGGTCAGCCTCCCGCGCCCGACCTGCCGCCACCCGACCTGCCGCCGCCCGACCCGCCGCCGCCCGTTAGTCCTGCCAAGGTCGGCGCGATCGAGCTGCCGGTCGCCCCGCAGCCCTACCCCGTGCCGGCCGGGGCGCTGGTCGTGTCCACGCCGGCAGCCCTGGCGGCCGCCCTGAGCGCGACGACGGAGCGCGACATCGTGCTGGCCGACGGCAACTACAGCCCGCCAAGCGGCTATTTCCGAGCGCTGGCGGCGCACCGACTGTATGCCGCAAACCTCGGGCGCGCAGTGCTCCAGGGCGGCCTCATGATCGGCGGGCCGGGCACCGGGCGCGGCGCCGAGGTCCACGGACTGGTCTTCGACGTCGCCGACCGGGCCAAGACCTTCGAGGGCTCGGCTCTGTACATCTGGGGCGACGGCGGGCGCGGGACCCAGGTCCTTGACACGGTGATTCACGGGCACGGTGTGCTCGACGTGGGCATCAACATGCGCGCGGTGCAGGACATCGTCGTCCAGCGCATCGTGGTGCGCAACATGCGCCGTGCCGGCGTGCTCGTCAGCGACTGCTGCGCCGCCGGCCCGTTCGCCGGGCAGGGCCAAGCGGCCACGATCACCGATCTCGACGTCGAAGGCGTGCGCGAGGTCGTGCCGGGGTCGCCGAACGGGACTGCGGAGGCGGGCGTGTGGATCGGCAACCCGGTCCGCGACCCGGTCGCGCGGCTGCACGTGCGAGGGGCGTACTGGATGGGGCTGTGGACGGGAGCCGGCTCCCGGGAGACGGTCTTCCGTGACCTGACGATCGACGCGGTGGGCCGGTCGAGCAGCCCGGCCGTCTACAGCGAGCACCGCACGATCCGCAACACCTTCGAGCGTTTCCGCCTCGGCCCGGACATCACCGCGGGCTTCATCTGCGAGTGGAACTACGGCAGCGGTCCCGGTGCCTGCGACGGCAACATCTACCAGGACGGCACCGTCGACAGTCGGGGCGCGGGCGTCTTCTTCGACCAGGGCTCGCTGAACAACGTGGTGCGGCGCGTGCGCTTCCTCAACCAGACGTGCGCGGCGATCGTCGACAACGGCGGAACCACCAATACCTCGTCGGACAACGATGTTGCCGGCCTCGGCCCGGGCGGGGCGCCGTCGGCGAGCACCTGCTAGGGAGCGGCACGCCGGGCCAGCGCCCCGGGCAGCGCGGCCAGCTCGCGGAGGTCGGACATTCTGGGCCACAGCAGCCTCCAGGCGAACCGCTGGCGCCTGCGGAACAACAGCACCGCGGTCACGCCGCCCAGCGTCAGGCTTACGGTTGCCGCGACGGACGCGCCGGTGGCATCGAGTCCGGGGACGAGTAGCAGCACGAGCACGATGCCTGTGACCAGCGACAACATCGGTCCCAGCGAGGACCGCCCGGGATCCGCCGTGCCGAGTAGCGCGGGCACGAAGATCAGCATCGCCGAGACCCCGAGTGCGCCGGGGACGAGCCACATGAACGGGCCGACGGACGGCCTGAACGCCTCGCCGAACACGAGCGGCAGCAGCAGCGGCCCGGCGGCGAGCGCGACGCCGCCGCTGGCGACGGTGACGATCATGGTCAGGCGGAAGACGTGCAGCGTTCGGTCCGTCGCCTCGGCGTGGACGCCCGTTGCGACCCGCGGCGTGAGCGAGCGCGAGATCGCGTGCGGGATGTAGAGCAGCAGCTCGGCCACGTTGACGGCGATCGCGTAGATCCCGAGCGTTGACGCGCTGGCGATGACGCCGATGATGAGCTGGTCGACGCGAGCGTTGAGGGTCTGGGCCACCGATCCGGGCCAGGCCCGGAGCCCGAAGTGCAGGCTCTCGCGAAGCAGGCCGATGTCGGGCCGGGCGAAGCCGAGCCGCAGCAGCGGAGGCGCGTTGAACGCGAGCGCGCTGAGGGCCGCCGCCGCCGACCACGCCACGGCAGCCGAGGAGACGGTCAGGCCGGGGCCGGCGGCGACCACGGCCAGCGCGACGACGTACGACCAGCCGCAGAATGCCAGCCCGATCGCGAGGTGGCGGAAGCGCGACGCGCCGAGCAGGAACGATTCATCGACGGTGGAGCTGCACACCATGCAGATGCCCATCAAGATGATGTGCTGGTCCTCCAACGACGCTGGGTGGGGACCGGGCGCGAGCAGCAGCGCCGACACCAGCACGAGTGCTCCGAGCGCCGACGCGCCAAGGGTGAACAGCAGGAAGTTGACCAGGATCAAAGCCTGGTCGTCGGGCCGGCGTGCGGCCATGACGCGCGCGGCCTCGCCGAGACCGACCTTGACCAGCCGCGCGCCTACCAACGCGCCGACCATGATGAAGGCCATGCTGCCGCGTCCGTCGGGACCCAGCGAACGGGCGAGGATCACCACGGCGACGAGGAGTCCGACGTTGCCGACGGCCTGGCCGACGAACACAAGCAGTGTGTCGCGGGCCAGTGAGCCCTCCGCTTCGGGCCGGGCCTCGCTCTCCTCGGCGGAGGTCATCAGCGTCGCCCTCCCCGCTCTCCGGTAGGCTCGCGGGCGCCGCCGTCGGACCGGGCGGCCTGACCATGCCGTTCGCATCGCACGAGCGCCTCCGACCGCTTCCCGACGCGGCCTACGTCGCCAAAGCGGCGATCGTGCGGGCGCGCTCCTATGCGGCGCTGGCGCGCGGCCGGCCGGCGGCCGGCGGCGTGCGGATCCTGTTCTACCACCGCGTGAGCCCGGACCGCGATCCGCTCGCGGTCACCCCCGCCCGCTTCGCCGCCCAGATGGACACGCTGGCCGCCGGAGGGCACCGGGTCGTCGATCTGGTGGACGCCGCCGCCATGCTGGAGCGCGGCGACGTGCCGGATCGCACGGTCGTGCTGAACTTCGACGACGGCTATCTCGATGTCGCCGAGAACGCCGTGCCGGTGCTCGAGCACCACGGGTTCACGGCAACCGTGTTCATCGTCCCCGGCCTGATCGACGGCGAGGTCACGCTGGACTGGTACGAGCGCCAGCCGCCGCTGATGTCGTGGGAGGACGTCGCGCGGCTCGACGCGGGCTCGCCGCTGCGCTTCGGGGCCCACACCGTCACGCATCCGAACTTGCTGACGGTGTCCGACCGGCAGGCGCGCGACGAGATCGCCGGCTCCAAACGGATCGTCGAGGAGCGGCTCGGCCGGCCCGTCGAGGCGTTCTGCTATCCGGCCGGCCTGTTTGGGGACCGCGAGGCCGCCCTGGTCGGCGAGGCCGGCTACCGGGTCGCGGTCTCCTGCGAGCCGGGGACCAACATTCCGGCGACCGATCCGCATCGGCTTCGTCGCACGCAGGTCGACCAGCGCGATGCGCTCGTCGATTTCCGGGCCAAGGTGGGCGGGGGCCACGACCGGCCACTTTTGCTGCGGACGTTGCACCGGCGGCTCCGCTACGGGGCCCGCTCGCACGAGGCCAGCAGCTCGCGGTAGTGGTCGGCGTGCCGTCGGCGCATGCGGTCGACGGAGTACAGGCGCTCCACCCGCCGACGTCCGTCGGCGCCCATCGCGCGGCCGCGTGCCGGGTCATCGATCAGCACGGCCAGCGCCTCGGCCAGCTCGCGCGGGTCGCCCGCCTCGACGAGCAGCCCGGTCTCGCCCTGCACGACGAGCTCGGGAATGCCGCCCACACGCGACGCCACCACCGGCAGTCCGGCCGCCATCGCCTCCAGAACGGTCATCGGCAGGGCCTCCGAGCGCGACGACAGCACGAAGAGGTCCGTCTCGGCCAGCAGCCTCGGCACGTCGGCCCGCTCGCCGGCGAGCGCGACGCGCCGGTCGAGCCCGCAGGCAGCGATCTCCTCCGCCAGAGAGCTGCGCTGCGATCCGTCGCCGACGATCTGGGCCGTGAACGACTGCGGTGCCAGGCGCGCCAGCGCGCGCACCAGCGTGAGGAAGTCCTTGGGCGCCTTCAGCCGCCCGACGCTGACGATCCGCACGGGGCCGGGGGCGCGCTCGGCGGGGATCCGGGGCACGTCCAGAACCGTCCCGTTGGCGATGACCACCGAGCGCTCTCGTGAGCACGTCCCGGCGGCCGCGCCGCGCTCGAGTTCGCTTTGCGAGACGCAGATCGTGCTCGTGGTCAGCGGCGCCATCAACCGATCGATCCACAGGTACAGCCAAGCGGAGCGGCCAGGGTGGGTGGCGAACGCCCAGCCGTGAGCGCTGAATACGCGCACGGGCACCCGCGTCAGTGCGGCCGCGAGTCGTCCCAGGACCCCGGCCTTGGTGCTGTTTGCGTGCACGAGCGCAGGGCGCAGCCGCCGGCACAGGCGCACGAGCTCGAGCAGCCCGAGGAGGTCTCGCGCAGGGGCCACCGGCCTACGCACGTGGCGCAGCTCCACGTAGCGCGCCCCCGCCGCTCGGACGCTGTCACCGAGCGGGCCGGGGCCGTAGGCGGCCACCGTCACGTCGTGCTCGGCCACCAGGCCGGGCACCAGCGCGCTGACCTGCGTAACGACGCCGCCGCGCTCGGCGAGCGTCGCCAGGATCAGCACCCGCGGGCGCATCACGCGCTCCGTGCCGCGCCGGCCTGCGGCCGCAACGACGCCGCCCAGATGAGGGCCGCCACGAACCACAGATGGCGCCAGTGCAGCGTGTCGACGAACGCGCTGTTGAAGAGGATGCCGCACCAGGCGGCCAGCAGCGCCGCCGAGCCGATGCCCCAGGCGCTGCGGCCGCGCAGTGCATTGCGGCAGGCGAGCGCCAAGGTCATCCCGACGAGACCGATCAGCAGTGCGAATCCGAAGTAGCCCTGCTCGGCAACTGCTCGCACATAGAGGCTATGTGCGGACAGCGGCTCGTAGACCTCGAACTGCCCCGGCCCAACGCCGAGAGGATGCTCACCGGCCAACGCGAAGCCGCTGCTCTGGGCGGCAAAGCGTTGCGCGTCGTAGGATTGCAGCGAGGCTCGTTGGTTCAGGAAGCTCCCGGATCCCGTTAGGGCGACGACGGCCAGCAGGGCAAGGGCGATGGTGGCCAGCGCGCTGACGAGGGCCAGCGCGCGTCGTCGGCCGCGCCGGCGCATCACGGTTACCACGAGCATGATCACTATGCCGACCACGAAGCTCGCCCACGCCGCGCGCGAGTATGAAACCAGGACCCCGGCGGCGACGATTGCCAGCAGCAGCAGCGACGTCCTGCGCTTCAGGCGTAGCAGGTGCGGATCGATGTACTCCTGCACGAGCAGCAGGCCGGCCGGGACCAGGAACGGGCCGAACACGTTTGGGTCCTTGAACAGGCCCTTGGCCCGCGTGGCGTCCTCCGCCAGCAGGAGCTCGCCGCCCGGCAACGCGCCGAAGATCGCCAGCGTGCTAACCGTCGCCATCGTCACCGCGCCTGCCACGTACGCCCGGGCCACCAGCCGCGCGCGCGCCTCCGAGTCGACGTACAGGGCCAGCCAGACGGCGAAGGCGAGCAGGTAGAGCGTGATCGTCAGATACAGCACCGCAGGCCCCAGGTAGATCGCCTCGGTGACCGACATGAGGCTCATCGCCGCGTAGAGCGCCAGCAGAACGGTGATCCCCATCGGCAGCCGACCGATGCGCAGATGGCCGGTGACGGCGCTGAGACCGATGACCACGCCGAACAGGCCATCGCTGGGCGCCGGTTCGAATTGGACGACGCCGAGCAGCAGTACCCCCATCGCCACAACGAGGTCGCGCCGGGCGAGCGCGGCCAGGAACGCGAGCACGCACAGCGAGCCCCCGGCCACGAGGGCGGCCGGCGACGGCATCACGCCGGACTGCGCACTCGCCGCCGAGCTGAGCCCGAGCCCCAGCACGAGGGCGGTCACGAGCGCCGCGGCGGGCAGGGCGAACCGGGAGACGATCTCGTGCGCGGGGCGGCGAGCTGGGACAGTTGTCACGGCGGCGGGAGCGTGCCGGATCCAGTGTTGCGCGCTAACGCGCGGGCACGTAATAGGCCGAGGGGGTGCGTGCGGGCGGCGCTCCTTCCTGCTCGGGCAGGTCGGTCACGACGAGTCCCAGCACCGGCGTGGCGAAGCGCGACAGCTCCTCCCTGAGGTCGTGGGCCGTACGCAGGAGCAGCGAGTCGGGCTGGGACACGACCACGATCATCGCGTCGCAGTAGCCGGCGAGAATCTGCGCGTCCGAGAAGCCCAGCAGCGGTGGGGCGTCGATCAGCACGTAGGTGAAGTCCAGCTCCCGCACCGCGCCGAGCAGCCGCGCGGTCGAGGTGGTGGAGAGGATGTCACCCTGCCGCTCGATCTCGCGCCCGGCAGACAGCATCCGCAACTCCACTTCGCCGGGGGGCCACAGCAGCGGCCCGCTCAGGCTGCCGGCGACCCGGTCGACGGTCAGCGAGCTTTCGATGGCGAGCAGGTCGGCGACGCCGGCGGCGACGCTGACGCCGAAGTGTGCGTGCAGCGCCGGTGCGCGGAGGTCCCCGTCGACGACGAGTGTCTTGTGGCCCGCCCGCGCGAGCGCTCGGCCCAGGTCGGCGGTCAGGCGCGTCTTGCCCTCACCGGCCACGGCGCTGGTGACGAGGATCACGCGCTGACCGCTGCGTTCGCCTGTTGTCAGGATGGAGCGCAGGACCGCCATCGACGTCGCATCGTGGTGGCTCACCGGTGTGACCGACTGCCCACGCAGCCGGCGCGCGGGACCGCGCGGAAACCTCGCCAGGATCGGAAGCCCGAGGATCTGGCCGAGTTCCCGTGGCCCGCGCACGCGTGGCAGCAGCTGGCTTCGGGCGACGGCGACCAGGGCGGCCAGCAGCAGCGACGCGAAGAAGACGAGCACCACGTTGCGAACGGTCTTGGGCGACTCGACGGCCGTCGACGCGCTCGCGCGCTCCACCACCTCGAAGTCGGACGTCTCGGTGACGCCAGAGATGGCCTGCGCGCTGAGCTGCTCGCGGATGGCATTGGCCTGCAGCCGCGCGAGCGGGCTACTCGGTCGGGTCTGGAGAACACGCAGCTGCATGAGCAGGCGGCCGCGCACGGCCTGGTTGCGCCGCTCGCCGCTGCGGAGGTCACGCGCAAGGTAGGTGTCGATGACCGCGTTGGCGATCTGCGCCGCGCGCCGCGCCGAGGATGCCGACGCCCTGAGCTTGACGATGCTCGTCCCGGCGTCCAGCTCGGCCCGGACACCGTCGCGCAGGGAGGATATCGTCGTGCCGCCGATGCGGCGCGCGGCGGAGCGCAGCACCTCAGTGGACGTCAGCACCTCGGCGGCCGTGTTCAGCTGGATGGCGCCGACGTCGACGCTCTGGATCTCGCCGCTCAGCACGAGCTCGGCGGTGGCCTCGTAGCTCTTCTCGGCGGTGATTGAGTACGCCGCCGCCGCTGCGGTGCCCACCAGCACGATGAACGTCATGAGTAGCCAGCTTCGTCGTAGTGCGCGTAGGTGGCTGCGCACGTCGATAGGCTCCTCGTCCGGGCCGTGATAGACGCCGTCGGGGTTCCCGCGCCCATTCGTGACGGTCAACCCCGTCCCGGACTCAAACATGGGGCGAGCATACCCCCAGCCGGCACCTCGGGCGCCTGTTGCACGACGTTGGTATAGGGGGCGCCGTCCGGCCACTGGCACGCTACCCTGTGGCGATGGTCCGGCTTCGCCAGCTGCTGCCCCTCGCAGCGCTCGGCGCGTTGGCCGTCGCCGGCGGCGCCGCCGTCGACCAGCACTCAGCCGACGGTGCCGACGGGCGGGCGGCGGCCGATGCGACGCTGGCGTCGCCGCGGATCGCGGCACCGGCGCCGCCGCGGGCGTACCGGCTCCCACCTCGCGCCGTCCGCGTGAGGACGTCGGCGGGGCTGGCCCGCGCGCTGGCCCGCCGGGCACCGACCGCCATCGTCCTCGCACCGGGTAGCTACGACCGCATCGGCGCGACGACGCCGTACTTCGAGGCCCGCACCGGGCATCGGCTCTATGCCGAGCGACGCGGACGCGCGGTCCTGCGAGCCGGGCTGGAGATCGGCGGGAACGACGGCCGGTCCGGCGGTCGCGTCCAGGGGCTGGTGTTCGATGTGACCGCGCGGTACGCCACTCAGGACGCGGTGCTGCACATCTGGGGGGTGGTCGGCCGGCGCACGACAGTCCTTGACACCACCTTTCACGGCGACGGCGCCGTCGGCACGGCAATCCTCGCGCTGCAGCCGGCCGGCCTGACGGTCCGGCGCGTACGAATCCGTGCCTTCCGCGACAACGGTGTGAGGGCGAGCGACAACGACCCGTCCTCGCAAGCGAGGATACGGGCGATCACCGATGTCGACGTGCGCGGCGTCAAGCGTTCGCCGGCGGGCAGCTGCGACGGCCGGTGCGAGTTCGGCGTTTGGATCGGCCATCGCGTCCGCCGGCCGGTGGAGCGCATCCGGATCCGCGACTTCGGCTGGTCAGGCCTGTGGACCGGTAATCGTGCCGACGACCTGCGCCTGCGCGACCTGGACATTGACGGCTCGGCCCGCCCGAACGGCAACGCCGTCTACCTCGAGCACACGACCCGCCGTGCAATTCTCGAGCGCTTCCGCCTGGGTCCCGACATCCAAATAGGGATCATCAGCGAATGGGACTACGGCACTCTGCCGACGGGCGCGGGCGTCGACAACGTCATTCGCCACGGCCTGATCCGCATGGCGGCCGGCGCGCGCGCGAAACGCGCCGGGGTGGTGGCCGACGACGGCACCGAGCGGATGACCATCACCCACGTCTCATTCCGCGGTTGCGGTGCTGAGTGCATCGTCGATCGTGGGCGCGCCACGCGGATCGCCGGTAACGACTACGACGGAGCGAGAGGCGTCGGGGCCGGGCGCTGATCGGGTCAGGGCAGCCAATCCGCGCCCTCGTGCCCGCCGCGCCTCGGCCGGGAGAGCGTCGAGCAGTGCCGGCTCAGTCTTGCGGAGCCTATGCGCTTCCAGCGTGTGCGAGACGATGGTGGCGACGGTGCGCGCCAGGATTCGCACGTCCAGCAGCAGCGACTGGTGCTTCAGATAATAGAGGTCGTGGCACAGCTTCCACGCCGACTCGTCCTCGCTGCGGGCATAGCCGCAGCGGATCTGGGCCCATCCGGTGATGCCGGGACGAGTCAGGTGACGGCGCGAGTAGTAGTCCAGGTTGGATTCCAGCATCGAGACGATCGCGGGCTGCTCGGGGCGCGGACCGACGAGGCTCATGTCGCCGCGCAGCACGTTGTAGAGTTGCGGCAGTTCATCGGCGTGCATCGCTCGCAGCCAGCGGCCGAAACGCGTGATACGCGGATCGTCGACCGCGCACCAGCGTGCTCCTTGCGCGCTCGGCCAGCCCGACATGGTGCGCAGCTTGAGCATGACGAACGGGCGGCCTTTCCGTCCGATGCGCGACTGGCGGTAGAGGCTTGGGCCTCCGTCGAGGCGGATGAGCAGTGCGGCGATCAGGAGGAGCGGAAGGACGGCGAGTCCCAGAACGAGCGACGCGATGATGTCGAAGGCGCGCTTGAGGCTCTGGCGCTGCCGGTAGTCGGGATGCATGAAGTACTGAAACCAGGCCGAGTTGATCTCGCTGACCGGGATGTGGCCGAAGGCCTTCTCGTAGAACGCCGACAGCTCGCAGGCGCGTACCGCGGATGCGTCGGTGAGGTCGATCAGGGCGTCGAAAGCCGCCAGCCGCGGAACGTCGGGCGCTACGAGCAGCAGATCGATCTGCTCGCGCGCCACGATCTCGTCGATCTCGCGCAGGCTGCCCAGCGGAGGCTGCCGCCCACCGGCACTCGGGTCGCTGGCGATCCAGCCGGCGAGCGCGTAGCGACGGACCCCGTGCGCAGCCAGATCGAGTTGCAGCGTGCGGGCGGCAGCCGCGCCGCCGATCACCGC
>DATLNO010000003.1:0-15185 GCA_035536715.1 Solirubrobacteraceae bacterium
CGACTCGCGACGCTAGTTCGAGGCAGCTCACGACCGGACACTGTCCTGCGGTTTCGACCCGCGTATCTCAGAGTGACAGTCGTCGTTGCCCTCGCACCCGCCGCCCGGCCCCACCAACCACCGCCATGAACAGCATCACCGACAACACCAACATCCCCCGCTACCAGCGCCCGATTGACAAGCGCGTCCATCTCAGACCATATGGATGACGGTCCCGTCCGGCCCTGGGTGTAGAAGGGGCCGGTTCCCCCACGACGATCGTGGGGGATGTTGTTGCCGCAGCGGTTGCAGCCGCGCGGCGCTCCACAATCGCAGAGGAGGAGCCAGCCATGGCGAAGGCTAGAAGCCTCGTCGGTCTGGACGTGCACGCCACCAAGATCGTGGCCGGTGCTCGATGCCGAGACCGGGGAGTTGCAGTTCTTCACGCTGGGCGGTGATGTCGTGCAGGCGGCCGGGCTGTGCGCCGGGTTGCCGCGACCGGTGCGCGCGGCGTATGAGGCGGGGCCGACCGGCTACGGGCTGGCGCGCGAGCTCGCCGGGCGTGAGGTGCAGTGTGTTGTCGCGGCGCCGAGCAAGATCCCGAGGGCGTCTGGGGATCGCGTCAAGACCGATCGCCGTGACGCCGAGCATCTCGTCAGGTTGCTGCTGGCCGGCAAGCTGCGCCCGGTGCGCGTCCCCGGCCCGCAGGAGGAGGCGCTGCGCGACCTCGTGCGGGCGCGCGAGGCGGTCCGTGTCGACCTGATGCGATCTCGCCATCGGCTGTCGAAGATCGCCGCGACCAGCTCGAGCGCGAGATCACCGCGCTGCTGCCGGCGTCGCCGTGGGCGACCCAGGCCGGCAGGCTGCGCTGCCTGCGCGGCATCGACACGCTGACCGCGGTCGGGCTGTGCGCCGAGGTCGGCGACTTCGAGCGCTTCGCCCGCGCCGAGCAGCTGATGAGCTACGTCGGGCTTGTGCCCTGCGAGAGCACGACCGGCCAGCAGCGCCGGCTCGGCGCGATCACCAAGACCGGCTCCGGGCACGCCCGCAGGCTGCTCGTCGAGGCTGCCTGGCACTACCGCCCGCGACCGCGGATCGGTAAGGCGCTGACCGACCGCCAGGACGGCCAGCCCGCCGAAGCCGTCGCGATCGCGTGGAGCGCCCAGCAGCGCCTGCATCGCACCTGGACACGTCTGGAGGCCAGGGCCAAGCGGCGCACGATCATCGCCGTCGCCGCCGCCCGCGAGCTGACCGGCTTCTGCTGGGCGATCACCCGCATCGAATAACACCAACACCAAACAATCCCGTCGGCTGGGTCGGTGGCGGCCCGGCAACGCGCGGGGAACCCGCGACGGAGCTATGAGCAACCCGCCCCAAGCGGGGCTGGCCACGCCCGATTCTAGACAGCGGCTCCCCACGACGAATCATGGTCCTGCGGTAACCAACCCGCGAATATCAGCCTGACCGCGCGTCGCGCACAGCCTGCCGGACCGCCACCCACCCAGCCGACCACACACCGACCGAACAGAGCGTCAACGCGCCAACTCGACGACCCCAGGTTGACACACGACTCTCCATATCAGCTCCGCAGCGGCTTTCGCGCCTCGACCTCGGCGCCGGTGTACAGCGTCTTGAGCTTGAGCTTGGAGAACCGCTCGTCGAGCGGATAGCCCATCCGCGCGACGAAGAAGAGCGTCTTGTTGAGCGGGCGCACCCAGCGGCGGTGATCGGTTCGCGGCAGCAGGAAGTGGACGAGGTTGGAGAGCTGCAGGAACGCGCCTGAGTACGGCTTCTCGTCGATCCGCGTGATCTCGAAGCCGGCGCGCTCGAAGAGCCGGCGCATCCCGAACGTCGTGAAGCGGCTGACGTCCTCGGGGAAGCCGTGGACACCGAACGTGAACGGGATCCAGGCCAGCACCGGAGCGCCGGGCTTCAGCACCCGGTACATCTCGCGCACCACCTGGTATGGATCGTCGACGTGCTCGAGCACGCTGATCGCGAGCGCGGCGTCGAAGCGGTCGTCGTCCATCGGCATCGCATGCGCGTCACCGACGATGTCGGGGTTCTGCGACGTGTCGGCGTCGAACTTCGTCAGCGTGCAGGAGAAGAACGGCCGGTGGTCGTAGTGACCGGCGCCGACCTCGAGGACCTCGGCTTCGGGCGCATGCGACGCCGCCCAGCGCTCGAGCGTCGGCATGAGGATCCGGCGCGACGCGCCATGATTGATGTCGTAGCGGACGTCGCGCAGGCTCATGGGTCGGGGCAGCCTAGTGGGTCGACCATGAACGTTCGACCGGAAACTCGGCGCCCGGGGTTCCGGTCGAAACGTTTGTGGTCGGCCCACTAGATGGTCGCGTCGACGAGCCTGCTCCGGACGAGTGGCAGCGCGGCCTGCTGATGGTCGGCCGTCACGAGCGTGAGGTCGTGCGCCAGTGCCGTCGCCGCGATCCACAGATCGTTGGACGGCAGTCGCCGCGTGACCATGCGCAGCTCGCCGTAGCGCGCAGCCACGAAACGATCGACGTCGATGACCGGGGCTTCGGCGAGCACCGCGGCGAGGCGACGCAATCGCGCCATCTGCTGTGCGTCGGCCCGTGCGATCAGGACACCCGCGTGCAACTCGCCAACGGTGACGACGCTGACCGACCAGCTGTCGGCCACCTCGAGGCCCGCGTGAGCAGCCGCGCCGATCAGCACGCTGGTGTCGATCAGCGCGCTCACGCGGACCAGGGGTCACGCGCCGCGGCATCGTCCTCGTGGCGCATGCGTTCGAGGTCCCGCGCCCACTCCGGGTCCACGGGGGCGTCGCGCAGGATGCGTGCGAGGGCCTCGGGCGGCGCCAGCCGCATGGTGTCCAGCGGGCCCAACTCGGCGACAGGCCTGCCGTTGACGGTGACCGTGAACCGCTCGCCGCCCTCCGCGCGCCGCAGCACATCGCTGATGTTGTTGCGCAGCTCGCGTTGCGGGATCGTCGGCATGCAGGAGCGAACGTAGCAGATCTGCTACGGCCGTCGCCCGATTCCGACGATCTGGTAGCCGAGCAGGCCGGGCGCGCGCCGACCGAGCGCCTGCCAGGCCGGTTCGGCGCGCCGCACGATGCGACCCGCGCCGAGGTGGTTGCGCAGCATCGGCACGATCGCGTCGAGATCGACGTCCCGCAGACCGGCGCCGTCGAGCAGCGCGTGCAGCGAATCGCGGGTGAACCAGCGCAGGTGGCTTGCGTCGAACGTGCCGCTGTCGTCGTGTGGCCAGCGGCCGCGCAGGAGCGTCAACCGCGCCTGCCAGTGCGCGATGTTCGGAACGCTGACGAGGATCGCTCCCCGCGGGCGACACCAGGCCGTCGCGCGGGCGAGCCCCGCGGCCGGGTCGGCGAGGTGCTCGAGCACGTCGGCGAGCACGACGAGATCGAACGAGTCCGCCTCGAAGGGCAGTCCGGGATCCGCGAGCGCGCCGCACACCACCTCATCGCCGATCTGCGCCGCCGCCTGTGCCGCGGTCGGCGACAGCTCCAGGCCGGCGAGATGCGCGGCGGCGGGCCGCAGCAGCGCGAGCAGCCCACCGGACGCACAGCCGATGTCGAGCACGCGGCCGCCCGGCGGCAGCAGGCGCAGGGCGTGGCCGGCGATCGCCCCGTTGCCGAAGGCGGCGTACGTCTGCACCTTGGCCTCGTAGAGGTCCGCGCGGGCTTGGTCGCCGGCCATGCATGCGAGCGTACCGGCGGGCCGAGATCGTCGGACATTCTCACCGTCGCCGCCCGTGTTGCGTGACACCCGGCCACCCAAGCGCCGGGAATCCCCGAGGCGTTCCCTATCGGGAGGCGCGCGTGATGGGATCCCGTTGTACAAGTACGCTTTAGGAAGCTGTACACTTGCTCGATGGACGTCGCGATCAGCACGCTGCGAGCCGAGCTTTCGAGCTGGATCGAGCGGGCACGGACCGGCGAGGAGATCGTCGTGACCGACCGGGGTACTCCGGTGGCGCGGTTGGTGGCGGTCGACGCGGCCCCGCTCCTCGATCAGCTCATCGAGCGCGGCGTTCTGAGCAAACCGCTGCGCACCGACCGTCCTGCCGCTCGGCGGGCCAGCCGGGTGCGCGCGAGTGGCCCGGTGGCCGACCTCGTGAACGAGCAACGCCGCTGACGCGGTGGCCATCGTCTACTTCGACAGCAGCGCGTTCGTCAAGCTGCTCGTAGAGGAGGACGGCAGCGACCTGGCCGCCACGTTGTGGGATGGCTGCGATGCCGCGGTATCCAGCCGCATCGCCTATCCCGAGGTGCGCGCCGCGCTGGCCGCGGCCGGTCGTGCGGATCGTCTGCACCCTGCCGGCCAGCGTCGCGCCGAGACGGCATGGGAGAGCTACTGGGCGGCGACCAGGCCAGTCGAGCTCACCGAGCCGGTAACCGCACACGCGGGAAGACTGGCCGGCGAGCACGTCCTGCGCGGCGCCGACGCGGTCCATCTGGCCAGCCTGTTCGCGGTCGGTGGGGCCGAGACGGTGTTCGCCGTCTGGGATCAGCGCCTGCGGGCGGGCGCCCGCACGGCCGGTGTGCGACTCGCCCCGGCAGACCGCGATTAGACTGCCCGCGATGCCGAGCCCGGTCCGACGCGCCGCCCAGCAGGCCCGGCGCGTGGTCTACAAGGCACGCGACGTCAAAGCGCGCCTGGACTCGATCGAGCGCCTCCGAAAGTCCGTGAACCGCGCCGAGCGGTCCGTGGCGCTGCAGGAGCGCGTGCAGAAGCACCTCGCCGACGGCACGCTCGTCATGGGCAACATGAGCTACTACGCGCCGAACGTCGTCAAGTACGAGGGCGACACGGGCCGCGTGATCATCGGCAACTTCGCCTCGGTCGCACCCGACGCCGACTTCTACGTCGGCGGCCTGCACCGCATCGAGTGGGTGTCGCAGTACGGCCTGCGCGCGATGCTCGGGCTGCCCGGCGCCGGCGAGGACGGGTTCACCCACGGCCGCGGGGACATCGTCGTCGGCAGCGACACGTGGGTCACGAACGGCTGCACGGTGATGTCCGGCGTGACGATCGGCGACGGCGCCGTCGTCGGGACGAAGGCCGTGGTCGCCAAGGACGTGCGCCCCTACGCGATCGTCGTCGGCAACCCGGCACGCGAGATCCGCCGCCGTTTCCCCGACGAGCAGGTCGACGCGCTGCTGCGGATCAAGTGGTGGGACTGGCCGACGGAGACGGTCAAGGAGCACATCGAGCTGGTCTGCAGCCCGGACATCGACGCGTTCATCGCGCGCTTCGATCCGGCCGCCGGCGGCAGCCCGCCGTGAGCTCGGGCGCCTCCGGCGTCGCGGTCGTCATCGTCAACTTCAACGGCGAGCGCCTGCTGGCGGACTGCCTCGCCTCCCTGGCGGCGCAGACGCTGGCCCCGGGCGAGATCGTCGTCGCCGACAACGGCTCGCGCGATGGCTCGCTGGCGCTGCTGCGCGAGCATCACCCGGGCGTGCGCGCGCTCGAGCTCGGCCGCAACCACGGTTTCGCGGGCGGCGCCAACCGCGGCGTGCGGGCGACCTCGGCACCCTGGGTCTGCGTGCTGAACTCCGACGCGACGCCGGCGCCGGAGTGGCTTGCCCAGCTCATGGCCGCACCGCGCGACGAGCGCACCTGGGCGTTGGGCAGCGTCCTCGTCAGCGCCGCGACCGGCCTGATCGAGAGTGCCGGCGATGCCTACTCGCCGGAGGGATACGCCTACAAGCTGCTGCGCGAGCGTCCGCTCGACAACCTGCCGGACGAGCCCTATCCCGTCTTCGCTGCCCCTGGCGCCGCGCCGGTCTTCCGCCGCCGGGTCTTCGATCTGCTCGGCGGCTACGAGGAGCGCTTCTTCCTCTACTACGAGGACGTCGACCT
Source organism: Solirubrobacteraceae bacterium (assembly GCA_035536715.1). Lineage (GTDB taxonomy): Bacteria > Actinomycetota > Thermoleophilia > Solirubrobacterales > Solirubrobacteraceae > CADCVQ01. The sequence goes on from DATLNO010000003.1 coordinate 5,847, forward strand.
CGCATTCCGTGCGGCGCTGGCCGGCTATCACGCGCTGCTCGTCCCCTCCGCCCGTGTCGTCCACCAGCTCGGCGCGACAACGCGCTCGATGGCGCGGCTGCGGTTCTACGTCGCGCGCAACAGCATGTCGTGCGCGGTGCGCTGCCTGCCTGACCTGCCGTTCGGTGTGCTGCTGCGGCGCTGGCTCGCGGAGTTGCGCGTCAACCGTCCACGGCGCTACGCGGCCGCCGAGATCGCGGGCAGGATCGCCGGCCTGGCCGGCCTGCCGCGCGCCCTGCGAGAGCGCCGCGCGATCCAGGCACGGCGCGTGGCGACACCACAGGAGATCGCGGCGCTGCTCCGTGTGCCGGCGGCGCTCAGCGCCCGCCGGCCGACGTCAGCGTGAGCGGGTACCGCACCCCGTGTGAGACCCGCGGCGCGCGGGCAGGGAAACCTGTCGTGCAGCTCATCCGCATAGCCGGGCCGACTGCGCCGATGCGCCGGCTCGCGGAGTCGACGGCCTGGACTTCGAGCGCGCGAGCGCGCGAAGATCGAGCGCGAGGTGCACCTCGCGTTGGTGGCGTTCCTGCTCGCGGCGGCCGCCTGACGACGCCCGCGCTCCACCGGACGAGGGGCTGAGCGCGCACCGCCCCTCTTAAGCGCCGGCCGCCGCTGCCGATACACGCACGCATGGGCGCCACCGCATCACTTCGCACCGCGGTGGCCCTGGCTGCCGTCGCAGTCCTGTCATGTCTGCCCGGTGCCGCGCCCGCCGCCACCCCCCTGCTCAGGCCCGCGCCCGCGCCGTCGCCTGCGCCCGTCGCGGCCCCGATCAGCGCCGATCCTGCCGGGCCGGCACGCGGCACGGTGATCCTGATCCACGGCGGCGGATGGATCGGGCACGACGCCCGCGCGCAGCGCCACCTCATGCAGCAGCCCGGCGACCTGTTCCTGCAGCGCGGCTGGAGGGTCGTCTCGATCGACTACGGGGAGGGCGCGAGCGGACTGCAGGACGTGCTCGATGCCACCGGCAGCGAACTCGCGCGCGGGACCGGCGACGGCCCAGTGTGCCTCTACGGCGAGTCGTCCGGAGGCCACCTCGCGATGATCGCCGCTTCACGTCTGCCCGCGGTCGACTGCGTCATCGGCGTCGGCACTCCGACCGACATCGTCAACTACCAGGCGGAGGCCGTGCCCAACCCGGAGCCGCGCGCCAAGCTCGTCGCCCTGCGGACGGCTCGCTTCTTCGGCACGGCGCCGGCCGAGCTCGCCCCATGGGACCCCGTGACGCTCGCGCCGACGATCCGCGCCGACCTCCTGCTGCTGCGCGAAGGCGACGACGCAGTCGTCTCCGCGGCGCACGCCCAGCGCGTGCAGGCCGCGCGCCCGACGACCCAGGTCCTCGACCTCGAGCCCGGCGACCCCTCGGACCTGTCGACCGCGCTGCTGCACGGCACCGTCTCCGCGGCGGGCCGGTCCGCCTACGCCTCTGCCCTCGGCGCGTTCGGCGATCGCGCTGTCAGCGCCCGCAGGGCCGAGCGGGTTGCCGAGCGGACGGGCTGCCCTCGGGTCAGCCACTCGATCGCGCGGATCGGCCTGATAGGCGTGCGCATCGCGCTGCGCTGCCTCGCATCCGCTCCACGCGGATCGCGCCGATCGTCGCCGGGGGGCTGGCGACGCACACGCGTCACTCTGCGCGGGGAGATCAACGCCGCGCGCATCTGGGATCGCCTGCGCGCGACGGGTGACGGCCGCCGCGCGCTGAGCGCGACAGCGATGCACGGCGCGACGCTCAGCGTGCGACCCGGGCCGCGGTCGCAGATCGCGCTCCGCTCCCGCTAGAGAACGCGGGCTGTAGGTACCGGAGCGCGGTCCGGTGCGCTTGGTGCGGGGCTGCGCGTCACGGGGAACAGCATCAACGAAGGACCGGCGACCGGCACCAGCGGTGCTGCGGGTGATCGAGCCGTACACGAACAACGACACGTGCACGCGATCCCGCTCGAACAGCTCACTGATGATCGAGCCGTACACGAACACCGGTCGGGCCCGCGGTCCCGCTGGAACACGCGCGGGCACAGAAGGAGCTCCACGAACGCCTGTTCCGCACCTTCCTCGTCGCTGCCGTTCAGCGGCGGTCGAACCGATGACGAGCGCCACGCACGAACGCCACAACCGCAATCAGGCCGGAGCGCCCGCGGCCGGGCGGCGGCGCAGGTATGCGAGCATCTCGCGGAGCAGCTTGCGCTCGATCAGCCCGGTCGCGGCGAGCGTCGTCACGACGTACAAGGCGAAGACGGCCAGCGCGGCGAGGAGCGTGCCCTCCTCGCCGAATGCCAGGCGCACCCCGATGACGACCCCGACGGCGGGCAAGCTCGGCAGCAGCGCCCGCCCCGCATGACGCAGGAAGCGAAAGTCGGGAAACAGTCGCCGCAGGAAGACCATCCGGATCGTGAAGTTCACGACCTCGACGAGCACCGTCGCGATCGCCAGGCCGCGCAGCCCCTCGGTCGCCAGCAGCGGCAGGCCGAGCGCCAGGAACGCGAAGATCGAGATCGCCGCCGCGACGGCGATCGGCTTCGTGTCGGCCCGCGCCCGGTAGAAGGCATCCCAGTTGAAGCCGATCTGATGCACGGCGACGGAGATGCCGATCGCCTGCATGAGCCCGATTCCCGGCCGCCAGCGCTCGCCGATGCCGAACTGCACGAGGTCCTCGGCGAAGACCGCGAGGCCGAGGCCGAACGGCGCTCCCCACATGAGCGCGAGCCGGTTGGACTTGACGAACGCCTCGTAGAGCAGGTCGGCGCGGTCCTTGACGGCGCAGATCGTCGGGTAGATCGTCTGCGAGATCGCCTGGTCGGCGCGGTCTGAGTACTGCGAGATCGTCGATGCCAGCGCGATGATGCCGACGCCCGCCAGCCCGAGCTTCGCCTCACCGACGATCAGCAGGCCCTGGCCGACGACGATGCCCGACATGCCGGCGAAGAACAGCGGCCACGAGAACGAGATGTAGGAGCGCAGCGTCGGGCGGTCCCAGGCCCAGCGAAAGCGATACGGCGAGGCGCGCAGCGACACGAGCGCGCCGACCCAGGCGCCGGCGACGACGCCGACGATCAGCGACCAGTAGTTCCAGCCTGCGGCCAGCAGCGCCACCGCGATGACGAAGCCCGTCACCGGATCGAGGATCTGCAGCTTGCGCTGGCGCACGAAGTTCATGTCGCGGTAAAAGATCCACAACGGCGCCTGCAGCGCCTGCGCCGGCACCACCAGCAGCGAGACGAGCGCCGGGGCGATGATCGCCGGCTCGTCGAAGATCGCGGCCAGCGCGGGCACGAGCGCGGCGCCGACGACGAGGACGACACCGGCGAGCGCGAGCTCGAACGTCATCGCCTTGCGAAACGCGAGCTCCTGGTCGCGTTCGTCCTGCTGGATGTACTTCTCGCCGATGCCGACCTGGCGCAGGAACATCAGGGTGAACAGCACGACGAGGACGACGCCCCAGACGCCGTACTCCGCGGTCGTCAGGAACGCCGCGACGAGAAAGCCGCGGACGAGGTTGAGCGTGTTGACGCCGATGAGGAAGGCGGCGTTGACGATGGTGCCGCGCGCCGCGCGGATGCGCAGGCCCGATCCCGCCTGCGGGCGACGGCGGGTGGGATCGATACCGGGCTCGGCTCCGGGTTCGGTGTCGATCGGCGCCACGGCGTCACGATACGGGCACCGTCAGCCGGGAGGTTCAGCCGCTGTCAGCGCGAGCATCTAGCCTCTCGCGCGGTCATGCCCCTGGACGACTTCCTGATCGGCGCCGCGCTGTTCGGCGCAATGCTTGGCGCGGTCGCGATCGCCACCGCGCTGATCGTGCGCCGCCGCCTGCGCCATCTCGATCGCCTCGAGCTGGGGCTCGCAGCCATCGTCGTCGGGACAGCGGTGCTCATCGGCGTGCATCTGCTGCCGCTCATGCTCGGCATCCTCACCCGCGGGACCGTGCTCGCGGCCGGGGTGCTCGCGGTCGGCCTCGCGGCGCTCGTTCGCCCGGCCGCCGACGACGACGATGCGGTGCGCGACCGGCCGCCACCGCCGGCGCCGCCGAGCAGCCGCGCCTCCTGGGTGCTCGCCGCGGCCGCGGCCACGTTCGCCACGGCTGCAGCGCTGGCCGACCTCGGCCGCTGGGCCGGAGACGAGCTGGTCGGCGTCGACCCGCTGACGTTCCATCTGCCCAACGTGGCGCGCTGGATCCAGACCGGCAGCGTCTGGCAGATCGACCAGTTCGTACCCCTGCTCGCCCAGGGCAACTACCCGCACAACGGCGACGTCGTGTTGCTCAGCACGGTGCTGCCGTGGCACAACGACTTTCTCGTCCGGCTGCCGATCACGTTCTACCTCGTCGCTCTCGCCGTCGCGGTGTTCGCCGTCGCCCGCGAACTGGGCGCAGCGCGCGCGTCGTCGGTCCTCGCCGCCGCGGTCGTCGTCTCGATGCCGGTCGTGGGGTTGGCGACGATCCCGCGCGCGCTGCCCGACTCGCTCATGTGGGCGACGTACACGACGGGCGTCCTGTTCTTGCTGCGTCACGCCCGCACGACGCGCCGCTCGGACCTCGTCGTCGCCGGGGTCGCGCTCGCGATCGCCTGCGGGACGAAGTGGTACGGCGTCAGCTCCGTGCCGGTGCTGATCGCGATCTGGCTCGTCGCCAGGTTGCTGCACGCGCGCCGCGCCGGGGAGCATCCCGGCGCGCTGCGGCGCGCGATCGGCGACGGCGCGCTCGTCGGCGCGCTGGCGTTCGCCGGGATGGCGCTGTGGCTCGTGCGCAACCTCGCGCTGTCTGGCAACCCGGTCTTCCCGCTGCAGGTCAAGCCGTTCGGCATCACGATCTTCGACGCGCCGCCGGACATCATCCGCGACCAGGCGGGCTGGTCGATCGCCGATTACGCCGGCGATCTCGAGGTGCTGCGCCAACTCGCCGGCGAGATCATCGAGGGAATCGGCAGCACCCCCGTCGTGTGCGCGATCGGGCTCGTCGTCGCGGTCGTGCTCGCGCGCCGCGGCGGACGGGCGCCTGACCCGCGGATCATCGCTCTGGCCGCGGGTGCGGTCGTGCTCGGGCTGCTGTACACCGTGACTCCGGCCACCGCGCTGGGACTCCGTGGCGACCCGTCGCTCGCGAACGCCAACACGCGCTACGCGGTTCCGGCGCTGCTGCTCGCGGTGCCGGCGCTGGCGTGGGCAGCCGGGCGGCTGCCGCGCGTACTGGCGCTGCTGCTCGAGGCGGCGCTCGCGGTCGGCGCGCTGTTCGGCGCCTGGTACGGCTACGAGGTGCAGTTGCGCGACCTGGCGGTCGCCGTGGTCGGTCTGGCGGCGCTTACCGGCGCGGCGTGGGTGCTGTGGCGGCTGCGCGACCGCCGCGTGGTGCTCGCCGGTGCCGCGATCGCCTCGCTGCTCATCGGGCTGGCGGCGGCCAACCGCATGCAGGACCGCATCAACGACGGGCGCTATCGCAACATCGATCCCGGCGTCGACGCGATGCTCCAGGCCGCGCCGAGCGGCAAGCGCGTCGCCCTGGCGGCGGACTGGACGGTCGCCGGCCTGTCCCCCATCTGGCCGGCCTTCGGGACACGGATCGACAATCACGTCGAGTTCATGGGCCGCTTCGTCGACGGCTTCCTCACCCCGTGGGGCGACGAGCGCAGCTTCCAGGCGGCGCTGCGGCGCGGGCGCTTCGACGTGCTCGTCGTCGGGCGCGGCTTCTATCCGCCCGAGCCGACGCCCGAGCAGGACTGGGCGATCGCCGCCGGGTGGCGCACGATCGCGCTCACCGCCCGGCTACGCGTGCTGGTCGCGCCGCCGGCGGCGGCCGGCTAGCTCCTCTTGGTCGTCAGAAGCCGCGACTTGCATCTCGGCGCGATCGGAGTAACGCGTGTGTGAGGCATCGATAAAGGGCGGGGGGAACGAGCACCGCGCCGATCCGTCGGGAGCGGGTCGCATAACTGCTCTATGCGAACACCTTCGCGACACGCTCCGGACGCCGCGATGTTTCGCGTCAACCAGACTGGTTCGCCCCACCCCTCATCGATGCAGTTCGCAAGCGCCGGCCCGACCCCGACGCACCGGCTCAGACCCGGCACGCGCCCGCATCGACGCACCGCACCCGACACTCGGCGGTATAAGGCTCGCTCGCCTCGCTCGCTGCCGCTCAGCTCTGGGCGCGGATCGGTACGAGCACCTTGGTTCGTCGAGGCCGCCGGCGTGAGTATCGGCCGGGCCGGGCGCCGCCCTAACGACGCATCGTCTGCAGCACGGTCGCCATCCGCGCCGTCTCTCGGTCCACGTCAGCGTGCTCGCGCACCCATTCGCGGGCCGCGCGCCCGGCCCGCAGGCGCTCCTCGGGCGCGAGGGCGAGCGCATCGCGCAGTCCCGCCGCCAGCGCCTGCGCGTCGCCGGGCGCCGCCAGGGTGCCCCACGGGGCGAGCACGCATTCCGGCAGCCCGACCTCGTCGCTCGCCACGACGAGCAGCTGCATCGCCATCGCCTCCTTGACGACGACGGGCATCGAATCGCGATCGCCGTCACGTGCCACGACGCAGGGCATCGCGAGCACGTCGGCCCCCTCGAGCGCCCGGCGCACATCGGCGGGCGCGGCGCTCCCCGCGAACTCGACCCGGTCGGCCACCCCAGCGCGTGCCACGTGTTCCTCGAGCGCCGCGCGCAGCGGTCCGTCGCCGACGATCCGCGCGCGCACGTCGGGCAGCTGCGCGAGCGCGTCGATCAGCACGCCAAAGCCCTTTTTCTCGACGAGCCGGCCGACGGCCAGCACGCTGTTGCCACACGGCAGCGGACCCGCGCGGCGAAACGTCTTCGCGCGGACTCCCATGACGACCTTGTGCAGATTTGCCGCAGGCGCGATCGCGCGCAGGTGGCGCATGTTGTATTCACACCCCGTGAACACCGCGTCGGCGCGCTCGAGTTTCTCGCGCAGGTTGCGCGGCGTCAGGAAGATGTCGTATGCGTGCGCCGTGACGCTGAAGGTCCGCCCGGTGAGCGCAGCCAGTCGCATCGCGTCGAGCGCCGCGCCACTGGCGAAATGGGCATGCAGGTGCTCGTCGCCGCGCTCGACGATCGCGCGCGCAGCGGGGGCCAGCGCCCGCAGCGGCCGGGCCCACTCCGCGCGTCCCCAGCGGCGGCTGCGGACGACGTCCCGCGCACAAGCCAGCGGCCGCCGCCGCAGGAGCCACAGCAGATCGCCGGCGGTGCGGCGGGGACTGTCCTCGCCGAGCACGTGGATGTCGATGTCGGCCGGCGCATCCGGATTGGGGTGCGCCGCGCGGCCGGCGGCCTGGACGCGGACGTCGTCGCCCCGGCGGCGGAGCGCCTGCAGCTCGTTGACGACGAACGTCTCCGACAGCTCCGGCCACTGGTCCAGCACGAAGACCAGGCGCATCGTCAGACAGGCTGCGGCGCTTGTCGCGACCGGCTTCTCGCCGCCGTCCGGCGCGCGGCGTGAGCTGTCTCCCGGTCCATGTTCGTCCGACTCTAGAGGCTTGACCACCCGTGAGATTTGAGCGCGTGCGTCGTCGGCGTCTGGCGGTAGCCTGGGTTGAGATGCCCGCCGCAGTCACACCGTCCGGCGTGCGCGACGGCGATCCCGCCGCGCTCGCGGGGCTCTGCGCGGCCCGGGGGCCGTCCGTCCTGGCGTACTGCCGCCACGTCGCCGGCGACGATGGCGCCGCCGACGCCGCCGCCGAGTCCTTCGCCGCCTTTCGCGCGGCCGTCGTCGCCACGCCCGACCTGACCGAGCTGAACCCGGAGGCGCTGCTGATCAACGTGACGCGCAGGTCGGCCGCGAGCCGTGCCCCACGCGCGCTGATCGATATCTGCGCCGTCGTCCCGCTGCTGCTCGCCGCACGCGCCGACAAGACGATCTCGCCGGCCGACCGCGAGGTCCTCGAGGAGCATCTCGCGGATTGCTGGACGTGCCGCGCCCCCGTTGCGCGCTTCGACGCCGCCGAGCGCGCCTACCGCGATCCCCCCACCCCGCTGATGGATCCGGCCATCATCGCCGCCATGATCGCGGCGATGGCCGCTGCCGCTCCCGTAGGCGACGACGAGCCGCACGCGCCCGCACCGAACGGCGACGACCCGGTCCCTGCGACTGCGCAGGCCGTTGCGGTAGAGCACACAACGGCTGACGCGGCGCCCGACGAGTCCACGCCTGACGCGGCGGCGCCAGTCGAGACCGCGACCGCCGACGAGGTCGACCAGCCGACGACGGAGTTCAGGGCGCCGGTCACGATCGAGCCCGAGCGGGCTGCGGCGGATGATTTGCCGAGCCGGCGGTCTGCCACGCCGGTCAGCGTTCTCGCCGCCGGCGGCGCCGGCTCGCGATCGCGCGGCGGCGGCGGCTCGGGGTCGCGCGGCAAGCTGCCGCTGAGCATCGTGCTGCCCGTCGTCGTCGTGCTGATCGCCGTGCTCGTCGCGCTGTTCGTCGCCGGGGTCTTCGGCGGCGACGACCCGGCGTCGAGCCCGCGCGTCGGGGTTCCCTCCGATGTTCCGGCGCAGAGCGAGCCGGCCGACGTGGTCGTGGTGCCGGGCGCCAAGGAGGCGAGCCCCGACGCGGTCGAAGTCGCCAAGGCGCGAGAGCGTGAGCGCGCCCGCCGCAGCCGGGAGGCCGCCACCAACCGTGAAGCGGCCACAGCGCCGCAGGCGGCCACCCCATCCACAGACAACACGAGCCCGCCGCCCGCCGCTCCCCCGCCGACACAGCCGCCCCCGCCGCCCCCGGCCGCGACACGCGACGACGGCGCCCGCACGGTCGAGCCGGGACGCGGCGCGACCGGCGCCGAGCAGATCCCACCCGCCAAGGATACGTCGACCGTTCCGGATCTCGCGCCCGCGCCCGAGCCCGCCACGGCGCCGTAGGACTCCCATGGGCGCTGCAGCGGTGCTTGAACCCGAGATCCAACGCGTCGGCGCCGCGCTGTTCGACGCGTTCCCCTCGCACCGCGGCAACCCGCTCAAGGCGCTCGACGACCGCGCCATGGAGCTCGCATCAGCGGACGCCGAGCTGCGCGCCGCGCTCTTTCGCTTCGTCGACGTCGTCCCCGCCTGCCGGTCAGTCGACGACCTCGCCGCGCACCTGACGAGCTTTCTCGAGCAGGTCCACACCCACCCACCTTCGCTGCGCGCAGCGATGCGCATGGGCGACACGAAGGCGGGCCGCGCTGCGCTCGGCGCAGCCGGCGCGGCGGGCGTGCGGCACATGGCCCACCGCTTCATCGTCGGCGAGGACCCGCAGGCGGCCCTGCCGATCCTGCGCAAGCTGTGGGGCGGCGGGATCGGCGCGTCGGTCGACCTGCTCGGCGAGGCAACGGT
>DATLNO010000004.1:0-3919 GCA_035536715.1 Solirubrobacteraceae bacterium
GCCGAAGCTGCGCGCCGCCCTCGCGCGCTCGGTCACCGTCGCGAAGGGCGAGGCCTGGATCGGCAAGGACGACCACGTTCTGCGCAAGGCGCGCGCCCACGGCAAGATCGTCGTCGCCGAACGCGACCGCGACCTGCTGTATGGGCTCAGCAAGGCGTCGATCGCGGCGAACCTCGATGTCTCGGAGGTCGGCGACGCGCAGACGATCGTCGTCCCACGCTCGCTGGGCTCCTACAGCTCCCTGCAGCTCGCGCTCTCGGCGCTCGCCGAGGCGGCCCGCAAGGACGCCGGGCACCACTGAGCGAGCGACCGGCCGGCGTCAGCGACCAAGGCCGGCCAGCGGAACGACGACGAGCAACGACAGCGACCGACCACGGCCAGCGTTGCGAGATGGGGGCTCGATCCGCGGCCGGCGCGGAAAACCGGTCTTGCCCGGGATCGACGAGGCTGCTGCCGGCCGCGAGCCAGTCATCGGGCAGCGGCGTGGTTCCGGTCCCGCCGCCGACCGTCAGCCGCGCCAGCGGCGCACGATCGCGGGCAGCAGCCAACGCCGCCGGTTCCCACCGCCGCCACCCTCGATCGACTGCGCGAGCAGCTGCATCGGGTGCACGAGCGCGCGCGGCTCGCCCTTGCGCTCCAGGTGCGCGGCGATCTGCAGCGTGCAGCCCGGGTTCGCGGCGGCGATCGCTTCCGCGCCGGTGGCCAGCAGGTTGTCGGCCTTGCGCTCGCCGAGCTCACGCGCCGCGTCGGGCCGCGTCAGGTTGTAGATCCCGGCCGAGCCGCAGCACAGCTCCCACTCCGCCGGCTCGACGAGCTCGAGGCCAGGGATCGATCGCAGCAGCTGACGCGGCTGCGCGCGCACGCTCTGCGCATGCGCGAGGTGGCAGGCGTCGTGGTAGGCGACCTTCATCTCGACCGGGTGGCGCTTGGCGCGCGGCGGCACCGACGCGAGCAGCTCGTGCACGTCACGAGCGCGCGCCGCCAGTGACGTCGCGCGTTCGGCCCACGCGGGCTCGTCGCGCAGCAGGTGGCCGTAGTCCTTGATCGCCGAACCGCAGCCGGCCGCGTTCACGACGACGTGGTCGAAGCCCTCGAAGGCCTCGATCGTCGCCTTGGCCAGCGGCAGCGAGTCCTCCTCCTGGCCCGCGTGCAGCCCGAGCGCGCCGCAGCAGCGCGGCGCCCGCGGCGCATGGACCTCGAAGCCCTCGGCGGCGAGAACGGCGACGGTGGCCGCGTTGACGTCGCCGAAGTACGCGCGCTGGACGCAGCCCTGCAGGAACCCGACCGTGCCGCGCTTCTGTCCCACCGCCTTCGTCATCGCCGGCAGGCGGTGAACCATGTCGCGCATCCGCACCGGCGGGGCGAGCTCGCTGAGCGTGCGCATGAGCGGGGAGCGCTCCACCAGGCGCGAGTGCTGCGCCCAGCGCGCCAGCCCCGTGCGCCGGAAGAAGATGATCCCGGGGATCGTCGCGCGCAGCCGACCCGGGAATGGGAAGGTCGCGAACAGGACGCGGCGCAGCAGGCGCTCGCGGGCCGTGCGCGGATGGCGGCGCTCGACCTGCTGGCGCGTGTCCTCGATCAGCAGGTCGTAGCGCACGCCCGACGGGCAGGCCGTGACGCAGGCCATGCAGCCCAGGCAGTTGTCGAAGTGGCCGACCATCGTCGGGCTCAGCGCGCTGCCGGGCTGCAGGCCCTCGCTCATCAGCACGATGCGACCGCGCGGCGAGTCCATCTCCTCGTTCCACAGCACGTACGTCGGGCACGTCGGCAGGCAGAAGCCGCAGTGCACGCAGTCCTCGATGAGATCGATCTCGGGCGGCTTGTGGGTATCGAAGGCGGCCATCAGTGGGCCACTACCTAGATCCCGCCGCAGAAGATGCCGGGGTTGCAGGTGCGCGTCGGATCGAAGCGTTCCTTGACGCGGCGCATGAGCACGAGCGCCGTGTCCTCGGGATGGTCCCAGGGATCGAGGTGCGCGCGCACGTAGGCGGGCGCGTCGAGGACGACGCAGGGCATCGGCGCGAGCACCTTGCGCACGCGCGCGATCGAGGTGACGAGCTCGCCGGGGGCGGCCGTCGGAAGGGCGAGCCAGTAGAGGCCGAGTGCCGCGCGGCCGGCGAGCGTCGCGCCCGCGATCTGCGCCGCGACGCAGATGTCGGCGAGCATGCTCGGCCGGCCCGAGACGCGAATCACGGCGCCGGCGTCGTCGCAGCGCTGCGACGCGCGCTGGTGGGCCCACAGCTCGTCGTCGTCGTCGGTCGCATCCGCCTCGACGCCCGTCTGCGCGAGCAGCTTCTGCGCCGCGGCCGCCTGTTCGGTCGCCGCGAGGCCGGCGAAGCGCGCGAGCACCATCCCGCTGTGCGCCTGCCAGCGCACGTCGAGCGACTGCGCCTCCAGCGAGCTTGCCGACAGCGCGATCGCGGCCTGCTGCAGCAGCCCCGGGTCGTCCGTGCTCCCGGTCGCCGTCGCCTGCGCGGGCGCGCGCGGGTGCAGCCGCACTGCGATCTGTGTGATCAGGCCCAGCGTGCCGAGCGAGCCGGCGTAGAGCTTGGAGAGGTCATAGCCCGCGACGTTCTTGATGACCTTGCCGCCCGCGCGTGCGAGCGTGCCGTCCGACAGCGCCACCGTGACGCCGAGCACGAGGTCGCGCGCGGCGCCGTAGCGATGGCGCAGCGGCCCCGAGTCGCCGGCCGCGACGACGCCGCCGATCGTCGCCGCATCGCGCTCACCGAGCGGCGGGTCGAGCGCGAGCATCTGCCCGTCGCCGGCGAACAGCTCGTCGAGCACGCGCAGCGGCACGCCCGGCTGCACGACGGCCGTGAGGTCGCCGACGTTGTGCTCGATGACGGCGTCGAGCGCCGCCGTCGAGAGCTCGACGCCGCACGGGGCTGCGGGACCGCCCCACGGCTTCGTGCCGGCGCCGGCGATCCGCACACCGATCCCGCGTGAGGCGTAGCCGCTCAGCAGATCAGCAGCGTCGTGCTCCGTGTCGGGCGTGACGAGCTGTGTGGCCTGCGTGCTCAAAACCGCTCCGCGATGCCGTCGCGCTCGAGCGGGTGCGTGCGGTACGGACCCGGCACCTCACCGCAGAGGCGTGGTGTCGGCATGACCTTGCCGGGGTTCGCGAGCCCGCGCGGATCGAACGCGCAGCGCAGGTGCTGGAACGCGGCGAGGTCGGGCTCGTCGAACATCCTCGGCATGTAGCGCTTCTTGTCGACGCCGACGCCGTGCTCGCCGGTGATCGATCCGCCCGCGTCGACGCAGGCCTCGACGATCTTGCCCGCGAGCTCCTCGGCGCGCTCGGCCTCGTCCCCGCCGTCGTAGCAGACGAGCGGGTGCAGGTTGCCGTCGCCGGCGTGGAAGACGTTGCCGACGCGCATGCCGTACTCCTCGGCCAGCTCGGCGATCCACTCGAGCACCTCGGGCAGCTTCGTGCGCGGGATCACACCGTCCTGGACGTAGTAGTTGGGCGCGATGCGGCCCATCGCGGCGAAGGCGGCCTTGCGCGTGCGCCAGATCGCGGCGCGGTCTGCGTCGTCCTTGGCGATCCGGATGCTCGTCGCGCCGTTGCGCTCGCAGATCGCGACGACGTCGTCGAAGCGGGCCTCGCATTCGTCGAGCGAGCCGTCGAGCTCGATGATCAGCGCCGCGCCGGCGTCGGTCGGAAAGCCTGCCCCGACCGCCGCCTCCGCTGCCTGGATCGTCAGCGTGTCCATCATCTCGATCGCGCCCGGCACGACGCCACCGGACACGATCTCCGAAACGGTCTCACCCGCCTCGCTCGTCGTGTCGAAGAACGCGACCATCGTCTTGATCGCCTCGGGCACCGGAATGACGCGCAGGGTGATCTTCGTGCAGACCCCGAGCGTGCCCTCCGATCCGACGAACGCGCCGAGCAGGTCATAGCCGGGCACGTCGA
>DATLNO010000005.1:0-2468 GCA_035536715.1 Solirubrobacteraceae bacterium
GCACGGCCGCGCACCCACGAGGACGATCTCGGTTGGGCGGCCAAGCGCGCCGCAGTGACGATCGCGGCCGCGATGCTGCAGGCGTGCGACGGGGACACGGGAACGCATTGCGACGACGTCGTGCATCTGTGCGACCTCATCGCCGAGGAGCTCGGCGTCTACGGGAACGACCGCGCCGAGCTGCTCGCCACCGCCCAGCTGCACGACATCGGGAAGGTCGCCATCGCCTCGGACGTCCTCAACAAGCGCGGTCCGCTGGACGATTACGAGTGGAGCCTGATTCGCCAGCACACCGTCGTCGGGGAGCGGATCATCCGGTCGGTTCCGCAGCTCGAGGAGGTCGGCCGGCTCGTTCGTCACAGCCACGAGCGCTGGGATGGCGGCAGGTATCCGGACGGGCTGTCGGGTGAGCAGATCCCGCTCGCGAGCCGGATCGTCTTCTGCGCCGACACCTTCCACGCCATCCGTTCAGATCGCCCCTACCGTCGTGGACGCAGCGCGCAGGCCGCGCTGGAGGAGATCGTCTGTGCCGCGGGCTCGCAACTCGACAGCACGATCGTCGACGCGCTGGTCAGCGCGACTGAACGGATACGGACGACCGTGCGATCCGGGGCCGTCGGCCTGACGACGACGCTGCGGTCACGCAGGCTCGTCGAGCTCCTGGTCTAGCAGGACTCGCTGCGCACACGGCCGGCGGCGGCGCGCTGCATGGCCCTGAGGCGCAAGCAGGAGCCTCGCCGATGCTCGGCTACGCGTGATGCACGGGAGCGCCGATGCGCTGCACGCGCGAAGCGAGCCACACGACCACGGCACCGGCGGCGAACAGCACAACCCTCTCGATGAGGCCGGTCTGCGCTGCGGCGACTGCGACCACCAGCGAAAGCAAGACGAAGAACAGAACGATTTGGAGAGCGAGGCGGATGAGTCTCAGCACGAAGCAAGCCTACCTGCGAGCACGCACCGGAGTCGAGCGAGCCGGCTGGTGCTCCGAGGCGGAAGCGACGGCGTGGCGCCACGCGCCATCCCATCGGTATGCGACACCAGGGTCGCGGCTAATGGATCCGGCGGGTGGAGCGGCGCGCCCGCGTTGGAACACCCGTCGAGGGGCAGCGCACGTCGCGCGCGCCGCGGCCAATGGGCGTGCGGGAGATGCGCTGCTGCGCGGCCGTGTGCCGGTGTGCGATCGGGCCGCCGGCCGCATGCGCGTCCGCGTGCCGCGCTGTCACACGAGCTCGCGTGGGCGTCAACTTGAGCCAGGCAAAGGTGAACAACGCGGCGCCGAGGAAGATCGCAAGGGTCCGGCCAGCTCCAGGTTGCGCCTGTAGGACCCATGCGCCCGCCGCGAGCCCGACGATCACGGCCTTGGCGGAAGGGCTGGTCCTCATAGTTATGGATATCGGCAGGAGCGCCGCAGACCTTCAGCCCAAGAGCACTACTCTCGGCCCGGTGCATCTCAAGCGCGTCATTCCATGCCTCGACGTCGACGCCGGCCGCGTCGTCAAGGGCACGAACTTCGTCGATATCCGCGACGCGGGCGACCCGGTCGAGCTCGCGGCGCGCTACGACGCCGAGGGCGCCGACGAGCTCGTGTTCCTCGACATCACGGCGACGAGCGACAAGCGTGAGACGGTCGTCGAGCTCGCGCGGCGCGTCGCGGACGAATGCTTCATCCCGTTCACCATCGGCGGTGGCATCCGCTCGGTCGAAGACGCGCAGGGCGTGCTCGACGCGGGCGCCGACAAGGTCTCGGTGAACTCGGCGGCGGTCGCGCGGCCAACGCTCATCGGCGAGCTGGCCGATGTCTTCGGCGCGCAATGCGTCGTGCTGGCGATCGATGCGTGTGACGTCGCCGGAAGGTCGGCGGATCGGACGACAGCGACGAGTGCGGATTTCGCCGATCCGACGACCGGAACGCGCCGCTGGGGTGTCTACGTCGCCGGCGGTCGCACGCCGACCGGTCGCGACGTCATCGAATGGGTGCGCGAGGGCGTCGAGCGGGGCGCGGGGGAGATCCTGCTGACGAGCATGGACCGCGACGGGACGACCGACGGCTACGACCTCGAGCTCACGCGCGCCGTCGCCGACGCCGTCGGGGTGCCGGTGATCGCGTCCGGCGGCGCGGGAACGCTCCAGCACCTGGCCGACGCGTTGCAGGCCGGTGCCGACGCGGCCCTGGCCGCGTCGATCTTTCACTACGGCGCGTTTCGCATCCGCGAGGCGAAGGAGCACCTCGCGGCCGCGGGCATCCCCGTGCGCCAGTAGCCCTACTGGCCTCGGATGTGCCGATGGCAGTGGTTGTGGCGCAGGACGATCGTCTGGTCGCGCAGCCGGTAGGTGTGACGGTGCACGTGGCAGCTGCGCGCGTAGCCGACCGCGGGGCTGTGGCGGTGCCCGTGCGGTGCGAAGCGGAAGCGCAGCTGGCGCTCGCGACGCGCGCGCGCCCGGCGGGCGGCGCGCGCGCGGGCCTC
>DATLNO010000006.1:0-19835 GCA_035536715.1 Solirubrobacteraceae bacterium
GGCTCCGCGTGACGGTCGGCTACAGCCCGACCTGACCGGACACGCACGTCACCGTCGCGCCGCCGACCCAGATCGTGCCGTCGTCGTCGCGCTCCACATGGACGCGGCCGGCGCGACCGAGCAGCGTGCCCTGCGAGACGAAGTACGGCGCCGTCGCGCGGCCCGTCCGCAGCAGCCACGGCGCGATCGAGGCGTTGAGGCTCCCGCTGACCGGGTCCTCGACGAGGACGCCGTCCTTCGGGAAGAACGCCCGAACCTCGAACGCCTCCGGCGAGCCCGGCGGATAGGCACCGACGATGCCGAGGTCGAGGTTCGCGCTCCCGGGCCGCACGGCGAGCACCGCGCCGGCGTCCTCGAGCAGCACCGCCACCCAGCCGGGCCCGTTGTCGGCCCATTCGGCGTCGAGGATCTCGTCGCGGTCGAGATCCAGCAGCGTTGCGATCCGCTGCACGAGCGCCTCGTCGACGGGTCCGTCGCGTACCAGCGGCGGCGCCGCGAACGAGAGGCCGGCGTCTGCGCGCCGGACGCGCACGAGCCCCGCAGCGCATTCCTGCACGACCTCGTCGCGTTCCTCGCCGCCGTGCGCCGCGAGCCAGGCATGGCACGTCCCGAGCGTCGGGTGCCCGGCGAACGGCAGCTCGACCGTCGGCGTGAAGATCCGCACGCGGTAGTCCGCACGGTCATCTGAGGGCGGCAGGACGAACGTCGTCTCGGACAGGTTCGTCCAGCGCGCGAAGCGCTCCATCTCCTCGGTGCTCAGCCCAGCCGCGTCGAGCACGACCGCGACGGGGTTGCCGCTGTAGGGCGTGGTCGTGAAGACGTCGACCTGGGCAAAGGAGCGCAACACGCCGCCAGATCAGCCTGCCGCGTTACCGCGCTGCGCGTGCGCGTGGCCGGCGCTCCCGGCGACTGTTGCGAACTGCGGTGGCAGGGCCGCGCTCGGCGTCCGCGCGAGCACCAGCGCGGCCACGATGAAGCGGCCGGCCGGCGGGAACGCGCGCCCCGGCGGTGGCGGCGCGAGGTGCTCCTCGAAGAGGTCGAGCAGCCAGAGGATCGCCGCGAAGACGTCGCTGTGCGGATGGTCGTCGCCGACCCCCGCCGCCAAGCGCGCGAGACCGAGGGACTCGGTCAGGGAGGTGCCGGCGAACGCGCGCCCCATAGCGGTACTCAGGTGGGCGACGACGCGCTCGAGCAGCAGGTCCAGCGGGCCCGGCGGGCCCGGCGCCGGGCCGAGCTGCAGCGGCTGCTGCCTGCTGACGAGCCGCTCGATCTGGCCGCCGAACACGCCCGCGATCTGCTCGTGCGTCAGGCCCGCCTCGAGCGCGCAGCACAGCGTGTTGATCACGCCGGGTAACGGCTGCCCGTATGGCGAGTCGCTCGCCCACAGCACCTGGCCGGGCGGCGCGAGGCAGAGCACTGCGAGGATGTCGGCCGGGTGCCACCACGACGTGTCGATGTACACGTTGGGGTGGGCCGGAAGCTCACGCACGAGCCATGCCAGGTCCGAGATCGCGCAGTGGGCGAGGATCAACTGGGCGTCCGGGAACTGCTTGGAGTACTCGATCGTGTTGGTGCCGAGCGCCTCGATTCCGCGGCCGGCGTGCATGAGCACGATCGCGTGGCGCTCGTGGGCGAGCGCCATGAGGTCGCGAACGACCGGCTCGTCCATGCCGAACGCCTCCGCGCGTGGGTGCAACTTGATGCCGACCGCTCCGCCCTCCAAACAGCGCCGCGCCTCCTCGAGCGCACCCGCGTCGCGCGGCTGGACGCGGCACAGCGCTCGCAGCCTGCCGTCCGAGGCCGCGGCCGCCTCGAGTGCCGCGTCATTGGCGGTGCTGTAGCCGTCCGGCTCGTGCATGGGGAAGACGAGTCCCCGAGCGTTCACGCATGCGAGCGACGCCATCAGCTCCTCGAGCGTCTGGCGAAACCCGTCGGGGTCGTGCTGGCCGAAGTGCGTGTGCGTGTCGAACAGCGCCGGTCGCCCGGCCTCGTCCATGAGCGCATCGAACCAGGGACGCAGGATCTCGTCGACGTCGACCGTCACGCTGGCCACCCTACCCGGCGGCATTTCAGCCGGCGACGTCGCGCCGCACGAAGGCGACGAACGCCCACAGCAGGGCCGGCACGGCATAGCACGCCGAGACCCATCCGGCGTGCGCGATCGGCGCCCAGTCGGTCGGGTCGCGCAGCAACCCCTGCCAGGCGTCGAACTGCTCGGACAGCAGGTACGGGCGCATGAAGTCCAGCCCGGAGATGATCGCCAGCAGCTGCATCATGAACGACAGGATCAGCGTCCCGACGACGGCGGCGGCCGAGTTGTGCGTCACCGTCGAGAGCAGAAACGCGATCGAGGCGATTGCGATCAGCGGGATGAAGTAGGCCAGCGCGGAGCCGCCGATGAGCAGCATTCCGCGACCTGCCGGGATCTGCGTGCCCGACAGTGAGGTCAGCGGATCGAAGCCCCAGAACGTGCCGCCGAGGACGAGGCCGACCGTCACGAAGACGATGAGCGCAGCGAACACGTAGGTCAGCGCGGCTAGGAGCTTGGCGACGAAGATCTGCCAGCGCTCTGTCGAGCGCGTGAGGATCGTCTTCAGCGTTCCGTGGTTGTCCTCCGCGGACACGATGTCGCCGGCGACGAGCGACGTGATGAGCGGAAACAGCCAGACCGAGCTGAACAACAGGCCGACGAGCGGCACGGCGAGGCCGGTCTCCTTGACGTAGCGCCCGAAGGGAATCTCGTCCGGGCCGCCGCTGCTGGACAGCAGCGCGACCACGAAGATCAGCGGCACGAGGGCGGCGGCGCCGAGGCCGATGTAGGTGCGCTTCTGCGCGCGCAGCTTGCGCAGCTCCCAGGCATACACCGTGCGGATGCCCGGGTGCTGCTGCGCGCGCCGTGCGACGCGCGGGGCTGTGACGGCGCTCACGCGCGCACCTCCTCGGCGAGCACGGCGTCCGCGGCCGTCGTCGCAGCAGGCGCGGACGGCTCGGCGGGCACGTCCTCCGTCATGCGGAAGAACAGCTCCTCGAGCGTGGCGGTGCGCGGCACGAGCGCCGCGATCCCCACGCCGGCCTCGCCGAGCGCGATCGACAGCGCCGTGGCGGCGCCCTCGCCGGCGGCGGCGAACGTCAGCCCGCGCCCGTCGCGGACGAGGTCGTCGATGCCGCGCTGCGCGGTCGCGATCTGGTGCGCGCGCTCGTCGTCGGTCGTGCGCAGCTCGTAGCGGCCGGCCGTCGTCGCGATGAGCTCGTCGAGCGCGCCCTCGTAGCGCACGCGCCCGCTCGCGATGATCACGACGCGATCGCACAGCTCCTCGACCTCGGCCATGAGATGCGAGGACAGCAGCACGGTCATGCCCTCGTCGGCGAGCCGGCGGATCAGCAGGCGCATGTCGCGCATGCCGCCCGGATCGAGACCTGTGGCGGGCTCGTCGAGGATCAGCAGGCGCGGATCGCGCAGCAGCGCCCCCGCGAGGCCGAGGCGCTGGCGCATGCCGTGCGAGTAGCCGCCGACCTTGTCGCGAGCACGGTCGGCGAGCTCGACGGTGTCGAGCGCGGCGTCGATCCGCTCGGCCGCGCCACCGCCGTCGAGCGCCGCGACGAGCTCGAGGTTCTTGCGCCCCGTCAGATAGGGATAGAAGCGCGGCGCCTCGACGAAGCCGGCGACGCCGTCGAGCGCGCGCACGCCCTCCGTGAGCGGGTCGCGGCCGAACAGCTCGACCGTGCCGGCGTCGGGCGTGATCAGGCCGAGCATCATCCGCAGCGTCGTTGTCTTGCCCGCGCCGTTGGGCCCGAGATAGCCGTAGACGTCGCCCGCCTTGACCGTCAGGTCGACGTGGTCGACAGCGGTGATGCGGCCGTAACGCTTGACGAGCGCTCGCGCCTGGACCGCGGGCGCTTCGCTGCTCACCGCAGTCCCCGCGCCGCGTTCTCGGCCGCGACCGGCGGGACCGAGCCGGCGACGACGTACGCCACGCCGCCGCGCTCGTAGGTCACGATCGTGCCGAGCGCGGTTGCGAGCTCGGTGCCCGTCGCGCCATCGATGTTGATCTCGGGCAGGCGCAGCCCTTCGTCCTCGCCCTCTTTCTTCTCGCCGTTCGCGCCGGCCTTGCGCTGCAGGACCGCGATCGCGCCGAGGCCCTCGCCGTAGATCGCCAGCGCGCCCTTGTCGTCGCCGAACGTCACGAGCCGGACCTCCTTGCGCGGCAGGCCGGCGAGCAGCGCGGGGGCGGCGAGGTCGAAGTCGAGCTCGCGCTGGACGGCGGCGGGGGTGGGTGGGGTCCGTGTCATCTGATGCTTCCGCTTGTCGCCGCCGCGCTCGTGATCCGTGCCGCCCGGGGCGCTCAGATCGACGACCTCGGCATCTGCAGGCGGCGCGACGCGGATGTCGGAGTCCGCGACCGCGTCGTAGGAGACGTCGGTCGCCTTGAGCTCGAGCACCGGCTTCGACGTGCCCTGGGCGTAGACGGCGGCGCGCAGCGGGGCGCCGCGCACGGCATCCCACGCCAGCTCGGCCGCACCGAGCAGTCCGCCGTCGTCCTTCGGGGAGATCTTCACGGTGTAGGTCGGCTGCCCGGCGGTCGACGTCGGCTCGGCGCCCGACACCGTCCACGTCTTCGCGAGCCGGTCGAGTGCCCGCTGGACCCGCGCGAGCGTGAGCGTCTCGCCGTCGTGGTCATCGCGCTTGGACTCGCCGCGCGCGCCCTCGGGCAGCGTCAGGCGGTAGAGCGTCTGCGAGCTCGCGTCGTAGACGGTGATCCTGTCGCCGACCGCGACGATCTGGGCGTCGCCGGCGCTCGACTGCAGCTCGACCCGGAAGTCGCCGCTCTCCTGGATCCAGAGGCGGCCGTCGGCGCCCGACAGCAGCGGCGACGCCGCGCCGTGCGGCAGCGAGCCGGACGGCAGCAGCTCGTTGGAGAACTCGATCTTCGCGGTGATGCCTTGCGGCGCGGGCGCCTTGAACGCGGCGAGGATGGCGTTCGCGAGCGCCTTGGGCTGCGGCGTCGGACCGCTGCCGGTCAGCGCGCCCTGCGCGACCGCGGCGGTCAGCGCGACGCCTGCGACGACCGCGAAGATGGCGGTCAGGCGACGGGCGGATGCGGTGCGAAGTCGTCTCATCTGGGGTCAGGTCCTCGGGGTCGGCGTTTCTGTCAGATGGTTCATTCCGCGGCCGGCACCGGTCGTGGAATCAGCCATCCTCAGCCGGTGTTCTACGCCCGGACTCTGAGAGATCTCTGATAGCAGGCAGCTCGATCGTGAAGCGCGCGCCGTCGGCACTGGCGCTTCCGCCGTGGCGCTCGGCGGTCGCGCGGACGATCGCGAGGCCGAGGCCCGAGCCGCCGGCGCGGGCGTCCGAGCCGCGCCAGAAGCGCTCGAACGCGTGCCGGGCCTCCTCGGCGCTCAAGCCGGTGCCCTCGTCGCTGACGGTCAGGCACGCGCGTTCCCCGGCGGGCGACAGCCCCACCGTGATCGTGATCGCGCCATCCGCCGGCCCGTGCGTGCGGGCGTTGCGCACGAGGTTGCCGAGCGCGCGCTCGAGCGCGACCGGATCGGCCTGCACGGCTGCCTGCTCGGCACCGGGCTCGATCACGACGGCCGTGCCGCCATCGCCCGTCGCCGCCGAGCGGGCGAGGTCGGCGAGCGCGACCGGCTCCCCGCGAGCCGCGGCAGGCTCGGCGGCATCCTCGCGGGCGAGCACGAGCAGGTCGTCGAGCAGCGCCGCCAGGCGGGCCGCGTCGGCCTCGATGTCGGCGAGCACGGCGCGATCGGCGCCGTGGCGGGCGACGTAGGCGGCGTTTCCGCGCAGCGCCGTCAGCGGCGTCCTCAGCTCGTGCGAGGCGTCGGCAACGAAGCGCTGTTCGGACTCGCGCGCCCGTTCCAGCGAGGCGAGCATCGCGTTGAGCGTCGCCGCGAGCTCGCCGACCTCGTCGCCCGCGGCCGGCACCGGCAGGCGCTCGGAGACGTCGCCGGTGCGCTCGATCCGGCGCGCTCCGGAGGACAGCCGCGCGAGCGGCCTCAGCGCGCGGCGGGTGAGCAGCGTCGCGGTCAGGGCGGCGAGCGCGGCGGCGGCCAGGGCACAGAGCAGCACGAGCCGGCGCGCGTGGGCGAGCGTCTCGTCGCTGCCCGACGTCGTCGCGGCGACGAGCACCGCGCCGCCGCGAGCCGAGCCGCCGCCGAGCTCGCCCAGCGGCGCTGCGTAGAGGCGGATCGGATCGGCGCCGAGGACGGCGTCCTCGTAGCCCGCCTGTCGCGGCTCGCCCAGCGCGCGTCGCAGCACCGCGCCCCCGGGCAGCAGCCGTCCGCCGAGCGCGCCCGAGCGCGCCACGATCCGCGCGCGGCGGTCGACGACCTGCACGAACAGCGCCCCGCCGGTGAGCCGGCCCTCGAGCGCCCCGGGTTCGGTCAGGAGCGCAGGAGTCGAGGACGCCAGCCGCGCGACCTCGGCGGCGCGCCCGCGCAGCGACGTGTCGAGCTCGCCGGTGAGCTGGCGCTCCAACAGCGCCGGGACGGCGACCGCGAGCAGTCCCACGGCGATGACGATCGCGACCGCGGCCGCCGCGGCCACGCGCGCTCGGAGGCTGAGCACGCTCACGTGTCGAGCCGGAAGCCGACTCCCCGAACCGTGTGGATCAGCGCCGGCTCGCCGAGCTTGCGGCGCAGGTAGGCGACGTAGCGATCGACGACGTTCGTCCCCGCCTCGGCATCGGCGCCCCACACCTCGTCGAGCGCAGCTGCGCGCGTCACGACCGTGCGCGCGTTGCGCAGCAGCAGCTCGAGCAGCTGTGCCTCGCGGCGGGTCAGCTCGACGTCGCGCCCGTCGCGGCGCGCGGTCATCGTCGCGACGTCGAGCGCGAGGTCGGCGAACGCGAGCTGGTCGCCCGGCGGCTGGTTGCGGCGCAGCAGCGCCCGCACGCGCGCGGTCAGCTCCTCCACCGCGAAGGGCTTCACGAGGTAGTCGTCGGCGCCGGCGTCCAGGCCGGCGACCCGCTCGGCGAGCGCGTCGCGGGCCGTCAGCAGCAGGATCGGGACCGGCAGCCCCTTCGCGCGCAGCCGCCGCGTGACCGCGAGCCCGTCCATCCCGGGCATCGCCACGTCGAGCACGATGAGGTCGGGCAGCGAGCGCTCGACCTGCGCGAGCGCCGCACCGCCATCGGCCACAGCGGCGACGTCGTAGCCCTCGGCGACCAGCGTCCGCTCGAGCATGCGCCGGATCGGGGCGTCGTCGTCGACCAGCAGCACGGCCGGGTCTGACATGGATGCGAGTCTACGGAGGGGCTCTCAGAGGTTTGCGCCGGAGTCGGTCTCACGCTCGCGCGGAGGACCGCCGTGCCAGTCGACGCACATCGCGGTCGCGTCGTCGCGCAGTCTCCCGTCGGCCACGTCGAGCAGGGCGAGCACGACGTGCTGGACGGCCTCGCGCGGATGCATGTCGGCGCCCTCGACCATCAGCCTCTTGATGTCGACGCGTGCGGCATTTCGCTCCATGATGCCGTCCGTGACGAACATGAGCCGGTCGCCCGGCTGCAGCGACAGCGACTGCACGCGGTACTCGTGGTCGGGGTAGATCCCGAACGGAGGATCGGCGAGGAGCTCGACCTCCTCCACGCGGCCGTCGCGCAGGCGCAGCGGCAGCTCGTGACCGGCGTTGACGATGGTGGCGGTCCCGCTGCGCAGGTCGATGCGCGCGACCTGCGCGGTGACGAAGTCGCTCCAGTTGACATACTCACCGAGCCCCTCGTTGGCCTGCCGCGCCTGCTCGGCCAGCCCGACCCCGGCGCGTCGGGCGTTGCGCAGCGCGCCGACGAGCAGGGTCGCGAGGATCGACGCGCCCACCGCGTGACCGCGCGCATCCGACATCGACAGGTGCAGTGTGTCGCGCGCGATCGAGAAGTCGAAGCTGTCGCCGGCGATCTCGCCCGCGGGCTCGAGCCAGGCCGCGAGCGTGAACTGGCCGCCCTCGCAGGTGAACGCGCCCGGTAGCAGGCGGTGCTGGATCTCGGCAGCCAGCGAGAGCCGGACGGACCGCTGGCCCCACTCGAAGAGGTCCGTGAAGCGGCGATTGGCGATCACGACGTAGGCCAGCGCGTGCGCGGCGAGTGCGACGTCGGTCAGCGTCGGCTCGTCCGGCGGCTCCACGAGGCTGAGCTCCAGGACGCCGATCGCCTCGCCGCGGTTCGTGACCGGCGCGAACACTAGTGTTCGGTGGTTTGCGGTCTGGACCTCGACCGTCTGGTTCATCAGCGCGAACCCGTGCGGGGTGCCGGCCAGAGGCACCCGCTCGGCGGTCTCGCGTCCCTGGGTGCGCCCAGCCGTCGATCCGGCGTGTCCGAGGCGGATGAGCGCCCGCCCGCTGAAGTCGACGACGAGGAAGGAGACCTCGGAGGCGCCGATCGCGGCGGCGAGCCAGTCGGCGAGGACATCGGCGGCGTCGACCGGCGGCGCGTTCTCGACCGCCGCAAGCAGGAGCGCAAGGTCGAGTCGGCACGCATTGTGGTCGGCCACTCCCCCACCCTACGGGGCGCCGCGCCGGATCGGCGCTCTCAGCAGACTCTCAGCCGGCTCCCAGCGATCCGCGAGCCTGTAGGACGACAGTGAGCTCAAGCAGCAACCTGCACCGCCGCGAGCAAGGAGCCGCCGTGAACCACGAGCACGACAGGGTCTTCATCGACGACTACGCCGGGCAGCTCGCGACGACGGCGGGCAGCGTGTCAGGCGGGCTGACGATGAAGCTCAACCTCGGGGTATGAGCGGCGCCTGCGCAGCCCCGCGCGCCAGCCGTTCCTCGACGAGGGCGCCGGCCGCCGCGCGGCTCGGCGTGTAGCCCGTGACCGCTCGCACGAAGTGCGCGCCGCCCAGCCGCAGCAGCGCGAGGTCGCCCTCAGCGTGAACGCTCGACGTCCGCACGCGGCGGCCGAGCGCCGCGATCTCGCCGAAGCAGTCGCCCGTGCCAAGCGCGTTGACGACGGTCCCCCCGACCATCACGACGGCCTTCCCCTCGGCGATGACGTAGAAGTCGTCTCCGGTCTCCCCCTCCTGCACGACGGTGGCGCCGGCTTCGACGCGCTGCTCGGCGGCCGCCGCGCCGAGCGCCGCAACTGTCGTCAGCGGCAGCGGGCTGAACAGCGGCACACGGCGCAGCGCGTCAAGCGTGCTGTCGGCGACGCGCAGGTGCTGATCGATGCGCCGCAGGCCGCCCGAGGCGAGCAGTGCCGTGACGGGCGCGATGAGCCCGCCCGCGACGAGCGCCCCGCGTGTCCCGAGCAGCGCGATCATGGCCGGCGCGGCGATCGAGCCGGCGGCGACCGTCAGCATGAACAGCGCCTCGAGGCTCGCGAAACAGCGCCCCGCGACCTCATCGGGAACGACCCGCTGCAGCAGCGTGAAGCCGCTGACATCGCAGATCGCGTTCGCGACGCCGACGATCGCCATCAGCAGCGACGCCATGACGACGTCCGAGGCCCCGGCGAGAAACGCGAACGGCATGCCCCACAGCGCGATGCCGACCCCCAGCCACCGCGCGAAGTTGCCGCTGCCGATCAGCAGCGCTGCGGCCAACGAGCCGAGCACGGCCCCTGCGCCGAAGGCCGCCGTCAGCAGTCCGACGCCGGCCTCTCCGGTGTGCAGCAGCTCGAGAGCGACGACGACGGTGAAGACGGTCATCAGGCCGCGGGTGAACGTCTGCGCGTTGAACAGCAGCGCCGGCAGCGCGACATCGCGGCGGCGCCCGAGCACCTTCAGGCCCTCCAGCACCTCGGCGAGCGCGCCCTCGCTCGTGGTCTGCACGATCCGCGGCGCCGCCTCGTACCGCACGCGGGAGACGAGGAACCCCGACCACAGCGCGGCCGCGGCGGCCGCCGCGAGCACGCCGGAAACGCCGGTCGGGCCCACGAGCAGGCCCGCGGCAAGCGGACCCAGCAGCGCGCTGACCGAATCCAGGAGGCCGCGCACGACGTTGGCACTCGTCAGCTGCACCGGCGTCTGCGCCAGCGTCGGCAGCAGCGCCGAATGCGCCGGGCGATACAGCGTGTGGGCGAGCGTCGCCACCGCGGCGAGCACGTACGCGGTCACCGGGGACGCCATCAAAACCAGCGACAGCGCGGCGGCGCCGAGCGTGACGCCGCGGACCAGCCCGACCCAGGCGAGCACGTGCTCGCGCCGATAGCGGTCCACCAGGGTCGCCGCGAACGGCGCCAGCAGCGCGGCCGGCAGCATCCGCGCCATCGCGACGAGCCCGACTGCGGCCACGCCGCCGTCGCGGAAGGCGAGGATCGCCAGCGCCACCGTCACGGCCCATTCGGCCGCCCACGCAAAGCCGAACGACAGCTGCGCGCGCCGTAGGTTCGGCGACCGCAGGGTCTCCGCGACCGCCGCGGATGCCTTGGACCCGTGTCGGGCTGACACGACACGACACTACCGCGCGATCAGGTGTGCCGGTCGACTTTCGTAGCGAAGGTGCCTACTCATGAACCTGAGGAACGATTGCCCGCATGGCCTTGACGCGGGCGGCGTGGTCGGCGCGCGCGGCGAGCACCCAGCCGTGCTCCAATCCCGCAAGCAGCTCGCCGCGACACAGCGCGAGCGCGGCCGCGTCCTCGCCGGCGTCCGCGAGACGCTCGAACTCCTGAAGGTCGGTGCGGCAGCGAAGCCCGATCGTGTCACGCCCGTCGAGCACGAGACCTTCGTCGGGACCGAGCGTCCGCCGCAGCGCCCACACTGCGCTGCGCAACTCGCGGCGCGCGTTTGCGCGCGGCAGGCCAGGCCACAGCAACGCCGCGATCGGGCCGCGCTCCTGCTCGCCGGGGCTCAGCGCCAGCCAGGCGAGCAGCTCCGGGCCCTGCGGATGCGCCGGCGGCGGGAGGACGACGCCTCGCGCGTTGGCCTCGAGCTCGCCGAGCAACCTGACCTCCAACACGACTTCATCGTAGAGCCCGATCCGCCGTTGCTCGCGTGTCTTCCTAGCGGCTGGTGGAGCGACGCCGCAGCGTTGCGGTCTGCACGCGCTCGATGTTCCCCGCTGCGTCGCGGGCGCGAACGCTGACGCGGTAGGCGCCCGACGGGAAGGAGCCCTTGAGCTGCAGGCGCCAGCTCTTCGTGCCCGTCGCGCGCAGGTACACGGGCTTGGAGCATGCGCGCGCCTTGCCGACCCGGCCGCGCGTGCTGAGGAAGCGACACCGGGTCCCGGTCTTGCGCGCGACGGCGACGCTGACCTTGCTGACGGCGCCGGGGCGCTTGCGCGTGGTGACGCTTGCCGAGCAGCCGCGATCGCTGGCGGTGCCGCGCAGCAGGATGCGATCCGCGCGCAGGCTCGAGCGCTTGCGGCTCAGCACCGAGCGCGGGGCCTTGGCGTCGGCGCACAGCGGCAGCGGGCTGTCGTCGTACTTCAGCGAGTACAGCCCGCCGGTCATGTCCGACGCGAGCACGTGATCCTTGTAGACGACGATGTCCCAGACCTCCGGGCGCCCGAGCGGGAAGTCGGTGAAGAAGCGCCCGAGCAGGCCGGTCAGCGGCGGCTGGCCGAGCAGCGGCCGGGTGCGCCTGTCGTGCGGCACGATGAAGCCGAGCTCCCTCGGCCGTTCGCGCCTGCCGGCGAACGCGGCGGAGGCGTCGAGCACGTAGACGCCGCCGTGGAAGTGCGACAGGTAGATCCTGTCGCCGACGATCTGCTGGTTGTGCGGCGAGAACGTCAGCGAGCCACCCGCGCGGCCGGCCGGGTTCGTCCACGTGGCGACGAGCGCGTCCTGCGAGGCCTTTTTCAGGGCGGCGTCGGTGGCATCGGCCTGAGAGGGCGTCTTGCGGTCGTTTGCGGGCCCAAGCTTGGAGAAGTCGGTCGCGTCGACGATCCACAACGGGCCCTGCTTGTCGCCGTTGCCGACGAACGTCCCGCAGCCGGCGGCCTGGTCCTCGCCGGTCTGCTCAGCGAGCCCGGTCGGCGTGTTCTTCGCCACGAGCAGCACCAGCTCGGCCGGCATCGTCACGTAGCGCCGGCCGTCCTTGTGGGTGACGTCGATCGTGTGCGAGTACCAGTCCTCCTCGCACTCGGGCGTCAGATCCCACTCGGCGACCTGCTTGAGGCGCTGCGGATCGGTGATGTCGTAGACGCTGAAGCCCGTCGCGAAGCCCGCCGCGTTGTAGAGGTACGTGCGCCCGTCGATCGGGTCGTTCTGGATGAACGTGTCGTGGACCTCGTTGTTGACGATCGTCGCGGTGAGGTCGCGGCTGAGGAGGTTGCGGACGGTCGTGAGGAACCGCTTGCCGGCGACCCGCGTGACCCTCGCGATGTCGATCCCGACGCCGTTCTGGTTGGAGATGACGTATTCGCCCGCGGCGCGCGGCTTGTCCGCGCTGGACGGTCCGTCGGGGATCGTGTGCGAGCGCACCGTATGCACGCCGCCCAGCCCGAGGATCGGATAGAACTGGGTGCGGACCGGCTTGCGCGGGTCGGCGAGGTCGATCACGTCGACGCCTGGCCCGGCCTGGTTGAGCACGTTGGGGTCGAGCGGCAGCGTCGGCAGCAGCGTGAGCTTCTGGATCGAGAGGTACGCGGTCTTGCCGTCCGCCGCGAGGTCGACGAACGCCCCGCAGTTGACGTCGATGAGCAACTGGTCGCACTCCGTCGCGTCGTAGCGCGACAGGAACTCGGGCTGCGACGGATCGGAGACGTCGAAGAACAGGACGCCGGCCTGCGGATACGTGATCTCGACGGCCGCGATGTCGGCCTTGACGTCCATCTCGCCGAGGATCACGTTCGAACGGTCCTTGAGCTGCTCGGTGAGCGGGGCGTACGCCACCTGCGCCATCCGGCAGGCGAAGTCGTGCGAGGCGATGTCATCGTGGCGGTGGCCGTCGCCGACCGGCATCGCCTTCGACGCGGCCTCGGTGCAGGGGCCGGCGGGCGTCGCTGCCTGCCGGGGCGCCGCAAAGCGGGTGAGCGCGGCGGCCGCATTCGCCTGGGGCGCTCGAGCGAGGTTGGCGAAGAGGCCCTTGCCGCCGATCGCGCCGGTCAGGACGGTGCTGTGAGGCTCACCCGGGTGCGCGCTGCCGGGCGCCGCAGGCAGCAGCGCGACGAGTGCGGCGAGCAGCAGGACACCACAAAGGCCTGGACGGATTGGACGGCGCGGCATCGAGGTGCGGAAAGCTACACGCGCGGGCGGTTGCATCTCAACTGCGACGGCGCGCCGCCATGTGCAGCGCGAACGTCATCCGCAGTTGGGCGCCGCCGCGCGGCGAGGTCGAGATGTCCAGTTCGTCAGCCGTGTCGGCGATGAACGGCAGCCCGACGCCGAGACCCGGGCTGTCCAGCCGCGGCATCATTCCGCCGCCATCGTCGGAGACCTCGACGAGCAGGCGGTCCTCTTCGACCCACGCATCGAGGCGCACGGGCCCCGGCCGCAGGCCGACGTAGGCGTGCAGAACCGCGTTGGTGACCGCCTCGGAGACCGCCAGCTTCACCGAGGACAGCAGCGGCTCGCGCACGCCGGAGGCGCGCGCGAACGTTGCGACGGCGCTGCGCAGCGCCGGCACCGAAGCCGGAACGGCAGCCATCGACCGGTGCAGCCGCACGCTCATGACGCCATTGTCCCCGGTGGAGCCGACGTTGAGCGTGAGAATGTTTCGTCGTTCTACGGATCTTCGCGCGCGATCAGGCGGCTGAGCACGATGATCGTCTTCGTGCGCGCGATCGCCGGGTTGGTCCGGATGCGCTCCAGCGCCGCCTCGAGGTGGGCGACGTCGTCGGCTCGCACCTGGACGAGCGCGTCGGCGTCACCGGTCACCGTGTACGCCGCGACGATCTCCGGCTCCCCGGCCAGCGTCTCGCGCAGCGCCATCGGGCTCATGTTCGCGACGCAGTGGATCTCGACGAACGCCTCTGTGCGCTTGCCGAGCGCAGCAGGGTCGACGATCGCCGTGAAGCCGGTGATGACGCCCGTGTCGCGCAGCCGGTCGACGCGCCGCTTGACGGCCGGCGACGAGAGCGACACGCGCTCGCCGAGCTCGGCCAGGCTCAGCCTGCCGTCCTCGAGCAGTTCAGCGACGATGCGGCGGTCGAGATCGTCCAGATCAGCCATCTCATGCGGCGAAGGAGGAAGCCTCGGGCGGCGCAGCGAGTCGCAGCGGCTCGCTGATGGCGAGCGTCTCGAGCAGCCGCTCCAGCAGCCAGCCGGTATCGGCGTCGCTGATCGTCAGCGGCGGCGCGAGGCGGACGGTCTGCTCGTGCGTGTCCTTGGCCAGCAGCCCGGCCGCCAGCAGGCGCTCGCACAGCTCGCGCGCGCCGCCGTTGCGCTCTTGCAGGTCCAGCCCGAACCAGAGCCCGCGCGAGCGGACAGTCGCCAGCGCCGCAGGCGCGGCGGCGTCCAGGCCGGCGCGCAGCTTCATGCCCTGGCGAGCCGCGTTGGCCTGCGGCTCGCCGGTCGCGAGCAGGTCGAGGACGGCGCGGCCGACGGCGCAGGCGAGCGGGTTTCCGCCAAAGGTCGAGCCGTGGGTGCCAGGGGTGAAGACGCCGAGCACGTCGTCATCGCCGGCGATCGCCGACAGCGCGACGATCCCGCCACCGAGCGCCTTTCCGAGGACATAGATGTCCGGGACGACGCCCTCGTGGTCACAGGCGAATGTGCGGCCGGTGCGGCCCAGGCCCGACTGGATCTCGTCGGCGATCAGCAGCACGCCATGCTCCTGCGTGAGACGCCGCGCGGCGCGCAGGTACCCGTCTGGCGGGATGACGACGCCCGCCTCGCCCTGGATCGGCTCGACGAGGAAGCCGACGACCTCGTCACCGTGGTCCTGCAGCGCCGCCGCCAGCGCGGCCTCGTCACCGAACGGGACGTTGACGAACCCCCCCGTAAACGGGCCAAAGCCGTCGCGCGCGATCGGGTCGTCGGAGAACGAGACGATCGTCGTGGTGCGGCCATGGAAGTTGCCGTCGCAGACGATGATCGTCGCGCGGCCAGGCGCGACGCCCTTGACGTCGTAGCCCCACTTGCGCGCGGTCTTGATCGCGGTCTCGACGGCCTCGGCGCCGGTGTTCATCGGCAGCACACGGTCCTTGCCGGTCAGCGCCGAGAGGTCACGGGCGAACGGTCCGAGCTGGTCGTTGGAGAATGCTCGGCTCGTCAGCGTGACGCGGCCGAGCTGCTCCTTGGCGGCGGCGACGAGACGCGGATGGCGGTGGCCGAAGTTCAGCGCGCTGTAGGCGCTGAGCGCGTCGAGGTAGCGCCGGCCGTGGTCGTCGTGCACCCATGATCCCTCGGCCGCGACGACCGTGACCGGGAGCGGGTGGTAGTTGTGCGCGGTGTAGCGGTCGGCGAGCGCGGCGGTGTCCTGGCGCGAGAGGTTCACGTCGAGCGCGAGCGTCAGGCAGCGCGGCCCACCGCCGGCCTTGAGGAACTCCGAGACGTCGACGACGACGGGCTCGAAGCCGCGCGCGCGCAGCTCACCTCCCAGCCGCGGCGAGCAGGCCGGCATGACGACCGTCCGGCCGACGACGACCGTGTTGGCGCTGAACGCATCAGCCTCCTCGTCGGTGAGCAGGATCGGGTCTGGCACGAGTTCCTGGATGAGGCGTGCGCTCTCGGCGTCGACCTTCGTCGGCGCGAACAGCGCGCTGCGTGAATCGAGCGGGCAGAAGACGATGTCGACGTGGTAGAAGCGCTCGTCGATGAGCTCGACGGGCAGGATGCGCGCGTCGGTGAGGCGCGCGAGCTCGACGTAGGAGGAGGCCGACGAACGAGTGCGGTAGCCGGCGACGAGCGTGCCCTCGAACGGCAGGCTGTCGCCGGCGCCCTCCTGCACGACGTCCTCGCTCATGTGACGGACGGCGTAGCCGTGGCGGCGAAACCACTCCCCGGCGTAAGCCGGCTCGGCCTGGCGCTCGGGATGGCGCATGCGCGCGGCGATGAACGAATCGCCGTCGACGATGCCGAGGTTGGCGGTGAAGACGAGATCCGGCAGGTCGGGGTGCGGCGCGAGCGTCTCGACCTGCGCTCCGGCATCGCGCAGGGTCGCGACGAGCGCCTCCCACTGGCGCTGGGCACGCTCGCGGTCGACCGTCACCGCGACGTCCATCCACGGATTGATCGCGTAGGTCACGTCGAAATGGGTGGGCGGGCACATGAGGTAGCGCCGGCCCCATGTGAGGTCTGAAGGCATCTGCTCATGGTGCCTGTTGCGAGCGCGTTCGCCAAGGGGCCGTCATTGCACAGTTGTCGTTGATTCTTGCGCATGAGGTTGTTTATCAGCGCTTTCTTGCGTGGAGAGTCCAGTTTTCGGCTGAACCTGTAGGTCGTGCTGCGAAATTGTGAGGACCGAGGCTACGGCCGAGCGGCGGGCTGCGGGCGCTGCATCGAGCGGTACAGCGCAAGCAGCGCGAGGGCGCCACCGGCCAGCCCGGCGACGTAGGCCCACTTCATCGGGCGGTCGGCGAGGAAGGTGTCCCACTCGCGGATGGCGCCGACAAGGAGCAGCGCCACGGCGATCAGGAATGTCTGGACCAGGATGCGCCAACTGCTCCAGCGCGACTCGAAGGACAGCAGGAGAAACCCGAACCCGACCTGCGCCGTGAAACACGCGAGCACGCGGGCGGTCAACGGCGTGAGCGTCCAGCCCCAGGCATCGATCGCGATGCTCGGCTGCACGAGTACCGAGGCGGCGGCGAGCAACGCGCCGATCCCGATCGCGCGCACGACGAGGCGCAGGTGCGCCGGCACGATCACCTCGCCGGCCTCGGGCGTCCGCGGGTCATGGCGCTGGTTGCGCCACCACAGCCAGCCGACGACGAACGGCGAGAGGATGTACACGATCGTCCAGCCGTAGAACGCGAGCGCAGCGAGCAGCGGCGGGTCGGGAAGGCCGTCATGTGCCTTGCCCTGGTTGAACTTGTCGTAGTGCAGCAGGGTCGTGATCAGCATCAGCAGCGCGAAGAATGCCGCCGACAGCACGCCGACGGAGACCTCATGCCAGCGTTGTGTCCGCAAGACGCGCACGAAGAAGTACGCCCCGGCGCCGTAGCCCGCGCCCATGAAGATCGGCGTGAGCGGAGCGGCGATCGTCCATGCCCAGAGGTCGTCCGTGCGGTTGGGAAGACCCCACAGGATGATCAGCGCCGGCACCAAGACCATCACCACCACGACCGCCGCCACGCGCG
Source organism: Solirubrobacteraceae bacterium (assembly GCA_035536715.1). GTDB lineage: Bacteria > Actinomycetota > Thermoleophilia > Solirubrobacterales > Solirubrobacteraceae > CADCVQ01. The sequence goes on from DATLNO010000006.1 coordinate 17,138, forward strand.
TCGCGGGTAGCCCGCGATCATCCCGATCAGCCGACATGCCCCGTTCTACCAGCTGGCGCGGCGCCCGTGTGCGAACATCGGATGACACCGGCCATCCGTCTCAGCCTCAGCCTCAGCCGACCGCGACTTCCCAGCGGGCGAACGCCTCTTCGACCGCGCGCTTGGCGGCGGCGTGGAGCTCGGTCGACTGCACGGTTCGCTCCGGCGTCGACCAGGCGTCGGGCGCGGCGAGCTCGGCCTCGAGCTGCTTCAGCGCCTCCTCGGCTTGCTCGATCTCGCGCTCGAGCTCGCGGATCCGGCGGCGCGCATTCTTCGAGGGCTGGGCGCCGGCGGACGAGCCGTGGCCATTGGAGAGCGACTTCGCGGTCGCTGCGGCGAGCTTTTCGCTCGCGCACTCCGCAGCGGGTGCCTGCTGATTCTTGGCGATCTTCGGCTTGGACGGACTGGACCGATTGGGCGGATCCGACGGTCCGGACGGACTGAACGGCTTCGCGGTCGCGCCGACCTTCTTCGGCGCCCGCTCGGCAAGACGCTTTTCCTCGCGCACGCGCAGGAACTCCTGCCAGCCGCCGTCGTAGGAGCGCAGCGTGCGGTCGAGCACGGCGACCGTCCGCGTGCCGACCGCCTCCAGCAGCGCGCGATCGTGCGACACGAGCAGCAGCGCGCCCTCGAACGCCAGCAGCGCGTCCTCGAGCGCCTCGCGGCTCTCGATATCGAGGTGGTTCGTCGGCTCGTCGAGGATCAGCACGTTCGCGCCGGATGCGACGAGGATCGCCAGCGACAACCGCCGGCGCTCGCCACCGCTCAGGCCGTCGAGCGGCTTTTCGGCCTCCTCGCCGCTGAACAAAAACCGCCCGAGCAGGGCGCGCGCCTTCTGCGGCGACAGCCCGGTGTGGATCCCGCACGCCTCGATCACGGTCCGTGCGCGGCCGCCGCCGCCGCGGCTGAGCTCGTCGGCGTGCTGGGAGAGATGTCCGAGCTTGACGTTGTGGCCCGTCGACAGCCTGCCCTCGGCGAGCGGCCGCACGCCCGCGAGCGTGTCGATCAGCGTCGTCTTGCCGGCGCCATTGGGCCCGACGAGCGACACGTGCTCGCCGCGCTCGAGCCACAGCTCGGCGTCCTCGAGCAGGACCTTCGGCGGATCGCCGACCTCGACGCGTGCGCCCGTCATCTCGAAGACGACGCGGCCGCTGCGCTCGGGCGCCTTGAAGTCGAACCTCAGCCCCTCGCGATCGCGCGGATCACGCTCGATGCGCTCGATCTTGTCCAGCCGCTTGACGCGCGACTGCGCCTGCTTGGCCTTCGTCGCCTTCGCGCGGAAGCGCTCGACGAACTTCTCCAGGCGGGCGATCTCGGCCTGTTGCTTGTCGATCGCGCGACCCAGGGCGATCTCGCGCGCGGCCTGCTCCTTGCGCCACTGCGTCCAGGTGCCGGGAAAGAAGCGCGAGCGACCGGCCTCGAGCTCGAGCACGGCCGTGCCGACGGCCTCGAGGAACCAGCGATCGTGGGCGACGAGCACGATCGCGGTGTCGAGTCCGACCAGCGTCTTCTCGAGCCACTCCAGAGACTCGATGTCGAGGTGGTTCGTCGGCTCGTCGAGCAGCAGCAAGTCGGGATCGCCCGCGAGCGCCCGTGCCAGCGACGCACGCGTCAGCTCGCCGCCGGAGAACGTCTTGAGCCGGCGGTCCAGCGCTTCCAAGTTGAATCCGAGGCCGCGGACCATCGCCGTCGCGCGTTCACGCCAGGTCCAGCCGCCGGCGTGCTCGAGACGCGCCTCCGCGCGCGAGTACTGCTCGAACGCGGCCTCGCGCCCGTCGGCCATCTCCTGCGCGAGGCGCGCAAGGTCCTTCTCGACGGCGATCAGGTCCGCGCAGCCGCTCAGGATGTAGTCGCGCAGCGTGAGCTCGCGATCGCGTGGCGGGCGCTGGTCGTGGAGCGCGACCTTGCAGCCCTTCTCGAAGCTCAGCTCACCGCCGTCGACCGACGTCTCCCCCGCGAGCATCCGCAGCAGCGTCGTCTTGCCCGCGCCGTTGCGCCCGGCAATCGTCAGCCGGTCGCGGCGCTCGAGCTTGAACGAAACGCCCCGCAGCAGCGGACTGCCGGCCATGTCCTTGGACAGGTCGGATGCGATGAGGACGGCCATCCCTCCATCCTAGGAGCCGCTCACCACGAACGGTTGAGCTCTCCGGACTGCATCAGGGCAGCAGGACGACTACTGGTCGCGCGGCTGCTCTTCATCGGCCTCGGCGTACTCCGCCGCAGACAGATCCGACTCGACCTCGGGCGTGAACGCGTCGCGCTCAGGAAACGCCTGGCCATCGTCGTGCGACGCGTTGCGGATCAAGTCGCGCTCCGCGAGCTCGAAGCCCTCGGCCTCGCCGCCGCCGGCCTCGTAGACCGGGATCAGCGCAGGATCGAGGTCCTCCTCGGGATCGACGCCGCCGACAGCGGGGCTGTAGCCGCCGATCGCGCGGGCCTCAGCAGCCGCCTCCCACTCCTGCCGTGTGGCGAAGTCGGGATCCTCGTCAGTTGGTTCAAAGGTCTCCATGCCGGGCGCATACCCGATCGCAGCGCGATCCATCGCCCAGGGCAATAAACTGCGGCTCGTGCTCCGCCGCCTGCCCGTCAGCGTTCTGCTCGCCACCACAGCCCTGCTCGTCGCAGCGGCACCGGCGTTCGCGCACGACAACGGCGAAGG
>DATLNO010000007.1:0-10227 GCA_035536715.1 Solirubrobacteraceae bacterium
ATGATGCCGGAGAGGACCAGGCCCTGGTAGAGGGCGCGCTCGACGTTGCCGGCCGCCGATTTGACGGCGAACGTGCCGATGATCGAGGCGATGATCGCCACGCCGCCGAGCACGAGCGGATAGAGCGCGACCTGCGTCGCGTTCTCGCCCGCGAAGGTCAGGACGCCGAGCAGCATGACCGCGACCGCCGTCACGGCGTAGGTCTCGAAGAGGTCCGCGGCCATGCCCGCGCAGTCGCCGACGTTGTCGCCGACGTTGTCCGCGATCACGGCAGGGTTGCGAGGGTCGTCCTCGGGAATGCCGGCCTCGACCTTGCCGACGAGGTCTGCGCCGACGTCGGCGCCCTTGGTGAAGATGCCGCCGCCGAGGCGGGCGAAGACCGAGATCAGCGAGCCGCCGAAGCCGAGGCCGATGAGCGCGTCGACGGCCTCCTTCTGGGACTGGTCGAAGAACGCGGTGAGGAGGCCGTAGTACCCGGCGACGCCGAACAGCGCCAGGCCGACGACGAGCATGCCGGTGATCGCGCCGCCGCGGAACGCGGTGTCGAGTCCGGGTCCGACGCCGCCACGTGCCGCCTCGGCGACGCGGCAGTTCGCGCGCACGGAGACGTTCATGCCGATGAAGCCGGCAGCAGCGGAGAGCGCGCCCCCGAGCGCGAAGCCGATCGCGACCGAGATCGACTGCAGCGGGATCAGCACGAAGAACAGGACGGCGCCGACGACGGCGATCGTCGTGTACTGGCGACGCAGATACGCAGAAGCGCCCTCCTGCACGGCCTTCGAGATCTCCACCATCTTCTCGTTGCCCGGCGAGAGCGCCAGCAGCGAGCGCGTCGTCAGGGCCCCGTAGAGCACTGCCAGGCCGGCGCAGAACAACGCGACGACGACACCATGGTCCAGCAGGAAATCACTCAAGGGAAACGGCCTCCGAACAAGTCTTTTGATGCCAAGGGTCCGACTCGCCTGCGGGGCAGGCGTCACGGCCCCCCGACCGCGAGCAAACGCGCGCGGATACTAACCGCCAGGGCGGACCCCGCGCCGTGCCGCGGGTGGGCGGGGGCTGCGTCGGGACTGATTCGGGGCTATTGGCCAGGAACCCAGAGCCGCCCACTGGAGGCGGCGGGCCCGGCTCCCGGAGCCTCCGGCGGCTTTTGGTCGCTTGATCCGGACCCGGGCGGGACGGCCCCCGGAGGCGGTTTCGCGCCCGACCGGGCATAGGCCAGCTGGAGCTGCGACAGCGCGTCTCGCACCTGCTTGGACTCCGGCCCGAGCATCGGCTCGACGAGCGGCAGCAGCGCCTGCGTCCCGTCGATCGCCTGGCGGACCTGCTCGAAGTCGGTCTCCTCCTCGCCGCCGGTCAACCCGGCCTTGCGAGCGGCCAGGTTGAGCAGCGACACGACGGTCTGGATCAGGATGTCCTCGACGCGGATGCGCGCAAGCTCGGCTTCGTACGCGGCGCGCAACTCCTCCTCGCTGAGTCCTTCGAGGTCGTCGGCGTCCGGCAGATCGGTGCTCATCGCGAGTACCAGTGTCGGGGTTCAACGGTGACTTCAGGCGAGCAATGACACGCTGTCATGCGGGAACCTCCTGGGCGTAGGTGGTCATGGTCTCGCGCACGCTGTCAGCGTAGACCTCGTGCAGGTCACCGCTGTCGAGCAATGCCGTCCGCTGCCGCTGCGCCCCGGTCGGCCCCTCGAGCACGACATCGATGCGCGCCTGCGCACGAGCGGGCGCCGTCCACTCCCACAGCGAATCGAGCGCCGCGCGCGCGGGGATCTCGATGCCGTGCTGCAGGTCGATCATGCTGCCGTCCATTCCGTAGCGGATGGCGCGCCACATGTTCTCCTCGATCAGCCGGTGCGGTGCATTCTCGAACGGCACGCCCTCATCGATGTCACGCAGCGCCTGGCCCACGCAGGCGGTCGCGAGCGCCGCGACGCCCTCGGACTCGGCGGCGGTCATCTGCGCGTCACAGACGCGTACCTCAACCGTCCCGAACGACGCGTGCGGCCGGATCGACCACCAGACCTGCGTGTACTCGACAATCGAGCCGGTCGCGATCAGCAGCTCGAGGTAGTCCCGAAAGGAGCGCCAATCGCCGAACGCGTCGGGCACCCCGCAGCGCGGGAAGGACTTGGTGAACGTCTGGCTGCGGGCGGAGTGCAGCAGCGTGTCCTTGCCTTCCAGAAACGGCGAGTTCGTGCTGATGGCGAGCAGCAGCGGCAGCACCGGGCGCAGGCGATCGCAGGCTTGCACCGCGCGGTCGACGCCGTTGACACCCACGTGGACGTGCAGCGAGAACGTGTTGTTGCGCCGCGCGACGTAGCCCAAGCCCTCCACGACGCGTCGGTAGTGCTCGGTGTCGATGTTCGGCTGCTCGCGGTAGTCGGCCCACGGGTGCGTCCCGGTCGATCCAAGCGCGATGCCGCGCTCACGAGCGAGCGCGAACAGGCGCCGGCGCCGGTCGCGCTGGCGGGCGATCGCGTCGTGCAGGTCCTCCCCGCGGCCCGAGACGATCTCGATCTCCGACGAGATCAGCTCGCCCGTGATGCCCTCGAAGAGTGCCGTGTCGTGCGCCTCGGCGGCGTCGCGCAGCTCCTCGAATCGGGGGGTGAGGTCGAACGTCTGCGGGTCCAAGACGGCGAACTCCTCCTCCATCCCGACCGTGAGGTCCGTGGACGAGGCGAAGGTCTCCTCCGTCTTGTCGAGGTCGATGGGCATGAAGGGAGCTTGCGCCAAACGGGCGGAGCACTTCTACGTCAGGTAGAAGTACAGCGCGTAGAGCAGGTCGACCGCTGGCGACGACGTGTGGACGGTCACGTCCGGCGGCACCTGCAGCAGCGCCTCGGAGTAGTTGAAGATGATCTTCACGCCGGCTTCGACGAGGTCGTCGGCGATCGACTGCGCGGCAACGGTCGGGACGGCCAGGACGCCGACGACGATGTCCCCATCCTCGACGACGGCGCGCAGCTCCGATGCGTGGCGCACCGTGGTCGGCCCCACGTTCTGGCCGATCTTGCGCTTGTCGGTGTCGAAGATCGCGACGACACGGAAGCCGTGGTCGGCGAAGATGTCCGAGGAGGCGATCGCCTGGCCGAGATGGCCGGCGCCGAACAGCGCGATGTTGTGCTGGCCGGAGGTCCGCAGGATCTTGCGGATCTGCGACACGAGCGCGTCGACGTTGTAGCCGACGCCGCGCTTGCCGAACTTGCCAAAGCCGGAGAAGTCGCGCCGGATCTGCGTCGGGTTGACGTGCGTGTAGTCGCTCAGCTCACGCGAGGAGATCGTCTCCTTGCCCATCTTCTTTGCCTGCGTGAGCACCTGCAGGTAGCGCGACAGCCGTGCCGCGACCCCCAGCGATAGGCGCTCGCCGTTGACACTGCCACCACCCTGCGGCGCAGACGGGTCAGCCGCCGTGGGAACGCGCTCGCCGGTCGTCATCGACGGCCCACTTTACTCAGAAGGGCGCGCAGCGCGGCTTCATCCACGAAGTACTCGAAGCGCTTCTCGCCGTCGACCGTGACCACGGGGATCCGCTCCAGATATGCAGCGTGCAGCGCGTCGTCGGTGGTGATGTCGATCTCCTCGAATGGCGCGCCGGCGCGCTCGAGCACCGCGCGCGCGTCATCGCACAGATGACATTCTGGCTTCCCGTACATGATGATCTTCACGCGAGCGCGCGCTCGCCCGACGCATATGCGTCCAGCGAGAGGTAGGCGGGGAACGGCTGCGGCGTGACGAACCGTGCGGCGGACGCGATCATCGCGGCATTGTCGGTGCACAGCTCTCGTGGCGGGATCCCGAGCGCCGCGCCGAGCTGCTGCAGGCGCGCGCGAAGCGGGCCGTTGGCCGCGACGCCGCCACCGATCGCCAAGCGGCCGAGGCCGGTCTGCTCGAGCGCCTGCTCGCAGCGCAGCGCGAGCGCCTCGACGATCGCGTGCTGATAGCTCGCCGCGAGATCGGCCGCATATGTGGCCGCGTCCGTCGGGCCGAGATCGCGCACGCGGTACAGCAGCGACGTCTTCACCCCCGCGAAGGAGAAATCAAGTCCGTCGAGGCGGCGTGCGATCGGGAAGGCGAACGCCTCAGGGTCGCCGTCGCGCGCGAGTCGCTCGAGCGCCGGCCCGCCGGGAAACGGCAGGCCCAGCAGCCGCGCGCCCTTGTCGAACGCCTCGCCGGCTGCGTCGTCGAGCGTGCGGCCCAGCACGGTGAAGCCGTCGTGCTCCTCAACGCGCGCGAGCAGCGTGTGGCCGCCGCTTGCGAGCAGGCAGACGAAGGGCGGCTCCATGATGGCCTCGGGGTGGGAGATGGCGCCGCCGGCGCCCAAGCGCACGCGCAGGAAGTTGGCGGCGACGTGGCCCTGCAGATGGTCGACCGGCGCCAGCGGCAGCCCACGCGCGGCGGCGATCGCCTTCGCGGTCGCGACGCCGACGAGCAGCGCGCCGACGAGGCCCGGTCCCTGTGTCACCGCGACGAGCCCGACGTCGTCGAGCGTCGCGTCTGCCCGCCGCAGCGCGTCGTCGACGGCGGCGTTGACGAGCTCGAGGTGGTGGCGCGAGGCGATCTCCGGGACGACGCCGCCGTAGGCGTCATGGATGCCCTGCGACGAGATGACGTTGGACTGCAGCGTCCCGTCGGCGCCGACGACGGCGGCACAGGTGTCGTCGCAGCTCGTCTCGAGCGCGAGGATGAGCGTCATGCGGGCGCGGACGGCGCGGCGTTGGGCACGTCGTCGAAGCGGCCCTGGAGCGTGGACTGCGTACGCCACATGACGACCGCGTCCTCGCCGTTGTCCTGGTAGTAGCGTCGCCGGCGGCCGGCGGCGCGGAAGCCGAAGCGGTCGTACAGCGCGATCGCAGCGGCGTTGGACTCGCGCACCTCCAGGGTGAAGCGCGCGTCGTGGCCATCGATGCGGCGCAACAGGTCGGCCAGCATCGCAGTCGCGATCCCCTCACGCCGGCGGTCGGGATCGACGGCGACGTTCATGACATGCCAGACCGTGTCGAAGCGCGAGCAGACGAGATAGCCGAGCATCTCGCCGTCGCGCAGCGCGGTCAGGCAGACCCCTGCGGGCTTGGACAGCTCGAGCACGAACATCGCAAGCGACCACGGCGTCGGGAACGCGCGTCGCTCGATCGCGATGATCTGCGGCAGGTCGGCGTACGTCAGCCGCCGGATGTCGAGTCCGTTGGTCACGGGGCGATCTTCCTTGAGACGGAATGCACGGCGTCGGGCGGGCGCAGATAGTCGGGGACGACCATGTCGCGCGCCGTCCCCCGCGGCGCCTCCAGCGCGAGCCGGCAGACGGCCCGGGCGCGCACGCCGTGCCGTTCGTCTCCGTCGGGCGCAACCGCGCATCCGGCGCGTTCCAGGTCCTCCCGAAATCGTACCGCGCCGTCTCCGACCGCCAGCCAGGATCCGCCGTCGTCGGCGATGCGGGCGGCGAGCGCCGCGGGGGCAAGCGCGGACTGCTCGAGGACACGCCGGCCGCCACGCCAGCCCGCAGAGAACGCCTCGCCGCGGCGCGCGTCGATCACCGCCAGCACGCCGAAATCCGCCCCCGCCCACCCAGCCGTCGGCTCGGCCTCGATGGCGAGCGCGCGCAGCGTGGAGATCCCAACGAGCTCGGCCCCCGTCGACTGCGCCAGCGCGCGCGCCGTCGAGACGCCGATTCGCAGTCCGGTGAATGTGCCGGGTCCGAGGCCGACCGCGATCCGATCGACGTCGGTGAATGCCACACCGGCCTCGCCGAGCAACTGCGCAGCCAGCACGAGCAGCTGCGAGGCGTGCCCCGGCCGCTCGCCCCCGGCCGGCTCGTGGCGCCGTTCGGCGAGATCCGCGCCCGCCCGCCCCGCATCGTCGAGCAGCGCGACCGCCGTTGCCGGGGTCGCGGTGTCGAAGCCGAGGACGATCACGGCTGCACTCGTACGAGCCGCCGATCACCGCCGCGATGCTCCAGCGACACTCGCGCGGCGACACGTTCGGGATCCAGGCCCACCGGAGCACCGACCTCCGGCCATTCGACGAACGCGACGCGGTCCTCCGCCAACTCGTCGGCCAGCAGCGCCGGGTCCTCGTCGGCGAGATCCTCGAGGCGGTAGAGGTCGAGGTGCGAGATCGGCACGTCGCCGTCGTAGCGGCGCGCGATCGTGAACGTCGGGGACGTCACCGGCCCGCAGACCCCCAGGGCGCGGCAGGCCCCGCGCACGAACGTCGTCTTGCCGGCGCCGAGCTCGCCCGAGACGAGCACGACATCGCCTGGCCGCAGTCGACTGGCGAGTTGCGCGGCGAGCGCCTCGGTCTCGTCGGGCGCGGACGTTTCAGCCTGGATCGATCGAACCTGGCGACCGTCAGGATCGTTCGATTCAGGCTCAATACAGGTCGGCATCGACGGTGCGCAGCCGCAGCCCGAAGCCGATGAGCGTCAGCGCAAGGCCGGCGAGGAAGAGCATGCGCGCGTCGGCGCCGGTGTTCGGCAGCTCGGCGGCGGGGCTGCGCTTCGAGCTCTCCCCGTCGAGTGGGACCGGCGGCGTCGTCGAGACGCCGGCGCCCTCCTCGGGGATCGTCGAGGTCTGCGCGGACGCCGCCGCGGGCAGGCAGAGCACTGCTGCGGCGAGCAGCGCAGCGACGAGGCGGCGAGAGACCGGCGGCACGTCGGGCACTCTAGTGGCTGTAACGGCGCGCGGCTGGCCCAATCACGCAAAGAGCGACCACGCTTCTCGCGCGCGCGTCCTGCGGTAGCGTCGCGGCGTGTTCAGCTCCGCTCAGGCCGACCGTCTGGAGGCCTGCGCGCGCGTCCTCGACCCGCCTGCGCGGATCGTCATGACCGGCAGCGTGCCCGACGAGGCGCTCGCGGCGATCCGCCGTGGAGCCGGCGCCGATGTCGAGGTGCTTGTCGTCGGCACGGGTGAGGTCGCCGGCGTCGAGGGATCGATCGACCTGCTCTTCATCGGCCCGGCGGCGCCGTACAGCGTTGCCGCGGAGCTCTTCTCGCGCTGGCCCGGGCGGGTGGCGCCGGGCGGGCTGCTGTTCGTGCACGGTGCCTTCGCGGCGCCGCCGCTCACCGCGGCGCTGCTGCGCTCGATCGGCATCTCGCGTGCGTGGCGCTACTACGACCGGGATGGCGCCCTTGCGGAGTACGTGCGTGCCGATCTCACCCACGGCGAGCGCGTCCTCGACGCGATCGCCCAGCTCGCGCAGCTCGCGTACTTCACCCGCCGCATGGCGCGGGGCAGGTTGAGGCGCCAGGCTCCGTAACACGCCGGGCCGCCTGACTACATTTAGGGCATGAAGCACTCTCCGATCGACGCCCCCATCAAGAAGACCGACGAGGAGTGGCGTGCCGAGCTGACGCCCGAGCAGTACGAGGTGCTGCGCAAGGCCGGCACCGAGCGCGCCTTCACCGGCCAGTTCGTCAACGAGAAGGCCAACGGCATGTACACCTGCGCCGGCTGCGGCGCCGAGCTGTTCTCCTCCGACACGAAGTTCGACTCCGGCACCGGCTGGCCGAGCTTCACGGACCCGGCGGTCGCCGCGGCCGTCACGCTGCGCGAGGACAAGAGCCTGTTCATGCGCCGTACGGAGGTCCTGTGCAGCCAGTGCGGCGGCCACCTCGGCCATGTCTTCCCCGACGGCCCGGGCGCGAGCGGCCAGCGTTATTGCATCAACTCCGCCGCGCTGGACCTGAAGCCGGCGGAGTAGGGCGCGCGTCGGCGCGGGTGGTTGCAGCCACGCCGAGCGGCCGCGCTCGCGCTCGTGAACTGCATCGCCGTCGCCCGAGGTGCCAGCTCAGCGCCCGAGTCACACCAACGCGCAGCCACCGGCTCTAGCGGGTAGCCCCATCGGCTGTGACCCCGGACGGAAGGAGCCACCCGATGCAGTACTGGTTTGCGACCTCCACGGAGGAGTTCACGCCGACGGAGATGCTCGAGCAGGCGAAGGCCGCCGAGCGCGCGGGCTTCGATGGCCTGGGCACGTCGGACCACTTCGCCCCTTGGTTCCCTGACGGTGAGGCGAGTCAGGCCTGGGTGTATCTCGGCGCGCTCGGCCAGGTGACGCAGAGCATGATCGGGACCGGCGTCACCCCCATCGTCCACCACTACCACCCGGGGCTGGTCGCGCAGGCGTTCATGACGCTCGAGGAGCTCTACCCAGGCCGCGTGTTCCTCGGCGCCGGGTCGGGCGAGTCCGTCAACGAGACGCCGCTGGGGATGGACTGGCCGCCGTACGAGGAGCAGCGCTGGCGCCTGGAGACCGGCCTCGAGGCGATCACGCGCCTGTGGAACGGCGAGACAGTGACGATGGATGCCGGCTGGTTCAAGCTCAAGGAGGCCAAGCTCTGGACGCGCGCCAAGACCCGGCCGAAGCTGTATGTCTCGGCGTTCGGCCCTCTATCGGCACAGCTCGCGGCGCGCTATGGCGACGGCCTGTGGACGCTCGGCGACCCTGAGCAGGCGCCGGAGATCGTGGAGGCCTACCGCGAGGCGTGCGAGGAGTTCGGCCGCGAGCCGGGGGAGATCATCTTCCACGCCGGCTTTGCGTGGGCCGACAACGAGCGCGCGGCAATCGAGGGCGCGCGACGCTGGAAGCCGACGCAGCTGCCCGAGGTCTACGTCGAGGACATCGCCGACCAGGACGACATGCAGCGCCGCGCCGACGTCCAGATGAGCGACGAGGAGTTTGCGCGTGAGGGCTTCCTCATCTCCGCCGACCCCGACGAGCACGTCGAGCGCATCCGCGAGATGCAACGCGCGAGCGCGACCGTCATCTGCCTGCAGCTCATCGGACGCGCCGACCCGTTCGGTTCGATTCGCACGTACGGCGAGAAGGTGCTGCCCGCACTGCGCTCCAGCGCGGTGCGCGCCTAGGTGTGAGACCAGCAGTTGTCCACGTGGCTGGTCGGCGGTGGTGGCTCTGTGCGCGGGGAGGGTGCGCGGCGTGAATGATCAGCATCGATGACGCGCTGGGTGCGGATATCGCACCTGGCGCATCAGGATCACGGCACGGCGAACGCTCCCGACGCGGAAGGTGCGGATATCGCGCGCGACGCGTCACGATCACCGCAACTGGACGACGGACGCGGCCCGAACCCGCGCCGGATGAACAACGTGCTCAGGACGTACACCGAGGAGCCTGTCAAAGCCGTCCTCGAAGCCGGATGCGGCCCATCCGGACCACCCAGTCGAGGACGTTCCCGACAGACTCCTAGCCGCCTCAGGTCAGAACAACCCGAGCTGACGGTCGTCGGGCTCCACGCGTCCGATGGGCTCCGGCGCGGCATCGGTACTCGGGTGCGCGAGCGCGGGCGGCGCGGCAGGGGCCGACTGCAGTTCGGGCACGACCGCCTCCAGCTCCGGTTCGGGCTCTCGCTCGGGCTGCTCGGGCGCGGGCAGCTCGAGCAGGCCCGGCAGCCGCGCGAAGTCCGCCTGCAGCGTCTCGAGCAGCGAGCGCGTGTAGAGCGCCGCCGCCGGATGAAAGAGCGGGTACAGCCGCACCGCACGCGCGCCGACCACGCGGATCTCGGCCTGGCCGTGCAATTTTGAGATGCCCGTCGGATCGCCACGCAGCAGCTTCGTCGAGAAGTTGCCCAGCGTGCAGATCACGCGCGGCTGGATCAGCTCGACCTGGCGCATGAGGTAGTCCTGGCAGTTGTCGATCTCGGCCGGCTGCGGGTCGCGATTGCCGGGAGGGCGGCATTTCAACGTGTTCGCGATGAACACGTCCCCGCGCGAGAGACCCACGCCCGCCAGCAGCTCGTCGAGCAGCTTGCCGGCCGCGCCGACGAACGGGATGCCCTGCTCGTCCTCCTTGGCTCCCGGCGCCTCGCCGACGAACATCAGGTCCGCGTCGGCGTTGCCGGAGCCGAAGACGACCTGCGTGCGCGTGCTCGCAAGCTGCGCGCAGCGGGTGCAGCCGCGCGCCTCGCGGAAGACCGAGGTGAGCTCCTCGCGGCGCTCTGCGCTCGTTGACACGCGTCGATCGTAGTCGGACCGGCGGCGTCGGCTAGAGTCCTGTCTGCACGCGCCCCAGGGCACGCGCTGACTCACAGAACGCGACCGGTACCTCCCCGAGGACTGGACCGACATGACCGAGGATTCGCATTCGATGCTGTCCGCCCGACCGAGCCGCGTCGCGGTCGTCGGCGCAGGTCGCCTGGGCTCGGCGCTGGCCGCCGCGATCGCCGCCGCGGGCCTGGACGTCGACGGGCCGCTCGCTCGCGGCGCCGCTC
>DATLNO010000008.1:0-2381 GCA_035536715.1 Solirubrobacteraceae bacterium
ACGCGTAGAGGCCCGACGGGCTGACACGCTTGACCTTGATCGTCTGCCCCTGGACGAGGTTGCCGAGGATGCCCTTGCCGGGCGTCTTCGTGACGACAGCGCTCTTCGCGCAGATCCCGTAGACCACCGGCGAGTGCGTCGGTGAAGTGGGTGCTGCGGCGGCTGCGGCGGTGACCAGCGCAGTAGCCGGCACGAGCGCGATGGCGGCGGTGAGGGCGGTGGTGGCGAGGCGATTGCGGAACATGGTCGATCTCCTTGAGGAAGGACGGTGGATGGGAACTGGCGCAGGAACGCGTGCCACGCGGGCTCCGCCACGGACCTTCCTCAGGAGTTGGCGCGTTGCCGCTCATGCGAGCGGGCGGCAACTGGCGCTCAGCGCTTGACCGCGTCCCCTCCGCGCCATAGCCTCGCGAGGCCGTGGACGAAGGTCGCCTGCAGCATCTGCCGCTGTTCTCGGAGCTCAGCAAGCGTGAGCGCAAGCGCGTGGCGCCGCTGATCGACGAGGTCGAGGTCGAGTCCGGTCACACGCTGGCCAGCGAGGGCGAGCTCGCATACGAGCTCTTCCTGATCGAGGACGGTACGGCGTCGTGCAGTCAGGACGGCACCCCGATCGCGGATCTCGGCCCCGGCGACTTCTTCGGCGAGATCGCGTTGCTGGACGACAGCCGCCGCCGCACCTCCACTGTGGTCGCCACGTCACCGATGAAGCTGGCTGTCCTTCTGGGCCACGACGTCCGGGTCCTCGAGCGCGAGATGCCCGCGGTAGCCAGCCAGATCCGCGCGGCGATCGACGCACGCACGGCGCAGGACCAGAACCGCTGAGCTACGCCACCCGCCGCGTCGGCAGCTCGACGACCTGCCCCTCGCCCCGCGGTCGCCACGCGCGCCAGATGTCGCGCAGGCACCAGGCGTCGAGCGCGAGCAGCGCGAGGATGAAGCCGAGCGCGCCGACGAACAACAGCGCTCGCGCAATCAGCGCGGGCGAGGCAGACAGCTCCGCGCGCACCACGGCCGCGGGATCGTTGCGGTACAGCGGCGTCGCCTTGAACGCCTCCTGGGCGGCCGTGAACGCCGGCTTGATCTTGCCGTCGTAGGAGATCAGCGCCTTGTTGTGAATCGAGTCGCGCTCCGGTGGGTGCGCGCCGCCGTCCCAGTTCGGCTTGACCGCGAACTCGCGCGCGGTCCAGTAGATCGCGCCGCCCATGAAGCCCAGCCGGTCGATGATGTCGAGGTTGCGCTTGAGGTACTGCGTCTGGAAGGCGTAGGTCTGCTTGACATCGGCGGGCCCGGGCTCGGTCGCCTCGGCGCCGAACTCGGTGATCACGAGCGCCTTGCCGGGGTACTTGTCGCGCATCGCGCGCAGGTATGGCGCGAGGTCGTCGATGTCCGCCGTCGAGCGATTGGCCTTGCCCTCGTACCAGCCATAGTACGAGTTGATCCCGAGCATGTCGAAGACGTCGTAGGTCCGCTGCCGCGCGATTCCGGGGTAGGAGAGGATGTCGATCGTGACCGGGAGCGTCGGGTCCAGATCGCGCGCCATCGCCGCCGCGTTGCGCATCCAGACCTCCGATGTGCGGTGCTCGTCGGGAAGTGCGGTGAGCTCGTTCGCGACGGAATGGGTGATGACCGACGGGTGGTTGCGCGCCTCGAGGATCGTCTTGCGCACGACGTCGAGCTCGTAGGAGCGCTGGCCCGGCGTGCGCAGCTGCTTGTCACGGTGATAGACGGGGGACTGCGCCCAGACCAGGATGCCCGCCTTGTCGAGCCGGTCCAGCAGCCGCTGGTCGAGCAGGTAGTGCGCCCGCGTCACGTTGGCGCCGAGCGCCTTGAGCTCGTCGACGGTGGTGTCGATGTCGGCGTCGGTCAGTGCCGGCCCGCGGCCCGGGATGTCCTCCTGCACCGACGCGCCGCGCAGGTCGAGCACGCGCCCGTTGAGGCGCAGCATCCCGTCGACGACCTCGACGGTGCGCAGGCCGATCCGGCGGCGATCGATCTGCACTGCCTGTCCGCCGGCGCGGGTCGAGATCGTTCCCGCATAGAGGTCAGGGCTCTCGGGCGACCACAGCGTCGGTTTCCCTGCGACGGGGACGGCGAAGCGCACGCGCACGCGCTCGCCGGGCTGCAACGGGCGCGAGGTCGCGCTGCCCTGCGAGACGGTGCCGTCGGGCGCCTGCAGCCGAACGGACACGGCGGGTGACTGGACCGCGCGGGTGGTGTTCTCGACCCAGCCGTCGACGAGCACGTTCCACGCGCACGCGGACTCGACGCAGACGCGCCGCGGCAGCAGGCCCGGGTCGTGCATCACGACGGGCCCGCGCGCGACGAGCGAAACCGGACGCGTGATCCCGCCCCAGTTCCACCAGCCCTCGCGCAGCCCGGGC
>DATLNO010000009.1:0-35497 GCA_035536715.1 Solirubrobacteraceae bacterium
CCTCGATCGCGGCTTCCTTCTCGCGCCGCGTCGTCTCGATCTCCTCCTCGAGGTCCCGGTACACGGGCGGGGAGGTCATCGACTTGATCCGCATGCGTGACGCGGCCTCGTCGATGAGGTCGATCGCCTTGTCGGGCAGGAATCGATCGGAGATGTAGCGGTCGGCGAGCTCCGCCGCGGCCTCGAGAGCCTCGTCGGTGATGCGCACCTTGGGGTGCTGCTCGTAGCGGTCGCGCAGGCCCTTGAGGATCTGAACGGTCTCCTCGGTGGTCGGCTGGTCCACGCGGATCTGCTGGAAGCGCCGCTCCAGCGCGGAGTCGCGCTCGAGGTACTTGCGGTACTCCTCGAGCGTGGTCGCGCCGATCGTCTGCAGCTCGCCGCGAGCGAGCGCCGGCTTCAGGATCGAAGCAGCGTCGATCGCGCCCTCGGCCGCACCGGCGCCGACGAGGTTGTGGAGCTCGTCGATGAACAGGACGATGTCACCGCGCTGGGTGATCTCCTTCATCACCTTCTTGAGGCGCTCCTCGAACTCACCGCGGTACTTCGACCCGGCCACGAGGGCCGCCAGGTCCAGCGTGTAGATCTGCTTGCCCTTCAGCAGTTCCGGCACGTCGGAGGTCGTGATGCGCTGAGCGAGGCCCTCGACGACGGCGGTCTTGCCGACGCCAGGCTCACCGACGAGCACCGGGTTGTTCTTCGTACGCCGCGAGAGGATCTGCATGATCCGCTCGATCTCGGTGGCACGCCCGACGACGGGGTCGAGCTTGCCCTCCTCGGCGAGCTTGGTGAGGTTGCGGCCGAACTGGTCGAGCAGCTTGGAGGACTTCTTGCCCTCGCCCGACGAGCTCGTGCCCGAAGCGCCACTCGCGCCGGCGCCCGCGCCCGCGCCCTGACGGCGCCCACCGGGGCCCGACAGCATGCGGATGACCTCGTTGCGGATCTTCTCGGAGTCCGCGTCGAAGTCGAGCAGGATCCGGGCGGCAACGCCCTCGTTCTCACGCACGAGGCCAAGCAGGATGTGCTCGGTCCCGATGTAGTTGTGCCCGAGGCTCAGCGCCTCGCGCAGCGCCAGCTCGAGAACCTTCTTCGCCCGGGGCGTGAAGGGAATCTGGCCGGAGGTGACCTCCTCACCCGATCCGACGATCCGGACGACCTGTGCACGCACACGCTCGACGGTGATGTCGAGGCTCTCGAGAACCCGCGCAGCGAGACCTTCCTCCTCGCGGAGGAGGCCGAGCAGGATGTGCTCGGTCCCGATGTAGTTGTGCTTGAGCGTGCGCGCTTCTTCCTGCGCGAGAACGACCACCTGACGGGCTCGCTCTGTAAATCGCTCGAACATGCTGCTTGATCCTTCCTGCTGGGGCGGGGCCTCTAGCCTCGGTTCATACTGTGGTCCGGATGTGCTTCTTCAAGAACGGCAAATTGCCCGACGTGTCCATCCTTTCGGCTCCGCAAGCGAAATGGATGAGGGTCGGGGACAGAGGGCGCGGACATAGGGCAGTCTACCAACGCCTCAGCTGCCCAGATGTTGCATCGCGCGGACATCAGTCACGCATCGCTGGAAAAAGTACGACTTCGCGGATAGACGATTGGTCTCGCAGTGCCATGACGAGTCGGTCTATACCCAATCCGACCCCGCCGGTCGGCGGCATTCCGTGTTCCAATGCCTGCACGAAGACCTCGTCGTAGGGTGCCGCCTCCTCGTCACCTTCGGCCGCGAGGCGCGCCTGGGACTCGAACCTGGCGCGTTGCTCGTCGGGGTCGTTGAGCTCGGTGAACGCATTGGCGATCTCAACGCCGCCGCAGAACGCCTCCCAGCGCTCGACGAGGCCCGCCTCTGACCGGTGCGCCTTGGCGAAGGGGGACAGCTCGACGGGATAATCCATGAGGAAGGTCGGCTGCTGCAGATCGGGTTCGACGTACCGCGACAGGAGGTCGTCGACGAGCTGTGGCCACGTGCGGCCCTCGGTCGGCATGCGATCTGCGATCGCGGCGGCGAGGCTCTCCTGATCGGCGTGCGATCTGAAGTCGATGCCGGTCGCGTCGCGGATGGCGTCGCGCAGCGTGACCCGCCGCCACGGCTGCTCGAAGTCGATCTCACCGGTCGACCCGACTTGGGCCACGACGGACCGCACGAGAGATTCGAGGCGGTCAGCCACATTGTTGTAATCGGCATAGGCCTCGTAAAACTCAACCATCGTGAATTCCGGGTTGTGCTTTGTCGACAGCCCCTCGTTGCGGAAGTCCTTGCCGAGCTCGTAGACGCGCTCGAGGCCGCCGACGATGCAGCGCTTGAGGTAGAGCTCGGTGGCGATGCGCAGGTACAGCGTGCGGTCCAGCGCGTTGTGGTGCGTCGTGAACGGGCGTGCGAGCGCGCCGCCGTAGAGCGGCTGCAGGATCGGCGTCTCGACCTCGATGAATCCGTCGTCGTCCAGCGCGCGGCGAACGGCGGTGATGACCTTGGCACGGGCGATGAACAGCTCGCGTGCCTCCTCATTGGCCATCAGGTCGAGCTCGCGGCGGCGATAGCGCGTCTCGACGTCCTGCAGGCCGTGATGCTTCTCGGGCGGTGGGCGCAGGGACTTTGCGAGGACGGTGAGCGAATCGACCTTCAGCGAGATCTCGCCCATCCTCGTGCGCAGCGCGTTGCCGTCGACTCCGATGATGTCGCCGAGATCGACCTGTGACGTGAGGCGCTCCCAGGCCTCAGGGCCGAGCACGTTCTGCCGGACCATGAGCTGCAGGCGCCCCGACCGGTCGACGAGGTCGAGGAAGGCCATCTTTCCCTGGCTGCGGCGGGCGGCGAGGCGGCCGGCCACACGGTGTGAGACCTCGGTCTCCTCGCCGGCCTCGAGCGCCTCGTGCGTGGCCAGCACGTCGGCCACCCGCTCGACGCCGGGGAACTCGTGCGGAAAGGGATCGATGCCGTCGGCGCGGAGCCTGTCAAGCTTCGCGCGCCTGACGGCGAGCAGCTCGTCGGCCATCGCGGTTCAGCCTAGAGCGTTGGTGGCTGAGCCCGGGCGCTAGTGCCTCACGACACTAGAGCCCGACGTCGATCTTGGTGATCTTGTACTGGACGCTCTTGCCGTTGGGCAGCGGGACGTCGACGACGTCATTGCGCTTGTGGCCCAGCAGCGCCTTGCCGACCGGGGACTCGTAGGACAGCCGCTCGGGCGGCTTGGCCTCGGGGGAGCCGACGATGGTGAACTTCTGCGACTTGCCGTTCGCCTCGTTCTTGACGTTGACGACCGAGCCGACCTGCACGAAGTCGGTCGAGACGTCCTTGGCGTCGACGACCTGCGCCGAGCGCAGACGCTCCTCGACCTGGGCGATTCGCGCCTCGAGCATGGCCTGCTCGTTCTTGGCGTCGTCGTACTCGGAGTTCTCGGTGATGTCACCGAACTCGCGCGCTTCCTTGATGCGCTGGGCGACTTCGCGGCGCTTGTCGCCCTGCAGGAGAGCCAGCTCGGTCTTGAGCTTCTCCAGTCCGTCGGCTGTGAGGATTACGTCCCTGGGCATGGTCTCATTTGGATAGAAAAACCCGCTCTGGGCGGGGTGGATGCAGCGCGCGGCTGCGCAGGCGACGCCGCATGGTAGCAGCGCGTCAAGCAGCGGCCGAAAGGGCGTCCACCGTGGCGAGCACAGCCCGTGCGTCGGCGACCGTATCCGTGGCCTGAAGCGCCCCCTGCAGCGCCTTTGAGCCGCCGATCCGCTCGACGTACCACGGATAGAACTTGCGCAGATAACGCCCGGCCCGCCGCTCCCCGAGATGCTCGACGGCACGCTGCATGACCCATTCGAGCTCGTCGAGCACCTCGGCGGTCGTCGGCTCCTCGTCGCGCGTGCCAAGCAGGCGCGCGAACAGCCACGGGTTGCCGAGCGCGCCGCGGGCGAGCATGACCGCCTCGCAGCCCGTGTGCTCGAACGCGTGACGGATGGAGTCGGGGTCGTTCATCCCGCCGCTGAGGATCACCGGCGCGTCGAGCGTCTGGACGAGCTCGCGGGCCAGGTCGAGGTCGGGCACGCCCTTGTGGTGCACCTGCGCCGAGCGCGGGTGAAAGCCGATCGCCGCGACGCCGGCCTCGTCGACGAGCCGGTGCGCGAGGTCGAAGCCGTCGCGCGCACCGGCGCGGCGGCCGCTGCGGATCTTCACGGTGACGGGCAGGCCCGAGCCTTCACGGGCAGCGCGCGCGACGGCGACGGCGAGATCGGGATCGTCGATCAGCGCGGCGCCGGCGCCGGTCTTGCAGACCTTCGGGACGGGGCAGCCCATGTTCAGGTCGATGATGTCGGCCGTCGTGTCCCTTGCCACGGTCGCCGCGGCGCTGCGCATGACGTCGGGTTCCTGTCCGAAGAGCTGGATCGCGACGGGGCCGCCTGGGAGCTCCGCAGGTTCGATGCGCAACATCTCGGTCGTCGTCTTCTCGTTGCCGTAGTGGATCCCGAAGCTCGAGACCATCTCCGAGACGACCATCCCCGCCCCGTAGCGTTTGGCCTGCAGGCGCACGAACCAGTTGCCGATCCCGGCCAGCGGCGCGAGCACGACGCGGTTGGGGACGTCGAGGTGCGCGAGCTTCCAGGGGTCGTTGAGGGTGCGGGGCATGGGGTTGTTGCATGGTAGGCCGGGTTCGGGTGTTCTGTGCGTTGCGCTTCGTGCGGCGCGAACGCCCGCTGAACGGCATCGATACAGGAGGGGAGCGAGCGCCGCGCCGGTCCGACGGGAGCGGGTCGCACGACTGCTCTATGCGAACACGTTCGCGACACCCTCCGGCGTGCGGACCGCCCAGGCGGCAAGCGGGTCGCATGACTGCTCTATGCGAACACTTTCGCGACACGCTCCGGACGCAGCGACGTCCCTCGATAACCGGGCGGGTTCGAACCCATCCCTTCATCGATGCAGTTCTGCCGCGCCGGACCCGCCACACGCAACGGCGCGGAACGCCACAACGAGCCGTCAGCTGTTGCGCTCGTACAGCAGCCGCAGTCCCGTCAGCGTCAGCAGGTCGTCGACCTCGTCGATGAGTTCCGTGAACGGGACGATCGCGCCGGCGAGCCCGCCCGTGGCGATGACGTCGGTCTCCTCGCCGAGCTCGTCGAGCAGGCGCCGCAGGATGCCGTCGATCGCACCCGCGAAGCCGAAGACGACGCCCGAGCGGATCGCGTCGACGGTCGACTTGCCGATCAGCGTGCGCGGTGGCTCGAGGTCGATGCTCGGCAGCTTCGCGCCGCGTGAGGTCAACGCTGCGAGCGAGATCTCGACGCCCGGCACGAGCACGCCGCCGAGGAAGTCGCCGTCCGGGCCGACGATGTCGAAGTTCACGGACGTCCCGAAGTCGACGCAGATCGCCGGTCCGCCGAAGCGCTCGCGAATCGCGACGGCGTTGGCGAGCCGATCAGCGCCGATCTCGCGTGGGTTGTCGTAGCGCAGCGCCATGCCGGTCTTGAGCCCGGGGCCGACGTTGAGCATCTCGTGGCCCAGGTAGCGCTTGCCCATCGCCAGCCACTGCGGCGCAAGCGCCGGCACCGTCGAGGACACGATCGACGCGCTGATGTCCGCAAGGCCGATGCCGCGCAGCTCGAGCAGGTTGCGCAGGACCGCCCCGATCTCGTCCGCGGTGGACTCGGTGATCGTCGCAAAGCGCCAGTGCTCGACGAGATCGTCGCCGCGAAAGGTGCCGAAATGCGTCTGCGTGTTGCCGACATCGACGGCGAGGAGCATGGCTGCGAGCTTATGCTCTGCGCGTGCACAAGCTGTACGTCGTCCACTCCTCGCACCCCTGCGAGACCGTCAAGAAGGCGCTACAGCTCAAGGGCATCCCGTACAAGACCGTGGAGCTGATGATTCCCGCGCACGCGCCGCTGCAGAGGCTGCGTTTCGGGGAGCGCACGGTCCCGGGGCTGAAACTCGACGGCGGCGAGAAGGTCATCAACTCCCGCGCGATCCTGCGGCGCCTGGACGAGCTGGTCGCCGATCCGCGGTTGCTGCCCGGCAACGCTCAGGCGCGGGCCGCTGTCCTGGAGGCCGAGCTCTGGGGCGAACTGACGTTGCAAGCGCTCGTACGTCGCCTCGCCTGGGTGACGCTCGGGCGCTGCCCGGGCGCAATCCCGAGCTATCAGGAGGCGTCTCAGCTGCCGCGTATCCCGCGCCCCGTGGTGCGGCTCGTCGCGCCGGCCATCACCGCTGTCGAACGCCGGCTGAACGAGGCCTCCGACAAGAGCGCGCGCGACGACCTGAACGCGCTGCCAGGCCACCTGGACCGCATCGACGGGTGGATCCTCGACGGCGTGCTCAACGGAGCCAAGGAGCCCAACGCGGCCGATCTGCAGATCGGGTCTTCCGTGCGACTGCTGGCGACGATCGGCGACGTGCGCCCGCTGCTCGCGGGTAGGCCCTGCGAGGCGCTCGCGATGGCGCTGTTCCCCGACTTCCCCGGTGAGGTCCCGGTCGGCACGCTGCCGGCCGACTGGCTCGCGTGGTGAAAAGGCCGCTCGCCCACCAGAGCCGCGAACAGCTCGTCCTTCGACGCCCACGGCACAGGTCCCGCGACATCCAGGACCCGCATCACGCGCCCCACGGCTCGCGGTCGCGCCGGGTCGTCTCGTGCCAGGCCTCCTCGACGGTCCTCACGTCCTCGAAGAAGTCCACCCACAGCGCGTAGGTCATCGGGTCGGCGAGCCGATCGTCGTCGGAGTCGAGCACCGCACGCAGCGCCTCCCACAGCACGAGCTTTTCCTCGGTGCCGAAATGCTCGTAGAAGCTCTTGAGCTCCATCGTGCTCGCATAGCAGGGCATATCGCGATACAGCCGCAGGCCCATCTGCAGGCGCTCGAGGAGCGGCTCGTCGTCATGCCACCAGGCATCGGCGAACTCGTGCGGAACGAGCTCGAGGTCGCCGGGCCATGACCGCTGCGCGCTGCAGCGCCCGGTGCCCGCTCCCGTGCTCCAGGCGATCTCACAGGCGCGGCTGTAGCGCTCCTCGCCGACCTGCGCGACGAGCTCCTCGAACAGCACGCCGCCCCGCTTCCTACTCGGCGAAGCGCGCCTGCAGCTCGCGCGCTCGTTCGGCGAGCGCCACCGTCGCGGGCCGCACGTCGGCGGCCTTCTGGAGCGGCTCGTCGAAAAGCACGCGCGCGGCGGCCGACTGGCCGGCGCCCGTGCAGCTGAGGTCGATCCCGTAGCGGTCGATCCCGGTGCAGTACACCGAAACGGCGCCGCGTGTGCCGCCGAGCTCGCGGGCGATCGCCAGCAGCGCGTCGCTGTGGTCCTTGTTGAGGTGCGCGATCGACTTGGCCGCGACCGGCTGCACCGGGTCGGACTCGGCCGCGCGGTAGTTCTCGGCGCTGACCGTGTCCATGACGGCGAAGCCACCGACCCAGCGCACGCGCTGCACGTCGAGCTCCCACAGCGTGAAGTCATCCCAGCCGGCATAGAGCATCGCACCGGGGATCGCCGCGACGTGGGCGTCGAGCGCCTCCTGGCGGCGGTCGCCCTGCGGTTGCACGGCGACGCCGGCCAGGGTGATGCGCGGCCGGTCGAGCGGGTCGCCCGGCGCCGTGGGGTCGTTGAGCGCGAGGCTCGCGCGCTGATCGTGCAGGAGATTTCGCCCGTGCTCGGCCATCGTCGAGACGAGCAGCACGGGGTTGCCGTCGGCCGTCGGGCCATAGACGACGAGCGAGCACCACGGGCTGCCGTCCTCACCGACGGTCGCGAGGTAGCCCACCGTCATCGAGGAGACGAGCGTGCGCGCCTCCTCGGCCGGGCTGCGGCGCCGCAACCCGTCGCCGTTGCCGTCGGCGTCGCCGTTGGCCGACGCGTCCCTGTCGTGGCCGCTCACGCGACCAAGGCTAGCGGCGGCCCAGCGCGGTGCACGCCTTCGTCGACCGGCAGGACCGCGAGCGCGTCGGAGAGCCGCGCGCCCGACGGGGTCGTGAGGCCGAAGTCGAGCTCCAGCAACGGGATCAGGACGAAGCGCCGCGCCAGCACCTGCTCGTGCGGCAGCGTCAGCCGCGGCGACTGGAACGAGACGTCGCCGAGCAGCAGCAGGTCGACGTCGATCGGGCGCGGTCCATGGCGCGGGCCACCCGCCGCGCGACCGAGCTCGCGCTCGACGGCCTTGCAGGCAACCAGCAGCGCCTCAGGATCTAACGCCGTTTCCACGCGCAGGCACGCATTCAAGAACGTCGGCTGATCCAGAATCTCTCCGACCGGGTCCGTGTCGTACGTCGAAGAGCTCGCGACAACCTCCACCCCATGCGCCGGCAGCGCCCCGACAGCAGCCTCCAGATTGCCGCGCCGGTCGCCGACATTCGACCCCAACCCCAGATAACCGATCTGCATCCGCACCACAGACGTCCTAGTGCAGCACTAGTCGTCCACTTCCCCCAACTCCCGCCAGACCTCAACCGAAACATCCTCGACAGACAACGGAATCGGAGGCTCGGGCTTGGAGGCCTTGACCGACACCGCCTGCGCATCGAAATCCTTGATCAACCGATCCGCGATCGCCGCACACAACCGCTCGAGCGTCTTGTCCGAGCGCTGGGTCGCAACCAACGCAGCCACCTCGCACACGCGCCCGTAGTCGACCGTGTCCTCCAGCCGGTCGGTCACCGTGGCATCGGACTCGCCGAGCTCCAGCCGGATGTCGAGGATCAGCCGCTGGCCCACCTCACGCTCGGCCGCCGTCACACCGTGGTGGGTGAAGAGCGAGAGGCCGTTGACCTCGACCGTCACAACGGTCTGGACGCCCGTGTCCTCGTCGTCGAAGTCGTCGTCGAGGTCGTCGTCGTCGAGGTCGTCGTCTGCGGAACCCATCGCCCGCGCAACGTAGCAGCCGCCACCAGCAGGGCATCGCGCGCCGGTGCGACGTCGTGGACACGAAAGATGCGGGCCCCGCGTGCGAGCGCGAGCACGCTGGTGGCGATCGTGCCCGGCACACGGTCACCGGCGTCGGCGCGGCCGGTGATCGTGCCGAGAAACGTCTTGCGCGAGGTGCCGACGACGACCGGCCGCCCGAGCGCGACGATCTCGTCCAGGCGCGCGAGCAGCTCGAGGTTGTGGTCGATCGTCTTGCCAAAGCCGATCCCGGGGTCCAGCCAGATGCGCTCCGGCGCGATCCCGGCGTTGACCGCGAAGGCCCGCCGCGCCGCGAGAAAGGCCTTCACGTCGGCGACGACGTCGTCGTAGCGCGGGTCGCGCTGCATCGTGCGCGGCTCGCCGAGCATGTGCATGAGGCAGACGTCGCAGCCGCGCTCGGCGACGAGCGCCGCCATCCGCGGGTCGCCGCGCAGCGCGGTGACGTCGTTGACGATCGTGGCGCCGGCATCGAGCGCTGCGGCCGCGACCGCTGCCTTCGACGTGTCGATCGACAGCCGCGCCCCCGCTTCCGCGAGCCCCTCGAGCACGGGCAGGACGCGGCGCAGCTCCTCGCGCTCGCTGACCGGCTCAGCGCCGGGCCGCGTCGACTCGCCGCCGATGTCGAGGATTGCCGCGCCCTGCGCGACGAGCGCGAGCCCGTGGCTGACGGCGGCCGCCGGGTCGAGCCACTCGCCGCCGTCGGAGAAGGAGTCGGGCGTGACGTTGACGACCCCCATGACGATCGGATCGGGGAGGTGGTGCGACATCGCGCCGCACGCTACCCGGCCGACCGCCGGTGGGCGGCAGGGCGGAGCGGCGCGTCCTACAGCTCGGGCTTGCGCTGCTCGTCGGCGCGCGTCTCGACGCCACCGGCGAGACCCGGGCGCGGCAGCGTGCGCGGTGCCTTCTGACCCGGCTTGTCGGCCGATGCCGGCGGCGGCGGCAGCTGCGGCGCCTCCTCCGGGAACACGTCCTCCTCGGCCTTGCCCTCGACGAGGGCCTCGAACTCGGCCTTCTCGATCGTCTCGCGACGGACGAGGATCTCCGAGATCGTCGTCAGCGTCTCGCGGTGCTCGGTGAGGATGTCGCGTGCAGCCTGGTGCGCAGCCTCAACGACGCGGCGGATCTCGTCGTCGATCTCGCGGGCGATCTCGTCGGAGTAGTCCGGCTCGGAGGAGTACTCGCGGCCCAGGAACGGCTGCGAATGGTCGTGACCGAAGACGCGCGGCCCGAGGCGCTCGCTCATGCCGTAGCGCATGACCATCGCCTTGGCGGTTGCCGTGACCTTCTCGAGGTCGTTCGAAGCGCCGGTCGTGATCTCGCTGAAGACGATCTCCTCGGCGGCGCGGCCGCCGAGCGTCATCGCCATCGAGTCGGTGAGCTCTGCGCGCGTCGTGAGGAAGCGATCCTCCTGCGGCATCGAGATCGTGTAGCCGAGCGCCTGGCCGCGGCCGATGACCGAGATCTTGTGGACCGGGTCGGAATGCTCGAGGTGGTGGCCGACCAGCGCGTGGCCCATCTCGTGGTAGGCGGTGATGCGACGCTCCTTCTCGCTCATGACCCGGGTCTTCTTCTCCGGGCCGGCGATGACGCGCATGATGCCTTCCTCGAGCTCGTGCTGGCCGATCTCGCGCTTGCCGGTACGGGCGGCGAGCAGCGCGGCCTCGTTGACGAGGTTGGCGAGGTCGGCGCCGGTGAAGCCCGGCGTCTGACCGGCGAGGTCGCCGACGTTGATCTCCTTCGCGAGCGGCTTGCCGCGCGTGTGGACCTCGAGGATCTTCTCACGGCCCTTGCGGTCGGGGCGGTCGACGACGATCTGGCGATCGAAGCGGCCCGGACGCAGGAGCGCGGGGTCGAGGATGTCGGGCCGGTTGGTCGCCGCGATGAGGATGATGTTGTCCGTCATCGTGAAGCCGTCCATCTCGACGAGGAGCTGGTTGAGCGTCTGCTCGCGCTCGTCGTGACCGCCGCCCATGCCGGCGCCGCGATGGCGGCCGACGGCGTCGATCTCGTCCATGAAGATGATGCAGGGGCTGTTCTGCTTGGCCTGCTCGAAGAGGTCGCGGACGCGGCTGGCGCCGACGCCGACGAACATCTCGACGAAGTCCGACCCGGAGATCGAGAAGAACGGCACCCCGGCCTCACCGGCCACCGCGCGAGCGAGCAGGGTCTTGCCGGTACCGGGCGGTCCGAAGAGCAGCACGCCCTTTGGAATCCGCGCGCCGAGCGCCTGGAACTTCTTGGGGTTCTCGAGGAACTCCTTGATCTCGTGCAGCTCTTCGACCGCCTCGTCGGCGCCGGCGACATCACGGAAGGTGATCTTCGGGGCATCGACGGACATCCGCTTGGCCTTGGACTTGCCGAAGGACATCACCTTCGAGCCGCCGCCCTGCATCTGGTTCATGAGGAAGATCCAGAAGCCGATGAAGAGCAGGAACGGCAGGACGTAGGTGAGCATCGAGACCCACCCGTTCGTGCGGGTGCCCTTGACGTCGAAGGAGGCGATCTTCTTGTCCGACTCGGCCGCCAGCAGCGTCTTGGTCAGCTCGTCGCCGTAGTCGGTCGCGAAGCCGACCTTGTACTGCTTCTTGTCGACCTTCGTGACGAGCAGCTCGTTGGAGCGGTTCTTCATCTCGACGGTCTTGATCTGGTTGTTGTCGAGCTGCGAGAGGAAGACCCCGAAGCCGGGCTCCTTCTCCTTGTTGGGGCTCGAGATCAGCTGCTGGGCGAAGAACGCCAGGATCACGACGATCAGGATCGGAAAGGCGGCGCTCTTGGAAAAACGGCTCATGTGTATGCGGAAACCCAGTCGTTCACGGAATGTGCCAGCGTAGCAGGGGTACGGGTGCTTCCCGCCGGTGGATCAGCCTTGATCACGGGGTACCCAATGAGCTGTATCGGCACGTCAGCCCTCGGTTTGGAGAGCGGCGACGTACGGGAGGTTGCGATAGCGCTCGACGTGGTCGAGGCCGTAACCGACGACGAAGCGGTTGGGGATTTCGAAGCCGACGTAACGCGGTTCGAGCGCGACCTTCAGGCGCGCTGGTTTGGTCAGCAGCGCGCAGACCTCGATCGACGCCGGATTACGCGCTCCGAGGTTGCGCAAGAGGTACTGCAACGTCAGGCCCGAGTCGACGATGTCCTCGACGATCAGCACGTGCCGCCCTTCGAGCGCGACGTCGAGATCCTTGAGGATCCGCACGACTCCCGAGGAGTCCGTCGATGATCCGTAGCTGGCGACGGCCATGAAATCCAGCTCGCACGGCACCGCGATATGGCGCATGAGGTCCGAGAGAAAGAACACCGCGCCCTTGAGAACGCCGACGAGCAACAGGTCGCGGCCCTGGTAGTCGGCGGTGATCTGGGCTCCGAGTTCGCGGACGCGCCGCGCGAGGGCATCGGGTTGGACGAGTATCTCGCCGACGGAGGCGTCGCGCATCATGCGAGCGGGAGTCTAGGCGGCGTCCGGCGCAACTCGGCCTGCGACCGTTCGCCGGCGCTGCGGACGGCTGTCACGACAGCGACTGCGGCTGACTTGCGGGCGGCGGCACGGGCGCCTGCGGCCCAGGCGGCGTCGGCTCGACGCGCAGCAGGCCGCCGCTGACGACTGCGCGGGCGCCGTCGCCGAGGTCCAGCGCCCCGTCTCCGAGGGCGAGGATGTCGCCGAGCCGACCGGGCGCGCGGGCGCACAGCCCGCCAACCGCCGCCTCGGCGAGGCGCCGCACAACGAGCCGCGCGAGCGCCGGCGGCAGCGCGCCGAGGTGCGTGACCGCGATGTGGTCGCGCCCCGCCAGCGCCGTGTCGACGACCTCGTCGAGCACCGCCGCCTCCTCGCGCAGCAGCTGCGCGGTTCGCACGACGTTGCGCTCGGCCGCCGGGTGCAGCTCGCGCAACAACGGCACGAGACCGGCGCGGGCGCGATTGCGGGCGTAGGCCGGATCGTCGTTGGAGTGGTCCTCGCGCCAGGCCAGGCCGCGGGCGGTGCAGTGCGCGGCGGTCTCCTCGCGCGTGATTCGAAGCAGGGGCCGCACGAGCAGCCCGTCGCGCTCGCTCATTCCCAGCAGCGCGCGCCGGCCGGGCGAGGCCACGAGCCGGTAGAGGACGGTCTCAGCCTGGTCGCTGGCGGTGTGGCCGGTCGCCAGCCGCGCACCGCGTGCGAGGGCCAGCCGGACGCCCGCTCCGAGCCGCACGTCGCGCGCCCAGGCCTGCAGGTTGCCGGCGTGCTCCGGGCGCGCGTGCGGCTCGACGTCGAGCGTGACGCCAAGCCGCTCGCAGAGCTCGCGGCAGAACGTCTCGTCGTCGGCGGCTGCATCGCGCAGGCCGTAGTTGACGTGCAGCGCGCTGACGGCCTCGGACCCCGCAAGCCGCACGGCGAGATCGAGCAGGCAGACCGAGTCGCGGCCGCCCGACAGCAGCACGACGACGGGGTCCTGCGGGTCGAGCAGACCGGTCGCGCGGACGCGATCGAGCAGGTCCATGCGGGTCGAGTCTACGGCCGGTCCGCGGGCGCGGTCTAGGGTGACCCGAGGGTCGGACCCTAGGGATGATTCCCGATAGCCAGGGGGGGCGCGCAGGCCGACACTGCAAAGCATGAACACGCCATCCGACACCCCCGCCGCCGCACCGCAGCCGAACCCGCCCCCGCCCACCCCGCGCAAACTCACCCGGTCCAGCCAGGACCGCATGATCGGCGGCGTCGCCGGCGGCATCGGCCGCTACTTCGGGGTCGACGCGACACTCGTGCGCATTGGCCTCGTCGCGCTCGCGCTGCTCGGCGGCACGGGCCTGATCGTGTACGCCGCCGCCCTCCTCCTCGTCCCGATCGACGGGGAGGAGGCGGCTGCACCCACGACGCCGCGCGATCGCGCGCTGGCGGTCGGCGTCGCGGTCGCGCTGATCCTCGCGGGACTCATCTTCGGCAGCTTCGGCTTCGTCTTCGCCGGCGCGCTCGTGCCACTCGGCTTCCTCGTCCTGATCGGTATCGCCGTCTGGTGGCTCATCTCCGGCGAGCAACCAAGCGGCAGCCCGGGCGAGGTGATGCGCCGCGCCGCGCTCGGCATCGGCCTGCTGATCGGCTGCTTCGCGCTCTCCGTCGCGAGCTTCTTCGCCAGCGGCCTCGGCGGCGGCGTGGTCGTCGCGGGCATCGTCATCGCCGCGGGTGCCGGCCTCGTCGCTGCCGCGTTCGTCGGCGGAGCACGCTGGCTCGTCCTGCCGGCGCTCGCGATCGCATTGCCGCTCGCGTTCGTCTCCGCTGCGGACATCGACCTCGACGGCGGCTTCGGCGACCGGAGGATCCATCCTGCGACCGTCGCCGAGCTCGACCAGAGCTACCGGCTCGGCGCGGGCGAGCTCGTCGTCGACCTGCGCGATCTCGACCTGCCGTCCGGCGACCATCCGCTCAACGTCCGCATCGGCGCCGGCCACGCGCTGGTGCTCGTGCCCGATGATGTCTGCGTCGCGAGCTCGGCCGACATCGGCATGGGCGCCGTCGCGATCTTCGACCGCGAGAGCGGCGGGATCGACTTCGAATGGAAGGACGGGCGCCGCGCCCGGCCCGGCAGCGCGAGGCTCGTGCTCGAGGGCGACGTCGGCCTCGGCTTCCTCGAGGTGCGTCACGACGAGGTGAACCATGACGTTGGTGGCTCGCCGCACGAGCGCCGCCTGCAGCGCCAGCGTCAGACCGACGAGCGCAACGCCGCCTGCGCAACGGCAAGCTGATGCGCAGGGCCCGCGATATCGACCGTGTGTCGCTCGTCGCCGGGCTCGTGCTCGTCCTGTTCGGCGTCGTGTTGCTGCTGGACCGCAGCGGCACGTTGCGCCTGACGTTCGCAACGATGGCCCCGATGGCGTGCGCCGCCGTCGGGGCGATCCTGCTCGCCACCGGCCTGAGCCGACGACAATGACCCCGGTGCCCGAGATCGCCGCCTCAACCCCACCGTCCGGTCATAGCGGATCCCGGCTGCGCGAACTGCGCCGCGACCCCGAGAACGGGATGATCGCCGGCGTCTGCGAGGGGATCGGCAAGCACCTGGACATGGATCCGCTGCTGCTGCGGATCGTCTTCGGCGCGACGACGCTCGCCAGCGGCCTGGGGGTCGTCGCCTACCTGCTGGCCTGGTGGCTGCTGCCGGTCGAGGGCGCACAGCCCTCCCCCGTCACCTCCGCCGCTGACCGGCGCAGCGCGGGCAACCGGCGCGCGGCGGCCGAGGTCGGCTCCGGCGTCGCCCTGCTCGTCGTCGCGATCCTGCTGACCTTCCGCGAGCTCGGCCTGCCGTTCTCCGACGCGCTGACCTGGCCGCTCGTGCTCGTCGCCGCCGGCGGTGCGCTGATCTGGCGCCAGTCCGTCGGCCGGCCGGGTGCCCGCGCCTCGGCGGATGCACCCACGGCGGGCGCGGCCGGCGCCGTGACCGCGCCGCCACCGCTGACGGCGATCGCCGGCAGCGACTCGCGCCCGGCGGTGATCTCGCGGATCGGGATCGGCGTGACGCTCGTGCTCGCGGCGGCGATCGTCTTCCTGCAGTTCAGCGGCGCTCTGGCCGCCGCGTCGGACGTCGCGCTCGCAGCGCTCGTCGTCGCGATCGCCCTCGTCGTCATCTTCGCGCCGTTCTTCGTGCGGCTGCTGACCTCGCTGTCGATCGAGCGCGCCGAGCGGATCCGCTCGCAGGAACGCGCGGAGGTCGCGGCGCACCTGCACGACTCGGTCCTGCAGACGCTCGCGCTCATGCAGAAGCGCGCCGACGACCCGCGCGAGGTAGCGGCGCTCGCGCGCCGCCAGGAACGCGAGCTGCGCACGTGGCTGAGCGGCGCGCCTGCGCGCGCCGAGGGCGAGCGCTGGCTCGTGCCCGCGCTGCAGACCGCCGCCGACGAGATCGAGCAGGCCCATGGCGTGGCGATCGACGTCGTCGCCGTCGGAGACGTCCTCATCGACCGCGATGGCGAGGCGCTCGTGGCCGCCGCCCGCGAGGCGATGCTCAACGCCGCGAAGTTCGCCGGCGACGCCGGCGCGGTCGCGGTCTACGCCGAGGCCGGCGACGAGCGCATCGAGGTCTTCGTCCGCGACCGCGGCCCAGGCTTCGATCCCGCCGCCGTGCCGGCCGACCGGCGTGGCGTGCGCGAGTCGATCGTCGGGCGGATGGAGCGCCACGGCGGCCGCGCCGCGATCCACGCGGCGCCGGGTGGCGGCGGCACCGAGGTCGAGCTCGTGCTCGAGCGCGGTGAGTCCTCATGAACGACGCGGGCGCACGGAACACGCGCGTCGTGCTCGTCGACGACCACGCCCTGTTCCGCGCGGGCGTGCGCTCCGAGCTGAACGGCCGCGTCGACGTCGTCGGCGACGCGGCGACGGTCGCCGATGCGGTGGCGATGATCCGCGAGCTGTCGCCGGACGTCGTCCTGCTCGACGTCCACATGCCCGATGGCGGCGGCCTCGAGGTGCTGCGCCAGGTCAGCGCCGACGTGACGGCCACGCAGTTCCTCGCGCTCTCGGTGTCCGACGCCGCCGAGGACGTGATCGCCGTCATTCGCGCCGGAGCGCGCGGCTACGTGACGAAGACGATCTCCGGCGTCGATCTCGCCGACGCCGTACGCCGGGTACACGACGGCGACGCCGTCTTCTCACCTCGGCTCGCCGGGTTCGTGCTCGATGCCTTCGCCGGAGTCGCGCCCGCAACGGGCGGACGGGGGCCGGTTGCCCGCGACACCGAGCTGGATCAGCTCACGCCGCGCGAGCGCGAGGTGCTCCAGCACATCGCGCGCGGCTACATGTACAAGGAGATCGCCCAGCGGCTGGGGATCTCCGCCAAGACCGTCGAGGCACACGTATCGGCCGTCCTGCGCAAGCTGCAGCTCTCCAGCCGCCACGAGCTGTCACGCTGGGCGGCCGCGCGGCGGATCGACTGACGCGCGGCGCGTGCAGTCAGCGGCGGCTGCGGCGGATCGAGAGCACCAGCAGCAGGGCCGCCACGGCGGCGATCGCGGCGGGCCCGCGCGGGTCCTCGAGCGTCTGGCGCAGCTTGCCGGTCGCCTCGGCCTGCACCTGATGTAGATGCTCCTTGCGCTCCTCGACCTTCTCGTGGACCTGCGCCTTGATGTCGCCTTTGTGCGCGAGCGCCTCGACGGTGGCGCCGAGTTCCTCGCGCGTCTCCTCGATCTCCTCGAGGAGGCGCTCGCGCTCGCTCGCGATGTCATCGGCGCCGTTGTCGTGGGCAAACACGGCCTGATCGGGCCTGGGGGAAGTGCTCATTGCCGGACTGCTACCCCGCTTCATGGCGCGGGTACGCGGCGCGGATGATCGACCACTCAAGCTGCACCTCGCCGACGCGGCCGCCAGCAAGGGGTTCTAGGAGCAGGCGCTCGCGGTCGCCCATGTGGCGCTCCACGCGGACAGTCGCGCGGCGGTCGACGCGTGCCATGCCGCGGCACTCGCCGCGGGTGCCGTCGACAACGGCGCGCCCGGCCTGCGGCCGCAGTACCACGCCGGCTACGACGGCGCGTTCGTGCTCGACGGCAACAACCTCGAGGCTGTCCACCCCACCTTCTGCTCAGAAAAATGACTGAGCGGTTGGGGTCAGGCGGCCTCCGGAAGCGGTTGGAGGGTTACCTTGTGGCCGAGGCGTTCGAGCTGGCGGATGGCGCGGCGGCGCGCGTTGTCGGCGTCGCGCTCAGAGACGATCGTGGGGCCTTGCTCGCGGTAGATCTCGCCGGTGCTGAGCATGATCCAGGTGGCGTCGAGGATCTCGTGCGCGATCGCGATGATCGCTTTCTTGTCGCCACGGCGCCTGGCGAGGCGGCGGTAGCGCTCGCCGAGGTAGGTGCCTTTGGAGCGGCTGGCGGCCCTGGCGGACTCGATCAGGGTGGCGCGCAGCCACGGGGAGCCCTTGCGTGTTCGTGCGGACTTGCGTTTGCCGGCGGACTCGCGCTGGCCGGGGCAGACGCCGGCCCAGCTGGCGAGATGCTTGGCCGTGGGGAAGGCGCTCATGTCGCCGCCGGTCTCGGCGATGATCACTTCGGCGGTGCGCCGCTCAACTCCGGGGATCGTGCGCAGCAGCGTGACCGCCGCCTCGAAAGGGCCGATCTGCTCCTCCACGCGCGCCGAGATCGCGTTGATGTCGTCCTCGAGATCTTCGATGCGGGCGAGCATGCGCTCCAGCAGGAACGCGTGGTGGGCGCGGAAGCGGCCCTGCAGCGCCTTGCGCAGCGCCGGCAGCTTCTTGCGCAGCCTGCCCTTGGCGAGCTCGGCGAGCGCGTCAGCGTCGGCGTCGCCGTCGATCAGTGCGCGCATCATCGCGCGGCCCGAGACGCCCATCACGTCGGTCGCGACGCACGACAGTTTGACGCCCGCGTCCTCCAGCAGCTTGTGCAAGCGGTTGACCGCGCGGCTGCGCTCGTAGATCAACGCCTTGCGATAGCGCGTCAGGTCGCGCAGCTCGCGGATCTCACGCGGCGGCACGAGACTGCCGCGCAGCAGCCCACACGCCAGCAGCTGCGCGATCCAGGCAGCATCGATCGTGTCGGTCTTGCGGCCAGGGACATGCTTGATGTGCTGAGCGTTGACGAGCAGCAGTTCGAAGTCGTCTTCGAGCACGTAGTAGACGCATTTCCAGTACACGCCGGTGGACTCCATCGCCACGTGCGTGACCTCATGCGCTGCCAGCCAGTCGCGCAGCGTCAGCAGATCAGACGTCGTCGTGCCGAACGTCTCGATCAGCTCACGCACGACCCCGTCGACGAGCAGGCGCACGCACGCCCGCACGCTGGCCTTGTGGACGTCCAGCCCGCAGCAGCGGGCGATCATCGTGTCCATCGAACTCGCTCTCCTTCCCATCGGGCGTTACAGGCACGGCCGGCGCTCGGGAGAGGCTGCGAGGTCAACGATTCTGCTCTGCGTGCTCGATGGCGACAGCTCGGGGTGCCGGCAAGCCTCCGCGTCAAACTGAATGCACGGGCTCGCGGCACCACAGACGAACCGACGTCACCACGAGCACCGACCACCACCCAATTTTCATCGCTCGCGGGAGCGGCGCGCAAGCGCCGCATGCGGAACTGACAGGAAAATAGGTCCGAGCCCTACGCGGCCTCCTGCAGCGTGACGCTGTGTCCGAGGCGTTCGAGCTGGGCGATGAGTCGCTTGGTGGTCTTGGCGGGGTCGCGGCGCGCGAAGTAGTCGCCGCCGAGGTCGTTGCAGAGTTCGCCGGTGCTGAGCATGTGCCAGCAGGCGACGATGATCGAGTGCCTGCCCATACACGCGCACGAGCTGCAAAAAGGCGATCAACGGCAGCCCGGCGGCAAGCACGGCGGCCGCGTAGCGCAACAGCTCGCTCGAGGCCGGTGTCGATCGCAGCCTCATCGAGCGTGTGAGTTGCCTCACCTGCGTGGGAGAGGCCCTGCACGTATCAGAAGGTCAGGAGCCCGCTCCCCGCCGTGCGGATCTGCTCCAGCGAGTAGCCGCGCTCGCGCATGCGCGCGACAAGCCGCGCGTGCCCGACGGCCGCTGGCGTCCAGGAACTCCCGTACTGCGGGATCAGCCAGCGTTCGCGCGCCAGCGGCGCAGCGTCGCCGGGGTCGTGCCGATGTCGCGAGCGACCTGAGCGGCAGACGGCACGTAGTGGACCCAGCCCGTCCACGGCACGGCTCAGATCACGACGACGGCGGAGCCATGGCCCCGCCGTCTGCGGGCGTTAGGGCCCGCTGCCTCGGTCGGCGGCGCTCGTCTTCGTACCGGCGGCACCTCGCGGATGGCGAGCCATCCACTTTTCGACCTGGTAGGGAGTTCATACGCCTCGAGCGTCGCGCTGTCAACGGCGCTTAACCTTCGGGCTAGACCTTCAGGTGTGGATACTCGGCCTCGACGACCGCGCGGTACTGCGCGTAGACGGGCTTGGTGATCGGAATGAGCGCGAGCGCTGCCTTGACGTCGCCGCTGGTCTTGATCCGCCGGCGGGCGATTGCGACCGCGACGTTCTCCTTGCCCTGGAAGTACTTGTTGGCGGTCTGCGACGACATCGACATCTTGACCTTCGGCTTCCAGTCCACGTCGTCGTTCCACTCCCAGTACAGGCAACCGTCCTCGCCCTCCTCGGAAGCGCGGATGTTGACGACCATGTCGACGTCGTCGAACTCGAAGCGCTGCGGCACGTCCGCATCGCGCAGCTTCGGTCCCATGTCGGGGTCCTCGCTCATCATCGAGAAGACGCGATCCATGACGGTGCGAAACTCCTTGGGACCGCTGAACTCGGCGCCCATCGTACGACCTCCTCTGCCTCGGTGAAAGGATTTATGAGCCGCCGGCGGGCGGCTTGCCCGCGGGCGACTTGCGGGCCCGCGACTTCGCGGCGGGTGTGCTCGGCGCCGCCTTGCTCGCGGCGGGTGCCCGGCGGCGCGAAGCCGGCGCGGGCTTGGCCTCGAGCGCCGCGACGCGCGCGCTGAGCGTCTCGAGCTCTGCCCGCAGAGACTTGATCTCGGCCTCCGTTGCCGGGCGCAGCTCGTCGACGGCGCCGCGCAGGCGACCCGCGGTGTACCCGATCTCGTCGAGCAGATCGCCGAGGCGCTCGCGCGGAATCTGGGTCTTGAACGCCTGATCGACTGCATCGCGCACCGCATCGGTGCGCGAGACGTTCTTCTTCTTGGCCATACCCCGATCATATGGCGCGTCCTGATGGCCGTCCACATCCACCCGACCGCCCCACTCGCCTTGCGCGCGCTGCTGCCGGGGGATCCCGGCCGCGCGCTCGCGCTGGCCCAGATCGTTCTCGCCGAGCCGAAGATGTTCAACCACAACCGTGGCCTGTGGGGCTACACCGGCGCCGCCGCCGACGGGGAGCTCATGACGATCCAGAGCACCGGGATGGGTGGCCCGAGCGCGGCGATCGTGCTGGAGGAGCTCTGCGACCTCGGGCTCCAGACGGCGATTCGCGTCGGGACCTGCGGGGCTTTGGACGGCAATCTGCGGCTTGGCGATCTCGTGATCGCGCAGGCCGCGCTCGCATCGGATGGCGCGAGCCGAGCGCTGGGCGCTGATGGTCGGGTGTTCGCCGACGCCGGGCTCGTGACGGCGCTGCAGGCTGCCGACGGGATGGAGGGCGCCTACACGGGGGTCGTCGCGAGCAGCGACCTCTTCTACGACCGCGACCCGGCGCGCGCACGCGGCTGGCGAGAGGCCGGCGCGGTGGCCGTCGAGATGGAGGCCGCGACGCTCCTGCGCGTCGGTGCGCTGCGTGGGATCCGGGTCGGCTGTCTGCTGGCCGTCACCGACGTGTTCGACGACGAGGGCGCGCGGACGCGGATCGACGGGGACGAGCTGCTGGAGGTGGCGGAGCGGCTGGGCCGGGTTGGTGCTGCGGCGCTGGTGGCGGTGGGGTGAGCTTCGTTTGCGGCGTTCAGGTCTGGCGCCGGCGGTGCCCCGTCCGCTGAACGGCATCGACGAGGGAACGCGGGCGTTCGGACCTCGCGGCGGTTCCCGCTTGTCGCGCGCCGCGCGGTGTGTCGCTGGTGGGTCCGGCGCTGTCGGAACGGCATCGATCAGCGGGAGTGCGGGCCAGGAGGTCGTGGCGCCCGGTTCCGGCGTGGGTCGAGGGGTCTTGGAAGAAACGCGACTATGCGTCGCATATGTTCCTAAACCCAGTCCGCCGGTAGCGCCGACGGCGGTGACCAGGCCCCGGCGGGTCCGATCCGCCGCTAGCCCGAGACCTTCAGCCGCTCCTGCCGCGACGAGACCGGCTTCGGTCCACCCGGCATCGCCTTGTGCAGCGCAGAGAGCTCCTTCGTGAGCGCCGCAAGCTGCGCCTCGATCGCCTCGAGACGCGTATCGAGGCTCGCTGACGTCGCCGTCGCCGCCACGCGCTCGTCGAGCCGGTCGATGCCGTCCTCGATGCCCTCCAGGCGCTGCGAGACCGAGCGCACGCGTCGCGTCAGGCGCTCGATGTCGGCCGCCGAGGGGAGCATGAGCGCCCCGAGTGCGGCCTCCTGCGCGCTGGACGCCTTCTCCCGCGCATCGAATGCACGCTGGATTGCACCCGCGATGAGCGGATTGGCCATCAGGTCCTCGGCGAGCCTGCCCAGGGTGTCCTCGCCCTGCTTGGTCAGCCGCTCGCGCAGCCCGTCAGCCTCAAAGTCGTCGCTCATCGGGGGAAGATTCCTCCTGATTGCCGGGCGGATGGAGGCTACCGGAGTGTCTTCCCCTCGCGAGCGCGCGTGTTGAATAGTGGCCTGAGGGGACAAGGCGGCCCGGCGAAGCGCCCGGCGCTTCCGTCCTGGACGGCTGGTGGTATGCAGCTTCGAAGTCCGTGGCTTAACGTGGGTTTCGTCTGACGGCGATTCACGGTAGTGTGCCGATTCACGCGCATCGGGCTCGCGTATCAGGGACACCTCCAGGGGGGAGATGCAAGGACAAATGCACCGCAAGCGTAGGCTGCTCACTGCCTTGGCCCTGACCGGCGGGATCACCGCCGGTCTAGGGACCTTTGCATCACCCGCGAACGCCATCGTTCGCACATTCGAACTGAACGGCGTCCTCGGGAAGAAGACGATCACGCTGGACATCGGCGCGGATACGCCGCTTGACAAGATCAGGTTCCCGGGGCTCAACCTCGGCGCGATCCTCAGCATCAGGGAGACGACGCCCGCACAGGCCCCCTCCAGCGGCGGCGCGCCGTTGCTCCAGGTCACGCCGACGCCCGCGCCGAAGCCGGCTGCGCCGTCAGCGGTGGTCCCGGTTCTTCCGGCCGCACCTGCGGCCGAAGCCCAGAGCTCGGCGAAGAGCCGGTCTGGCAAGAAGAAGAGCAAGCCGTCGATCGGTCAGCCCGTGTTCGACTCCGCCGGCCGTCTTCTCCGCTCACCGCTGCCCGAGCGCGTGCGCACCGAGAGGACCAAGCTGCGCTTCTCCGGCGGCGCTCCGACGCTGCAGAACCCGACGCTCTCCCTGGCGGGCATCGGACCTATACCTGTTGGCGTCCCGAACTTCTTCATCAACAAGTTCCGCATCCCGGCATTCCTGCTGTCGATCTACCAGGCCGCCGGCATCCAGTACGGAATTCGTTGGGAAGTCCTCGCCGCGATCAACGAGATCGAGACCGACTACGGCCGCAACCTCAACGTGTCCTCGGCCGGCGCCATGGGCTGGATGCAGTTCATCCCCTCGAGCTGGAAGTCCTTCGGGGTCGACGCCAACGCCGACGGCAAGAAGGATCCCTACAACCCGGTCGACGCGATCTTCGCGGCGGCGCGCTACCTCAAGGCAGCCGGGGCGGACACGGACCTGCGCAAGGCGATCTTCGCCTACAACCACGCGGACTGGTATGTCGATTCCGTGCTCATGCGGGCGCGGTTCATCGGCGGCATGCCGTCTGACCTGATCGGCTCGCTCAGCGGGCTGACGCAGGGCCTGTTCCCGGTTCATGCTGCGGCGAGGTACGCCGACGACATCTCCGAGCGCGAGGCGACGCGACGCGTCGCTCGCGGCAAGAACGCGGCGATGCCGATCGAGTCCAACAGCAAGCGTCGCGGGATCAACATCTTCGCGAAGCCGGGCTCGCCGGTCGTGGCAGTCCAGGACGGCAAGATCATCGAGGTCGGCAAGAACTCGCGCCTTGGCCGCTTCGTGATGATGCGCGACGTCTACGGCAATACCTACACCTACGCGGGCCTGAAGAAGGTCGCCGCCCAGGTGCCGGTGCCGAAGGACAAGACGCAGACCAAGGAGTCCATCGCCAAGGAGCTCTCACTACCGAAGAACGATCCGGCTCCGAAGCAGGCCGCCAGCGCCGGCAGCGCCGTCAAGGGCGCCGCCGAGAAGGTCAAGTCCGTCGTCGAGCCCGCCACCGCGGCGGTCCAGGCGACGACCGACCTCGCCAAGGAGCGGCTGTTCGCCAACCCGACGCGCCCGAACGCGCTGACGGCCGGCGGCAAGCAGCAGATCATGGAGTCGGAGTCCGAGCTGGCTGCGGGCTCGAGCGTGAAGTCCTACTTCACCGGCGTCTATGGCCTCAACAAGGACGACGTCGTGCTCAAGCGCCTCGTCCCGGGTCGCCGTGTCATCGCGGGCACGATCCTGGGTCGCATCGGCAAGGTCACGCCGGGCATCTCCCCGAACGTCATGTTCGAGATCCGCCCGGCCGGCCGCGGCGCGCCGCGCATCGACCCGAAGCCGATCCTCGACGGCTGGAAGCTGCTCGAGTCCACCGCGATCTACCGCGCGCAGGGCAAGAACCCGTTCTTCGGGGAGAACGCTCAGGGCGCCACGATCGGCCAGATCCTGCTGATGAGCAAGGACACGCTGGTTCA
Source organism: Solirubrobacteraceae bacterium (assembly GCA_035536715.1). Lineage (GTDB taxonomy): Bacteria > Actinomycetota > Thermoleophilia > Solirubrobacterales > Solirubrobacteraceae > CADCVQ01. The sequence continues at coordinate 24,134 of DATLNO010000009.1, forward strand.
GCGCGTCCTGGCGAACCCGCGGATCGAGATCTACTCCTGTGGCCGCCGTGACATCCAGGGTGGGATCGTCGACCGCCGCGTGCTCGCGACGCTCGAGTTCCTCGCCTCCGCCGGTCTGAAGCCCACGATCACGTCGCTGCGCTGCGGCCATGGCTTCTACACCGCCAGCGGCAACGTCTCGGCGCACTCCTCGGGCAACGCGATCGACATCGCGAAGATCAACGGGATCCCGATCCTGGGCAACCAGGGCGCGGGCTCGATCACGGACATCACCGTGCGCCGGCTGCTGTCGCTGCAGGGCACGATGAGGCCGGCCCAGATCATCACGCTCATGAAGTACGACGGCACGGACAACACGCTCGCGATGGGCGACCACGCCGATCACATCCACGTGGGCTTCCGCCCACAGTTCGATGCGACGACGAAGGCCGGCAAGATCGCCGAATCGGTGCTCAAGCCGTCGCAGTGGATCAAGCTCATCGATCGCCTCGGCCAGATCGACAACCCGACGGTGCAGATCAAGCCGTCGAAGTACGCGATCAAGGTCGGAGCAGCTACGCGCGCAAGCCGGGCCCACAAGGCCGAGTAGCCACACGTCAGGTAGCCGAGTGACCGAAACCGCCGTGACCTCCGGGTCGCGGCGGTTTTGCGTTGTGCAGTTCGAGTTCCCTTGGGAGCTCGGTCCCGCGGATGGTCGTTTCACGATTCGCGAGCACCTCGGCGAGCCGCCCTCGCACGTGCTCGTGCTGCGCAGGCTTGGCGCCCCCGAGCGGCGGATCCTCGCACGTCGGCGCGGTCGCGCGCGGCCGATCGAGGCGCCGCCGGAGCCCGCGCCCGAACCGGTCGCCACGACGCGCGCCACGCTCGTCGACACCGGGGCGCTGGATGGCGACCAGGCGGCATCGACCTGGCTTGCAGGCGCCGATCTCGACACGCTGGCCGGGGAGGCGCTGGCGCGGCTGAACCGCGTGCTGCACGCCTACCGGATCTCGTCGGCGGATCCCTATGCGCGCGAGGCCGCGCTCGAACAGGCCCTCGTCGTGCGGGTCGGTTACGGCAGCGGCGAGCGCGTCGCCGAGGGCCGCTGGGACCACGCGCGCGCGCTGCCACGCGCGGTGGCGGCGAGCACGCTGCGCCCGCGGGCTGCCGCGCTGCGGCCGCAGGAACGGCTCGCGGCGCTGCTGTCGGGTCGCGACGTCGCCCTCGCCTGCGAGGAGCTCACCCTGCGCGTTCGCAGCGACGTCGATGCCGAACGCTGGCGTGAGGCCGCGCTCGGCCTGCAGGTGGCGCTCGCGGCGGCGCTCGCCGAGCTCGAGCCGTGGCGCGAGGCCGCCGGGCTGGCGGAGCGTCTCGTCGAGCTGCACGCGCGCAGTGACGAGGTGGGCGGCGTGGCGCGGACGGCGCTACAGGGCGGCGTGGACGACGACCAGATCGCGCTGGTGACGTCGATGCTGCGCCGGCTCGAAGCCGCGTTGCGGGCGCGGATCGCCGGCGCGAGCAACTGACGTCGGCGAAGGCCAGGGACCGCTGTTGGCCTGACTCTGACGGTCAGAGCTCGGCGACAAGCGCCGACATCTCTTCGGCGACGTCGCCGCCCAGCCGTACCGCCGCGCGCCCGTCGTACGCCGTCGGGCCCTGCGTGATGATCGCGATGGCGCCACCGTGCCGCAGCGTGATCCCCGGCAGCTGCGCGACGGGATGGACCTCCAGCGAGGAGCCGATGCACAGCAGTAGATCGGCCTGTGCGCACAACTCCGTCGCCAGCTCGAGCTCCGCCTCCGGCAGGAACTCGCCGAACAGCACGACGTCGGGCTTGCGCGGGCGCCCGCACGAGCACAGCGGCACCGGCGCGTCCTCGAGCTGGGCGAGCACGACCGCGGACTCGACGCGCTCACCACACGACAGGCACGAGCACGTCGCGATCGAGCCGTGCATCTCGATCAGTTCGCGGGTGCCGGCGCGGCGATGCAGCATGTCGATGTTCTGCGTGATGACGCCAGCGAGCAGACCGCGGCGCTCGAGCTCGACGAGCGCCATGTGCGCCGCGTTGGGCTGCTTGTCGCCGAGCGTCTGGAAGCGGTGGCCGTAGAAGCTCCAGAAGCGCTCGGGACCCGCGCGCCACGCGTCGATGTGCGCGACCTTCATGGGGTCGACGTTCTCCCAGACGCCCGTGCCCGCCGTGCGGAAGTCCGGGATCCCGGACGGAACCGAGATCCCCGCGCCGGTCAGGGCGACGACCGACCCGGCGGAGCGCACGAGCTCCGCCAGGGCGGCGACGTCCGCGGCTGAGCTCGTTACTTCCCGGTCCACTGCGGCGTGCGCTTACCCAGGAACGCGCCGATGCCTTCGCGCGCGTCGGCGGTCTGAAAGATCTCGCCGAAGGCGGCCTTCTCGGCCTCGATGCCCTCGTCGAGATCGGCGTCGCCTGCCGTCGTGCGCTTGATCGCGCCAGCTGCGAGGGGCGCCTGACCGCCAAGCTTACGTGCCCAAGCGCGAGCGACATCGTGCAGCTCATGGTCGGGCACGACGCGGTTGACGAGCCCGATCTCGAAGGCCTCGTCGCCGCTGATCGGGTCGCCGGTGAGGTTGAGCTCCAGCGCCCGTGCCGTCCCGACGAGGCGCGGCAGCCGCTGGGTGCCACCGAAGCCGGGGATGATCCCGAGGTTGATCTCGGGCTGCGCGAAGCTCGCCGACTGCGCCGCGATCCGCACGTCGCAGGCCATCGCCAGCTCGCAGCCGCCGCCGAATGCGACCGCGTTGATCGCGGCGATCGTGATCGTCGACGACTGCTCCATCCGTCGCAGCAGGTTGTGCGCGTCGTTCAGCAGCGCCGCGCCACTCTCCGCGTCGAGCTTCGTGAACGCCTTGATGTCGGCGCCCGCGCACCACAGCATCGGGTTCGCCGAGGCGATGATCAGCGCACGGATCGACTCGTCCGCGTCGACGTGCTCCCACACCTTGCCGAGCTCGCTGATGACCTGCGGCGACAGCGAGTTCGCCGGCGGGCGATCGAGCCAGGCGATCGCGTAGCCGTCGCGTGTCTCGAGCTGAACCGCTTCGCCCTGCTCGAAGCCCTCGTCGGGCTGCTTGTAGGCGAAGAAACCCTGCCCGCTCTTGGCGCCGAGGCGGCCTTGCGCGACCATGCGACGCAGGATGATCGGCGGCGCGAACTGCTCGCCCCACTCCCCCACGGCGCGTTCGAGCGCCGCGAGCACCTCGTCGAGGCCGGTCTGATCGGCACGCGCGAACGGCGGCGGGATCAGGCCGGCACCGGCCATCATGCCGAGGTCGATGTCGCGCACCGTGGCCATGCCGTCCTCGAGCAGCAGGCAGGCCTCGACGAACGCCTTGAGCACGAAGCGCTGGGTCAGCTCGGCGTGATCGAACGCCGTCTCGCCCTCGGTGCGCGGCTCGCCATTCTCGTAGAAGCCCTTGCCGGTCTTCGCGCCGAGCTCGCCGGCCTCGACGAGCGACTTCATGCCCCGGTGGACGTAGAAGGACTCCGAGCCGTAGGACTCCTGCAGGTGCTCGGCGACGTGCAGCACGGTGTCGAGCCCGAGCAGGTCGCTGAGGAAGAAGGGGCCCATCGGCGCCACACGCGCGGCCGAGACCGCATCGTCGATCGCCTTGATCGAGAGGTTGTCGTCCTCCTGAACGCGCCAGATCTCGCTGATCGCCGCGTTGAGGATGCGGTTGACGACGAAGCCCGGATCCTCGCCGCAGGCGATCGGCAGCTTGCGGATCGTCTGCGCGAACGTCGTCGCGGTCCGCATCGTCTCGGGTGCCGTGTCGGCGCCCTCCACGATCTCGACCAGGCGCATCATCGACGCCGGGTAGAAGAAGTGAAAGCCGACGACCTTGTCGGTGCGCGAGGTCGCCTCGGCCATCTCGCTGATCGACAGCGACGACGTGTTCGAGGCGAGGATCGCGTGGCCTGGCGTGACCATGTCGAGCTCGGCGAAGACGGCCTGCTTGATCTCCATGCGCTCGGGGACGGCCTCGATGACGAAGTCGACGTCGCCGAAGCCCTCGTACTCGGTCGTGCCGGTGACACGACCGAGGATCTCGGTTGCCTGCTGGTGGGCCTGCTCCTGGGTGATCTTCTGCTTGTGGACGAGGCCGGCGAGCTGCGCGCGCGTCACCTCCTCGGCCTTCCTGAGACCGAGATCGACGAACTCCTGCTTGACGTCCTTCAGCACCACGGGGATGCCCGCGGAGGCGATGACTTGGGCGATCTCTCCGCCCATCGTCCCTGCTCCGACGACCGCGGCCTTGAACACGAACACGCTGTCAGTTCTCCTTCTCATTTTGGGTCAGACCCATGGTCATGTCATGTCACGGTCGGCTTGTAGCTCGACCGCAAAGCGCCGGAGCGTCCGGCGCAGCGCGTCGCCGAGGGCGCGACGCACGAAGAACAGATCGGCCAGCACGCTGCCGAGGCCGGGGTCGCGCTTGAGCTCGTAGGCGAGCTCGAGCCGGATGACGCAGCCCGCGTCGCCGGCGGCGAACGTCACGCGCTGGTTACCGGTCAACTGCGGGTCCTCGACTTCCACGAGCTGCGTCACCGCGGGCTCGTACTCGATCACGTGCTCCACGACGCGGCCGCGGCCGTCGCGCAGCGAGTCCCACACGATTCGCGCGCCCGCGTGCGGCCAGCTGCCCTCGTTGCGCGAGAGCGTGCCGAACCCGTCGATGGTCGAAGGCCAGCGCTCGAGGTCGAACCACAGCCGCGCCGCCTCATCGGCCGAGGCGCCCGGCAGCAGCTGCCGCGCGACGACGGTGCGCATAACTGCTATCCCACCAGCTCGCGACGGATCAGGTCGACGGCCGACGCGAGCTCGTCGAGCCGCGGAGCGACCTCCGCCGAGAGGCGGTCGCGTTCCGCGGCTCCGGCGGCAGAGAGCTCGTAGAAGCGCCGCGAACGGCGCTCGGGGTGCTCCCACTTGCCCGCGACGAGGCCCTCGGCCTCCAGCGCGCGCAGGAGCGGATACATCGTGTTGGGGTTGACCCCGATCAGCCCCCCCGTCAGCTCGCCGACGCGATCCATCAGCTGGTTGCCGTAGGACGGGCCGGAGCCGAGCAGGTGCAGGACGAGAAGGCGCAGCAGCCCGGCCTTGCGCAGCCCCGCAAGGAGTGGATCGCCCAATCCGACCCCGGTCGGGCCCGCATTCGTCGCCGGCGCCCGGGCGCCGGCAGCGGTCCGCACGTCGCTCTGAGCAGCCGCGTCGGCGACGGCGTCCTGCGTCGACGGAACGCGAGCGGCCATCGAGCCAGTATGCCCTGCCCATCGGTAGGAGCCTCCGTCTGGGGCATGAACGACTGCGGACTGTGGGTTGGACCGGGCGGGTGGGGGGTGGGTGGGGCCCGGTCGAGCCGGCGATCGTCAGGCCGTTGCCTTCGCCGGCTCTTCGATGCGCCGCGGCAGCAGCGTCTCGCGAGCGATGACGAGCCGCTGGATCTGGGACGTACCTTCGTAGAGCTGCATGATCTTGGCGTCGCGCATGAGCTTCTCGACGGGGTAGTCCTTGATGAAGCCGTAGCCGCCGTAGACCTGCACGGCGTCGGTCGCGATCTCCATCGCCGAGTCGGCGGCGAAGCGCTTGGCGTGCGAGGACTCCAGCGTGTTGCGCTTGCCCTGGTCGAGCAGCACGGCGCTGTTCCAGGTCGCCAGGCGCGAGAGGTGCACCTTCGTGGCCATGTCGGCGATCATGAACTGGATCGCCTGGTGCATCGCAATCGGCACGCCGAACTGGACGCGCTCCTTCGAATACGTCGTGGCGAACTCGAACGCGGCACGCGAGATGCCGGTCGCCATCGCGGCGACGCCGGGGCGCGTGCGGTCGAGGACCATCATCGCGAGCTTGAAGCCCTTGTTCTCCTCGCCGAGCAGGTAGCGCGCGTCGACCTCGGTCTCGTTGAACGTGATGGTCGCGGTGTTCGATGCCCGCTGGCCCATCTTGTCTTCCTTCTTGTCCACGATGACCGTGTCGTCCTTGCGGACGAGGAAGGCGGAGATGCCGCGGTGGCCGGCCTCCGGGTCGGTCTTGGCGTAGACCACGAACCAGTCGGCGTAGCTGCCGTTCGTGATGAAGCACTTCGAGCCGTTGAGGACGTACGTATCCCCCTTGCGCACGGCCTTCGTGCGCATGCCCGAGACGTCGGAGCCGGCGTCGGGCTCGGTGAGGCAGAAAGACGCGAGCTTCGGCGTGGCGACGAGCTCCTCGCCGAACTCGCGCTTGACCTCCTCGGAGCCGCCGAGCATGACCGGCGCGGAGGCGAGGCCGTTGGCGCCGAGCGAGGTCTGCACGCCCGAGCAGCCCCACGAGAGCTCCTCCTCGATGATGCAGCCGTCGAGGTAGTTCAGACCCGCTCCGCCGTACTCCTCGGGCATGTGGGTGTTCATCAGACCGACCTCGTGGGCCTTGTCGATGATCGTCTGCGGCCAGGCGCCGTCACGGTCGAGCTCCCACGCAACCGGGCGAATCTCCTTCGCAGCGAAGTCGTGCGCAAGCTCACGGAGGTTCTTCTGCTCGTCGCTGAGTGTGAAATCGACCATTGGATGGCTCCTGATGAAGGTGTCGGGACGTCTAGATTGACTGGTCAGTCAACGGCTGTACCCGGAAGGGTAGCGGTTGCCGCGGGCGGTGTCGACGGATCGTGTGCAGCCGGCGCGCCTGCGATCATGTGCCCGTGGAGGATGCGTTCGGCACGCTCGTCTGGGTGGTCGCCGCGGTGGGTGTGGTCGTCGCGATCTACACCCTGATCGGGACGGGGCGCAGCTACCGCGAGATCGGTGGCGGCGGGCTAGCCCACGAAGAGGACAGCCGCGGCAGCGGCTCCGCGATGAGCGCCGGCGCCGAGCGTGACATGGAGATCCGGCAGATGCTCGAGGCGCGCAACGCCCGGCGCGTGCGCCGCGGCGAGGCTCCGCAGGATGTGGAGAGCGAGTTCGCCGCGCTGACCCGCCGGCCGACCATCGTCGACGACGAGCTGCGCGAGGAGATCCGGCAGCACGTGCTTGCCCGCAATGCGCGGCGGGTAAGGGCGGGCGGCGTGCCGCTCGACGTCGAGGAGGAGATCGAGCGGCGGATCGGAGAGACTCTCTGATAAGAAGGGCTATGGCCAATCCGCGACAGTTCGACCTCGAAGACATCGTCAACCGCCCGGGGACGTACTTCAATCCCCAGACCGCGGTGCTGGTCGTCATCGACGACTCGCCGGACACCGACACGGAGATCTTCAACATGGAGGACTTCGAGGGCGCGGACTGGGTTCTGATCTCCGATGAGGTCCCGATCGACGGCGACGCCCGCGACGAGCTCATGCAGGCGTTTCAGGTTCGTCACGGGATGGCGCTCGGCGGCGGACTCGGCGCGGGCGACGACATCGTCGACGACGACGAGAACGCCGAGCCCGAGGCCGACGCGCTCGACGACGAGTAGGGGCGACTCGCCGCCCGCGCTCGCTGCGTGGGCGTAGTGGCAGCCCAGTCACGGCACGCACGTCTGCGGTGGTCCGGGAACAGCTTCGATAGCGCGACAGGCTGTCGCGAACGGACGAGGCTACATCTCGTGATCGACCTCGGGGGAGGGGTGTTCGGCCTGTTCCTCGCGGCGTCGCGCGGCGCCCTCGGGGTCGCGCTTGTCGCCAATCAACGACGCCGTGATACCGATCGCGAACGCCGCTGCGACGAGCACGAGGTTCAGCACCGGCCCGATGTGCACCCACTCCTCGACCAGGAGCTTCACGCCGATGATCCCGAGCACGACGGCGATCGTCTCGTCGAGGTAGCGGAAGCGTCGGATCAGGCCCTCGACGAGGACGAACAGCGCGCGCAGGCCGAGCAGCGCGAAGACGTTGCCCGCCCAGATGATCAGCGGCTCGCGCGTGATCGCGAACGCCGCCGGGATCGAGTCGACGGCGAAGGCGATGTCGGCCGCGACGATCGCAGCCAGGCACAGGAAGATCGGTGTGACGTGACGGCGCCTGTTCTCGTGTGAGAACCAGCGACCCTCTCGAAATCCGTCCGTGACCGGGAAGACCTTGCGCACTCCGCGCACGACGAGGTTACGGTCGGGGTCGACGTTCTCGCCCACGCCCTTGTAGATCCGGTAGGCGAGCACGAGCAGCAGGACGCCGAGCACGTACAGGACGAAGTGGAACTGCTCGATGAGCGCGGTCCCGCCGAGGATCGCCAGCCCACGCAGGACCAACGCGGCCATGATCCCCCAGAACAGCAGCCGCGGCCTGTGCTCGTGGGGAACACCGAAGTACGCGAACAGCAGGATGAAGACGAACAGGTTGTCGAGCGACAGCGAGCGCTCGATGAGGTAGACGGTGACGTAGTTGACGCCGTCCTCGCTGCCTTTGAGCGCGACCACGACGCCCGTGACGACGAGCCCGAGCACGAGCCAGCCGATCGACCAGCGCGCGCTCTCGGCGAACGTCGCCTCACGGCCACGCGCGAAGTAGTGCAGGTCGAACCACAGCAGCGCGAGCAGCACGACGATGAGGCCCCCGAATTCGACGAGTTCCATCTACCGAACCACTACGCGTAGAAGAAGACCACGCCGAGCACGGCGTAGACAGCGAGCAGCTGGAGGCCTTCGTACCAGGTCGACTCGCCGTCGTGGGTGACGTGGTTCGCGATCAGGATCGCCAGGAAGACCGCCCCGAGCTCGAATCCGTTGAAGACGAGCGCCATCGGGTTGGGGCCGACGAGGAACGACAGCAGGACGAGCACGGGCGCCACGAAGAGCGCGATCTGCGCGCTCGAGCCGATCGCGATGTTCACCGCGAGGTCCATCTTGTTGCGCGCCGCGAAGTAGATCGCCACCCAGTGCTCGGCGGCGTTGCCGACGATCGCCACGATGATGAGCCCGACGAAGAACTCGCTCAGGCCGATCGTCTCGGAGGCCTCCGAGATCGAGCCCACGAGGATCTCGGACATGATTCCGACGGCGACGCCCGAAACCGCCAGCGTGATGACCGCGGTGCGGATCGTCCAGGGCTCGTCGACGTGTTCTTCGGCCTCGCTGGTCGGGTTGAACAGCGCCTTGTGTGACTTCAGCGAGAAGCACAGCCCGGCGACGTAGGAGCCGAGCAGGATGCAGGCGACGATGAGCGACATCTGCTCGAGGTCTGAGCCGAAATCGACGCGCTCCTCGCCGATCGCGGGCAGGCCGCCACCGGAGACGAGCTGGAAGATCGTCGGCATCACGAGCGCGACCGCGGCGAGCAGCAGCATCGAGGACTGCACCGCAGCAGCGGTCGGGTTGAACGTCTGGGTGTGGAACTTCAGGCCGCCGACGAGCATCGCGGCGCCCATGACGAGCAGGATGTTGCCGAGGATCGAGCCGATGATCGATGCCTTGACGACCTCCTGGAGGCCGGCGTTCAATGCGAAGAACGCGATGATCAGCTCCGGCGCGTTGCCGAACGTCACGTTCAGCAGACCGCCGATGCCGGGACCGGAGCGGTGCGCGAGCTCCTCCGTCGCGCGGCCCATCAACGCGGCCGTCGGCACGACGCCCGCCGCTGCGGCGGCGAAGATGATCGTCGCCTCCGCGTGGCTGAGCTCGAGCAGGATCGCGATCGGGATGAACGGGACGAGCAGATACGGCCAGCCCGAGCCGGACAGGAGGAAGCGGCGCGCTCTAGACACTCGTGAGGTGGCGCAGATCGCGGTCGGGCTCGATGCCCCAGCGCCGGGCGACGGCGTCGAGGTCGGGGGTCAGCGGCCAGCGGTCGGGGCGCGGCTCGCCCTCGTGTTGCGGGTCGGCGCCCTTGAGCGACATGCTGCCGGTGTTGTCGCCGATCGCCCGGATCTCGGCGACCTCGGCGACGTCGAGCACGACCTCGCGCGGGGTGGCGAGCAACTCGGCGCGCTTGTCTTCGATCGGCCGCGCGTCGTCGCCGATCTCCTGGATCAGCGTCGGCACGACGCAGGCGACGGGCTCGTGCGCCAGGCACCACTGCGCCGCGAGCTGCAGCAGCGTCAGGCCGTGGCGCTCTGCGATCGGCCGCAGCTTCGCGAGCTTCTCGTCGCCGGCCTCGACCCAGCCGGCCGGCCGGAACGTGCGGTGGTCGCGCGGAGCGAACTCGTGCCCCGGACGCACGTCGTCCCAGAACAGGCCGCCGTAGTCGATGACGCGCGTCATGACGTTGACGTCGTGCTTGCTCGCCGCGTCGAGGCACAGCTCGGCGGGCCACGGCTCGAGCGGGTTGAGGATCACCATCGCCCAGTCGACGAGCTCCCCGAAACGCTCCAGACAATCGATGATGTCCAGCGTGAAGCCGTTGGCAGGTCCCGGCGCGATGCCGAGCGTACCGGCGAGCCCGTCGTCGCGGACCGCGCGCATCGCGTTCCAGACGATCTCGCTCGTGTAGCCCGTGCGGTCCGGGTTGTGCAGCAGCAGGAGGTCGAAGGCGTCGATCCCGAGGCGCTCGAGGCTGCACTCGGTCGCCATCCGCACGTAGTCGGCGTGGGCCTGCGGGCCGCGCAGGCGCGGGTCGGTGAAGCGTGGGTAGCCCTTGGCGCCCTCGCGCTCGCCCTCGTAGAAGTCGTGCCCGATCGCGCCGATCACGCATACCGCGTCGCGGTCGGTCCCGGCCAGCGCGCGGCCGAGGACGCGATCGGCCTCGCCGGCCCCGTAGGCGTCGGCGGTCAGCAGCGTGTCGAGCCCGTCACCGGGGGTCAGCAGCGCTTGCAGACGCTCCTCCTCGATCGGCGTGCCGAAGTGCAGGTAGCGACCACCGGACCAGGTGCCGATCGCGGTGTGGGAGGGAGTTCGCATCGTCGACAAGGGTACGTGCCCGACGCGGTATGCGATGTAACGTTCGCGATGCTCAGGGCGCGAGCTTGGAGACGCAGCGCACGAGCCTGGAACTGCTGCCCTCGCCGGCGGTGAGGCACGCGAAGAGCTCACGGCCCTTGCCGCCCGTCAGACCGGCGCCCAGGCCGTCGAGGATATTCGCGGGGCTGCCGCCCGTGAGGTCCGCCAGCGGGCGCGTCCCGGCGCGCTTCGGCGCGGCGAACGTCGATGACGGCTCGCTCTGCTCGTTGACGTCGTCGAGGCGCAGCCGCAGGTTGATCGTGCCGCCGTTGAGCGCTTGCAGCGGCGAGGAGTCGTCCTTGAAGAAGAAGACGATCCTGACGGCGAGTTGGCGCACGAGCCTGTCCGACGCACCCGTCCAGATGTCGACGGACGACGAGCTGACCGCGGCGGCGATCTGCCCGCGCAGCTTCGGCGCCAGCAGCGTCGATCTCGACTGCGAGCCACCGGCCTTGGTCAGCAGGCCGTCGAGGTCGGCAAGCAGCCGCTCGACGTCGAGCTTGCCGCCGATGCGGGTCGTCTCGACGCC
>DATLNO010000010.1:0-12179 GCA_035536715.1 Solirubrobacteraceae bacterium
CGACGCACTCGCCGGTGGTCTACGGGATCTGCGCGAAGAGCGCTGTCGTCACGAAGACGCCCGGCAAGGGCATCCTCGGCAACCTCGTCCAGGGGCAGACGATCAAGGTCAAGCGTGTCAGCCCGTCGGGCCTCTACGCGTTGTCGCACGAGTCGGTGGCGAGCCAGACGTTGCGCGCCGGCGATCCCGCGCCCGGCGCCAGGTGGTGCTCGGCCAGACGATCGTCCGCGGGACCCGACTGCCGGCCGGCACGACGCAGATCGAGCGCACGGTCCGCCTGCCCGCGGTGCAACGCACGACCGACACCGTGGTGGCGCTGACCTGCCCCGCGGGATTCGTCGCTCAGAACGTCGTCCCGAGCAGCGGCGGGGGTCCCGCCATCCGCGGCGCACGCCTGGAGGACCCCGCGCGCCTGGGCCGCGCACGCCGCGTCGACGTGCGGATGTTCTGGACGCGATCGCCGCGGCGCTATACCGCGACCGTGCAGATCGGGCTCGTCTGCTCCAGGCGGCGCTGAGGCCGGCGCCTACGGAGTGAACTTCACCGTAAGCACGTCGCCGTCGGTCATCGCGTAGTCGCGGCCCTCCAGGCGCAGCGTGCCGCGGTCGCGGGCGCCGGAGTAGCCGCCGGCGTCGACGAGAGCGTCCCAGCCGACCACCTCCGCGCGCACGAAGCCCTTCTGGATGTCGGAATGGATCTGGCCCGCGGCGTGCCACGCCGTGAGCCCGCGCTTGAGGTGCCACGACTGCGCCGGCTTGTCCTCGCCGGCGGTGAAGTAGGCGATCAGGTCGAGCAGGGAGAAGGCGCCGTCGACCACGCGCTGCAGGCCGGTGTCCTCGAGGCCGAGATCCTGCCGCATCGCCGTGGCGTCCTCGTCCTCGAGCTCGGACAGCTCGGCTTCGATGCGGCTGGACACAGCGACGGCGCCGGCGCCCTGAGCGGCGGCGTACGCGGCGATGGCGGCCGGGACCTCGGTCTCGCCTTCATCGACGTTCGCGACGAACAGCACGGGCTTGGCCGTCAGTGGGCCGAGCTCGCGCACGGCGTTGGGCGCGTCGGCGGGCGGCGCGACCGTGCGCGCCGGGCGGCCCGCGTGCAGGGCGTCGATGAGCTCGCGCAGCCATGCCCCCTCGGCGATCGCCGCCCGCTCGCCGCTGCGAGCGATCCGCACGACACGCTCCAGGCGCCGCTCTGCACCTTCGAGGTCGGCGAAGATGAGCTCGGTCTCGATCGTCTCGATGTCGGCCATCGGATCGATGCGACCCTCGGGATGGATGACGTTCGGGTCGGTGTGCGCACGGACGACGTGGAGGATCGCGTCGGTCTCGCGGATGTTCGCCAGGAAGCGGTTGCCCAGGCCCTCGCCGGTGTGCGCGCCCGCGACGAGCCCCGCGATGTCGTGGAAGTAGATCGTGTCCCAGACGATGTTCGACGCGCCGAGCGTCGTTGAGACCCGCTCGAGGCGCTCGTCGGTGACGGGCACGACGGCGATGTTCGGCTCGATCGTCGTGAAGGGATAGTTCGCGGCCTCCGCGCCGGCCTGCGTGAGCGCGTTGAACAGCGAGGACTTACCGGCGTTCGGCATCCCGACGATCCCAACCTTCATCTCGAGGACCGACGTTCCGGCTCGACGCTCGAGTAGTGACGCGCTGTCATGGTGCGACCCTCCCCCTGCTGCCGACGAGCGTCCCGAGCAGCGCGCCGGCCACGATGTCGGACGGGTAGTGCACGCCAAGGTAGACGCGTGAAATGGCCATTGCGGTCGCGGCGCCGTAGAGCGGCGCGGTCGGCAGCAGTGCGGAATAGGCGCGAGCGGCAGCGAACGAGGACGACGCATGGGCGGACGGAAAGCTCAGCGACGTCGGTGTCGAGATCAGCGCGGGCAGCTTCTCGAGGTGCGGGCGCTTGCGCCGTACAACGGTCTTCAGCAGCGTGTTGAGCGCGTAGGCGACGACCACCGAGCGCGTCGCGCGCAGCCACTGCGCACGGTGCGGGCGGTCCAGCGCCGCGGCCGCGAGACCGAGCACGATCCAGACGGCCGCGTGCTCACCGAGGCTGGAGAAGCGGCGGACCGGCGTCTCGATCGCGGGGTCGTGGCCGTGCTCGCGCAGCTGGCGGTACAGGCGCACGTCGACCTTCGCGATCGCGCGGGCGACCGGGCCGCCCCGTAGGCGGGCGCGCAGCGATCGGCGTGCCGCGGGATCGGCGACAGGCGGCACAGGGGCATCGTTCACGGCGTGGACCTTAGCCGCGCGGGCACCGACCACCCCGGGCCGCCGGCACGGCCACACCGCAACAGTCGTCCAGACGCGGCTTGCGGGCGGGCCGACCAGGGAAGACTCCCCGCGTGCGGCTGGCCCTGATCGCGAACCCACGCTCGGGGACCGCCCCCGAGCCCGAAGCGCTCGAGGCGCTGCTGAGCGCCGACGGCGCGCAGGTGTCCTATGTCCCGATCGAGCAGATCGCCGACGAGGACGGCGGCGACCTGCAGGACGGGGCGCTCGACGCCGTCCGCGCCGCCGGCGCGCCGGACCGGATCGTGGTCGCCGGGGGCGACGGCTCGGTCGGCCCCGCCGCGCTGTGCGCGGCGAAGCTCGGCGTCCCGCTCGCCGTCATCGCCGTCGGGACGGCCAACGACTTCGCGCGCGCGAAGGACCTGCCGCTCGACGACCTCGACGGCGCCTGCGCGCTCGCCCGCGACCCCGCCGCGCACACCGCACACGCCGAGCTCGGCATGGCCGGCGCGCGCCCGTTCGTCAACGCGGCCGCCGCCGGGCTGTCGGTCGCGGCGGCGAACGCCGCCAAGCCGCACAAGTCGCGCCTGGGCGCACTCGCCTACGCCGTCGGCGCCGTCAAGGCCGGCGTCACCGCGAAGCCGCTGCGGTGCTCGGTCACGGCGGACGGCGAGCGCCGTTACCAGGGCGGCGCCTGGCAGGTCGTCGTCGGCGTCACCGGCGCCTTCGGCGGCGGCAGCGAGATCGGCGTGGTGAGCGCGCACGACGCGATGCTCGACGTCGCGGTCGTGCCGGCGGGCTCGCGCGCCGGCCTCGTGCGCCGCGCCTACGGCATGAAGACCGGGCGCCTGACGGCGCAGTCAGACGTCGCACACGAACGCGGGGTGCAGATCGAGGTCGAGGTCGCCGGGCATGCGACGTTTAACGTCGACGGCGAGACCTGCCGCTGCGAACCGGCCCACTTCACCCTGCATCCAGGCGGATTCGACGTCGTGACGCGCTCATGAACAAGCGCTGGCCCGCGGCGATCGCTGTCGGCGCGGCCGCCTGGTACTCGAGCGACTCGCTGCGCCACCGCCGCGAGCAGGGCCAGGGCTACGAGCTGCGCGGCAAGGACATCGAGGTCGGCTCCGAAGAGTTCCTGCGCGCCACCGAGGCGATCACGATGGCGCCGATCACGCACGGCAACGAGATCGAGCTGTTCATCAACGGCGACGCGATCTTTCCGGCGATGATCGAGACGATGCGCGCCGCGCAGCGCACGCTGAACTTCCTCTCCTACCTGTATTGGACCGGCGAGATCGGCTCCGAGATCGCGGGGGTGCTGTGCGATCGCGCGCAGGCCGGCGTCGAGGTCAACGTCCTGCTCGACGCGGTCGGCAGCGCGAAGATGGATCGCAGCCTCATCAAGCGGATGGGCGAGGCGGGCGTGACGTTCGCGTACTTCCGCCCGCCCAAGCCCTACGCGATGCGGCGCCTGAACAACCGCACGCATCGCAAGCTGCTGATCGCCGACGGTGAGGTCGGCATGACCGGCGGAGTCGGGATCGCCGACCAGTGGACGGGCGACGCGCAGGACCCCGAGCACTGGCGCGACACGCACGTGCGCGTCCGCGGACCGATCGTGCGCGGGCTGCAGGGCGCGTTCGCCGAGAACTGGCTCGAGGCGACCGGCGACGTGCTCGTCGGCGAGAAGTACCTGCCCGCGCTGGCCCCCATCCTCGTCAGAGGCAACGACCCGATGCAGGTGGTGCGCTCGACGGCCACGGTCGGCGACACGAACATCGAGGCGCTCTACTTCCTGGCGATCGAGTGCGCGCGCACGACGCTGCACCTCACGTCGGCGTACTTCGCCCCGCGCCCGGCATTCAGCAAGGCGCTCGCCGACGCCGCCAAGCGGGGGGTCGACGTGCGCGTGCTCGTGCCCGGGCGCCACACCGACAAGGAGTTCGTGCGCCAGGCGGGCCGCGCGGTCTACGAGGAGCTGCTCGAGGCCGGCGTGCAGATCTTCGAGTTCAGCCCGACGATGATCCACGCCAAGACGCTGACGATCGACGGCGTCTGGGCGTCCGTCGGCTCGGTGAACTTCGACAACCGCTCGTTCCAGCTCCAGGACGAGGTCACGCTGTGCGTCTGCTCGCGGGAATTCGCCGGCCAGCTCGACGAGCAGTTCGAGCGCGATCTGGAGCGCTCCAACGAGATCGACCTCGAGCGATGGAACGGGCGGGTGGCGGGCGCGCGGGTCAAGGAAAGCCTGACGAAGCTCGCGCGGCGGGAACTGTAGGCCCGGCGCGAGTCGCCGCGCCGGGTCGCGGGTAGGTCACGGGTTCGGACGCCCACCCCGCGTCGACCAGCCCGAGAACAGGAAGTGCAATCGTGGCAATCATGTCCAAGCTGTCGGAGGCTCTGCGCTCGCTGACGTCCAACAAGGCCAACACGGACGTCCCGCCGGGCACCGATGTGCCGCCGATCGAGGACGGAGCGGTGCCGATGCCCGAGCGCGAGCCGCAGGCCGGCTTCGAGCCGGAGCGCGAGCGCGACTGAGCCGCCCTGTCAGCCCGCGACCGGCGCCTTCGGCGCGATGCCGAGCGACACGATCGGGTGCAGGCGCGGCGCCTGCCAGTCCTCGGGCACCGTCTTCTCGATCGACACCCGCGCTTCGCGTCCGCACAGGTCCAGGCGCGCGATCTGGTTGTCGAAGGTGGGCTTCTGGGCGACGGACCAGCGCATCGGCGACGGCCCCACGCCGGCCGATCGCGCCACGCCGCGGGCGAACGCCGCCATGGGGCGGGTGAACGCGGACGACAGCACGCGGCGCTCGCGCTTGTCGAGCGGGTTGCGGATCGGCGAGCAGGTCGCCTGCAACACGCGGCTGGTCACCTCGCGGCCGGGAAACCACGCCTCGGCAACGTACGCGTGATGGACGTCGCCTGACAGCAGCATGACCGTCGCCGGCGCCGGCCCGCGGCGACCCGCCGCGACGTCTTCGAGCAGGACCGCCATGCGGTTGAAGCAGTGCTGGAAGGCTGCCCAGTGCTCGAGATCGAGGCCCTGGCGGACCTTCTCGCCCAGGCGTGTCGCCAGGCGGCCCCAGGCGCCGTCGCAGACCGCCTCGTTCCAGGCCTCCAGATGGTGCATCCCGGCCCCGAGCATCACCGGCAGGGAGGTCCCGATGATGAGATGGTCGAAGTCGCCAGAGCAGGAATCCTCGACCCACTCCCACTCGCGGTCGGAGAGCATCTGGCGCCGTCCCTCGCCGAGCACGCGCCCGGCGCGCGAGTCGACGACGACCAGGCGGGTGCGGCCGAAGTCGCGATAAAAGCTCCAGCGCGCGCCGGCGATCTCGCGCGCCGCGGTGCGGGCGAAGTCGCGCACGAGGTCGGCGCAGTCGCCATCGGTCTCCTGCACCGCGCAATAGATCGGGTCGTCGTAGAGCCGGGCCGGCGACAGGTTGCCGAGGTGCTGGTAGATCCAGTAGGACATGTACGCGCCGAGGATGCGGTCCTCCCACCACGGCAGGGCGCGCATCTGTGCGATCCACACCTCGGAGATGTTCCAGTCGTCGTGGACGTCGTGGTCGTCGAAGATCATCGCGCTGGACACGTTCGACAGCAGCCAGCGCAGCGCAGGGTCGCTCCAGCTCTCGCCGTACAGCGAGGTGTACTCCTCGAAGTCGCCGACCTCGTCGCGCGGCGGGCCATCGGCGCCGCGGCGTGACGCGATCAGCTTCTTCGTCTCCGGCGAGACCTCGTCGGCGTACACCTGGTCGCCGAGCAGCACGAACGCGTCAGGCCACTGCGACGACGGCTCGTGGCGCATTCGCTCGACGAGCGCCAGCAGCGCGTCGACCTCACGCCCGCGGGGGTCCTCGTCCTTGCTGAGGGCGTACGGCATGGTGTGCGGCACCGACACCCGGCAGGAGCCGAACGCCAGCCGCAGGGACGTCTCGTCGCCGTGGGTGCGAATGACGCAGGGCGGATAGGGATCGTCCCGCGGCGGCCAGCAGGCCACAGCGTCGAGGTGCACCTCGTAGGGCAGGGTGCTGTCGGGTTGCAGGTCGTCGAGCACCACGAGCGCGTAGTGGTGGCCGGCGACGGTGAAGGTCGAGGCGGTCGCGCCGAGCACCGACACCTCGCACGGCGCGTCGGTCTCCACCCAGACCGTGGCCTCGGTGTCGGACACGTAACGCAGTAGTGGACCGAGCTTCAGACGAGGCATCGCAACCATTGTCTCCTTGCCGGGCGACCCGGCTCGCTATCCAGCGCCGAATCCCACCTTGTGCTCGTCACGCGTCGTGCGCACGTACAGCACCTGGCCGAGGTTCAGCCGGATCGTGCCGTCCTCGACGTTGAGGTCGTGCCAGTCGCCGCCCTTGAGCGCCTGCAGCAGACCGTCGAGTGCGCCATCGTCGATCCGCACGTCGAGCACCTGCGCATGGGCGGTCATTCCGATCGACACGCGTTGCAACGCCATCAGTGCACCTCCGCCGGCTGGACGATCTCGGTCAGCAGCCCGCCCGCGGTCTTCGGATGCAGGAACGCCACGCGTGAGTTGCGGATCCCGATCCGGGGGGTCTCGTCGATGAGCTTCAGACCAGCCTCCTTGAGCGCCGCGAGCGTCGCCTCGATGTCGTCGACCTGGTAGGCGACGTGGTGCATGCCCGGCCCCTTCTTGGCGATGAACCTGCCGACGGGCGTGTCGGGCCCGGTGGCGGCGAGCAGCTCGATGTGGTTCTCGCCGACATCGAGCAGCACGGCCTCGACGCCCTGCTCGGCGACGATCTCGCGGTGCACGAGCGTCATGCCGTAGTCGCGCTCGTAGAGCTCCAGCGACGCGTCGATGTCCTCGACGGCGACGCCGATGTGATCGACGCGGTTGAACATGCCCGCATCCTAGTTGTAAGTCCCGAGCAGGTCGTTCAGGTGGCTGACCGAGGGTGGGCTGTGTGCGCGCGGTGCGGCGCGGGGGGTGGGTGAACGAAGAACCGGTGAACTGACGTCGTGGCGGTCCCCGCAGGCCGATCGTGGCTCGGCGCCGCCGTGGTCGTGACGCGCTGGGTGCGGCGTGCGCGCAGCACCACACCTGCGCCAGCCCCGATCACCGGCGCCCGCCCGCCCGCCGGGCGCGGCGGCGTCAGTGCCCGGGCGGGGGCGCCGACGTCCGCGCGCCGAGCGCATCGTCCTTCACCCCCGGGGGCGCCGACCTCCGGGCGTTGCGCGGATCGCGCTGCGGACCCGGTGCCGCCGCCGCCACGACACGCAGACCCTGGTGGCCGCCGCTGCGCTCCATCCGCGGCACGCCCCTCATGATTCGATCGATGTCGCGGCGCTCGAGCACCTCGTTCTCGAGCAGCGCCTGGGCAAACTCCTCAAGCTTGCCGCGCTGGCCGGTCAGCAGTTCGTTGGCGGCGCGCTGCGCCTCGAAGGTGAGCTCCTGCTGCTCCTCGTCGCGCACGCGGCGAAACTGCTCGGAGCCGACGTCGTCGGTGGCGACCGCGCGCTGCGCGGTGCCGGGGGTACCCATCGCGTAGTCGTAGACCATCGCGCGGGCGACCTCCGCGACACGCTTGAGGTCGTCAGACGCCCCCGTCGTGACCTCTCCGAAGACGATCTGCTCGGCCATCCGGCCGCCGAGCAGGACCGTCATGTGGTCGATCAGCTCCTCGCGTGTCTTGAGGTAGCGGTCCTCGTCGGGCAGGTTGAGCGTGTAGCCCAGTGCTCGCCCGCGCGGGACGATCGAGATCTTGTGCACGCGGTCGACGCGCGGTAGCAGCTCGGCGCACAACGCATGGCCCGCCTCGTGATAGGCGACGACGCGCTTCTCGTGCGTCGTGAGGATCCGCCGCGACTGCACGCCCGCGATGACGCGCTCGAGCGCCTGATCGAAGTCCTCGCTCGTCAGCCGCTTGTCTTTGCGCCGCGCGCAGCGGATCGCCGCCTCGTTGGCAAGGTTGGCCAGGTCGGCGCCGGTCAGGCCACTCGTCTGCGCCGCGACGTTGGCAAGATCGACGTCCTTGCCCAGCGGCTTGTCGCGCGTGTGCACGCCGAGGATCTGCTCGCGGCCGTTGACGTCCGGCGGCGACACGAAGACCTGACGGTCGAACCGGCCGGGACGCAACAGCGCCGGATCGAGCTTCTCGAGCAGGTTCGACGCGGCCATGACGACGACGTCACCGGTCGAGTTGAAGCCGTCCATCTCGACGAGCAGCTGGTTGAGCGTCTGCTCGCGCTCGCCGGAGAAGTCCGAGCCGCGCTTGCCGCCGACGGCGTCGAGCTCGTCGATGAAGATGATCGCCGGGGCATGCTTGCGCGCCTCGCGAAACAGGCGCCGGATGCGCGCAGCGCCGAGGCCCGCGAACATCTCGACGAACGAGGCCGCCGACTGCGAGAAGAACTGCGCGCCGGACTCGTGCGCGACGGCCTTGGCGAGCAGCGTCTTGCCGGTGCCGGGCGGGCCGTGCAGCAGCACGCCTGCGGGGACGCGAGCGCCGAGCTTGGCGAACTCCTTGGGGTTCTTCAGGAACTCGACGACCTCGCGCAGCTCGCCCTTGGCGTCGTCGACGCCGGCGATGTCCTCCCAGCCGATCGACGTCTTGACCTCGGGCTTGATCTGCACCGGCTTCGTGCGCGGCATGAGCTTCAGCGTCCGCCACAGGAAGAAGCAGATCAGGAACATGAACAGGATCGTGAAGACGCCGGACCACTCCAGGCCGAATTCCTTCACGCTGTCCATGAAGCTCTGCTCGGGGACAGTCGGTGTCGCGTTCATCCCCTCCCACCTTCGGCGTTCATGCCTGTGTGCCTCTCGTTATCCCGTGGCGCGGGGGACTCGACGCGGAGGATCTCGGCGAGTGCGGCGCGCCCGACCTCAAGTTGCCGCTCGCTCGGCTCCCGCGTGCCGAGCATTCGCTGAAGCTCATGACCTGGACGGCGCAGGGCGCGCGCGGCGGCGCTGCCGGCGTGCTTCTCGGTCCAGACGAACACCTCGACCGCGATGCCCAGCGACGCCAGGCCCATCGCGAGCTGCGCTCCCGGACCAGGGCGGTCCAGCGTGTGGCGCAGCAGTGCCGCGCCGGCGATGTTCGAGGCCAGCAGCGGCGCCATGAGATGCGAGCCGCAGCGGTCGTGTTCCTTGGCGGCATCGGCGGCGTCGGCCTTGTCGTCCTCGTAGGCGGCGATCGCCTTGTGCTCGACGCCGTGGTACTCGGCGAGCTCACCGCCGCGCAGGGCGACGACGCTCGGCAGCAGCGACGCAACCGCGAACATCGCCTCCGTGCCGGTGCCGCCCTTGAGGCGGCGCCGCAGCAGGCGCGTGCCGCCGGCCGTCGCGAGCATCGCGCTGAGCACCTTGACGTCCTGAAAGGGAAGCTTGGCCTCCGGCAGCGCGCGCTTTACGAGCGGGATGACGACCATCGCCTCCCCCAGGCGCACGACGCCCCGCACGCCCGCGAGCTTCTCGACGCCACGCACGCGCGGCTTGCGCCCCGATGCCGTGCCGATCGATCCGTCGCGGCGCCGCACTGACGCGGCCCAATGCGTCGGGCCGTGGACGAGCAGTCCATTTCGCAGCGCCATCCCGCCGAGTCGCAGCTTGTCAGCCACCGAGCAGCTCCTTGCAGATGTCGCGAAAGAAGGTCGCCGCGAAGCCGAGGTCGCGGACGTCGATGCGCTCGTCGGCCGCGTGGATCAGAGGTGATGTCTGGTAGAGGTTCATGTGGCGCTGCGGAAAGAACCCATACGCGACGCAGTCGGGAAACGCGTCGCGAAACGTGCGCGAGTCCGTGAAGCCGGGCAGGATTGTTGGAACAACGCGCGAGCCGGGATCGTTTTCGCGCAACCAAGCTTCGATCGCCTCCATGAGCGGGGAGGAGACCTGCGAGGCGTTGCCCATGACCCGCTCGGTGAATTCCATCCGGTACCCGTCCTCGCCGAGCACCTCGCGGATGCGCGCGAGCGCGTGCTCCTCACCGAGGCCGGGTGGTACCCGGCAGTCGACGCGCAGCTCGGCGCTGGCTGGGATGACGTTGATCTTCTCCGAGGCCCGGATCCGCGTCGGCGAGAGCGTGACGCCGAGCATCGGCTCGACGAGCATCGCAAGGCCGGGATCGTTCTCGCGCAGGCGGGTCAGGGCGATCTCGACAGCGCCGTCGCCCCCGTTGACCTCGAGCCCGAGGCCCGCGAGCAGCGCCCGCGGCCCGTCGGTGAGGTCGTAACCGGGCTGGCGTGCGCCCATCGCCGCCAGCAGCGGCGCCATCTTCAGCAGCGCGTTGTCGCCGATCTTCGGGATCGAGGCGTGACCGGCGATCCCGTCGGTCATGACGCGAAAGCGAAAGACGCCCTTCTCGGCGACGCAGACGCCGTACAGGCGCTCGCCGTCGTAGGGGATGACGGCGCCGCCACCCTCGTTGAGCAGGTAGTCGCAGCGCACGAGCTCGGGGTGGTGCTCGCACATCCACATCGCGCCGAGCTCCCCGCCGACCTCCTCGTCGACGACCACGACGACGAGCAGGTCGCCCTCGGCCGGCCGCCAGCCCGAGCGCGCCAGCGACAGCGCCGCGGCCACCTCGGCAGCGGTCTGCGACTTCATGTCCAGCGCTCCCCGGCCCCAGACGAAGCCGTCGGCAAGGTCGCCCGACCACGGGTCGTGCGTCCAGTCAGACGGCGTCGCGAGGACCGTGTCGACGTGCGAGAGCAGGCACAGCGTCGGTCCGTCGGCGATCCCGCGCAGGCGCGCGACGAGGTTCGGCCGCTCGGGCTCGGCCCCGCGCAGGACGACCTCGAAGCCGGCATCGCGCAGATCGGCGGCAAGCCCCTCCTGCAGCACGCGCTCGTTGCCGGGCGGGTTGACGGTGTTGCAGCGAATCAGCCATTGCAGCAGTTCGGTTGCGTCCCGCTGAAGATCCTCTGCCACGATCCGCTTCATGTTAGGGCGCGGCGGGTCCGCGATCGATCGGGTCCCGACCCCATCTGCTATGCGCCAGGCGTTCGCTACGACACGAGGCCCGCGCCGCGCAGACAGCTCTTCACGTTGCGCCCGCCGACCTCGCGACAGCGCGCCGTCAGCTCGTCCGCAGTCGGCTCCAGCGACGCGAGCACCGATCCGACGCCCTCGTAGCAGCGCGGCCGGTGGCGAGCTGGAGCGCGCGAGCAGAAGCGCCCCCCGCGCTGCCCTGCGGCATCGGCGTTGACGATCTCGCGCGACGCACCGTAGAGGCAGTCGCCCTCGTTGCTCGTCGCCAGGCGGCAGCTCGCGAGCGCCTTGCTCGCGCTCTTGCCCGCGATCCCCGAGACGTCCCGGCCGAATGACTCAAAGCAGGTGGAGACCCACGCCGCCTCGCTGCGCCTGCAGGCCTTCGCCGTCTTCGCCTGGTCGTAGTTCTCGAGCTTCAGGATGTTGGCTGTGACCAACAAGTAGCAATAGAGCTTGTGGCGCTCGGCGACGTCGTTGCAGGGATAGATCGGGTCGTTGGCGCGCAGGTACTTCGACGTGACGCCGTAGGAGGCGTTGAAGTTCTCCATGAAGACGCCGCCGCTGCAGGAGACACGATCAAAGCCCGTGCGCAGGTCGTCGCAGGTCTTCAGCGAGCCGGGTAGGTCATAGCCCGTGTAGATCATCAGCCCGTGTCCCAGCCCGTGAATGCACTGGTAGGCGAGAAAGCGCTGCTCGTTGATCGAGGGGTCGCTGCAGAGCTGGCGCGCGACGATCGCCAGCCTGTCCGTCGGCTGACCGAGGAACGCCCGCTCGATGATCCCGTGGTAGTAGCCCGAGGCGCAGACGGGGCTGCCCGCGATGAACGCCTGGGCAACCTTGTCCTTGAATCGCGACAGGGCCGCCGAGCCCATCCGGTGCGCGATCCGGTGGCAGTCGGCGGCGACCGCGGTGTTCGTCGTCATCGTCGTCTGCAGGCGGTCGAGCGCGCGCTTTGGGCCGTCGTTGTAGACGAGG
>DATLNO010000011.1:0-5882 GCA_035536715.1 Solirubrobacteraceae bacterium
GAGACGTCGAGCAGCAAAGCGTCCCCGGGGCCAGCGGGTGCGCCGCGCTCGATGCTCAGGCGTAACGCCTCAATCCGGTGCACCATGCGCGGCTAGTAAGCTGTGCTGTGTGAACGAGGACGATGCTCGCGGCGCGGGAGAGCCAGCTGAGACCGCCGATCAACGGGGTGGTGACGCTGATGACCGTGATCGCACGGCGGAGGGCCGAGACCGGCGCGCCGAAGCTCACGACCACGAATCCAAAGCGCGCGACGAGCGGGCGAACGCTCGCGACGAGCGTGCCCGCCACCGCGAGCTGGCTGCCGCGACGTTCGATCCAGGAGCAGCTTCCGATCGTGCGGGCGCCTTGCGCGATCGACAGGGAGGCGCGAGCGACCGCACGCAAGCGGCAGATGATCGCGACGCCTCCTCGGTGGATCGAGTCCTTTCGGCCCAGGATCGGACGACGTCTTCGATTGATGAGCTCACCGGCGCCTATCACCGAGACGCAGGGATTCTCGAGATGCGGCGCGACCTCGCGAGGGCCAACCGCACGAAGCATCCGTTCGTGCTCGCCTTCGTCGATGTCGACAACCTCAAGGCGACGAACGACTCACTCGGTCACCACGCCGGAGATCGCCGCCTACGTGAGACAGCAGACTCGATCCGCACGCATCTTCGCTTCTATGACCTGATCATCCGCTTCGGGGGTGACGAGTTCCTATGCGGGCTGGTCGACGTGAACATGGCTGTGGCTGCCGAGCGGTTCGCGCGCGTGAACGAGGACCTGTTGGCAAACCAGCAACCAGGCGTCACCGTCGGGCTGGCACAGCTCACCGCAGAAGAGCCTCTTGAAGAGCTCATTGCGCGTGCCGACGAGGCGATGTACGAAAAGCGCCGGCAACTGCGATCAGAAGACGCCTGACGGCGTGCCGAGCAGTCGACACCACCGGTGGCGAGAGTGCGCAACGCCACAGTGCGCTCGCCGGCGAAGCAGCAGCCGCCTGCGTAGGCTGCTATGCAGGGAGCACCGTGGGACGGGAGCGACGGGACTCGAACCCGCGACCTCCGGCGTGACAGGCCGGCGCTCTAACCAACTGAGCTACGCCCCCAGGACGGGTGGCCAGTATAGGAACACGCTGCGGGCTTCGGGGCGTGCGCCGTAGATTGCAGCGCGTGACTCGCCCTTCGGTTGATGTCGTGCTGCCGTTTCGTGGCTCGGATGAGCAGCTCGTGCTCGTGGCGCAGCGGCTCGCACGGCTCAACACCCAAGCCGGCGACAGCGTGACGATCGCGGACAACCGCCCGGGCGCCGGCAGCGCAACGCACGACCACGTGCGGATCCTCGGCGCGGGCGAGCTGCAGACCTCCTACCACGCCCGCAACCGCGCGGCCGCGCAGGGCAGCGCCCCCTGGATCGTCTTCCTCGACGCCGATGTCCTGCCGCCCCACGACCTGCTCGACAAGTACTTCGAGAAACCGCCAGCCAAGACCACAGGTGTCCTGGCAGGCGCGGTCATCGACGAGAAGCCCGCGGAGCCCGCCGCCCCCGCGCCCCGCTACGCCTGGCTGAAATCCTCGATGAGCCAGGAGATCACCCTGGCCCACGACGGCCACGCGTTCGCGCAGACCGCGAACGCCGCCATCAGACGAGAAGCCTTCCACCAAGTAGGAGGATTCGAGCCGAACATCCGCTCCGGCGGAGACGCCGACCTGTGCTTGCGCATCAAAGCCGGCGGCTGGGAGCTCGAGCGCCGTCCCGAAGCTGCGGCGACCCATCACAATCGCCAGACGGTCGCGCGCATGCTCGCCCAGCGCGCCCGTCACGGCGCCGGCGCGAACTGGCTCGCCCAGCGCTGGCCCGGCGCGCTCCCCCGACGACGGTGGCCGGGCCTCGCGCTCTGGAGCCTCAGACGTGCCATCCACGGCGCGATGGCGGCAGCCAGGAGAGACAAGGACGAAGCCATCCTCGGTCTGCTCGACGGCCCCGCCGTCTGGGCGTTCGAGCTCGGGCGCCTGATCCCCAACCGCCCGCGCCCGCGCCCGCGCACCCGCAACCGTTGACGACCGAGACGCACCAACTCATGCAGGCGGAAGGCCCGCACGGCACCACGTAGAACACCCCCAACCGGGTGGAGGCGTCTACACGGGACAGATCGCGGCCGGCTCATCACAGGCTGGTCCGCCAAGTGCTGCTGCCTCCGCTGCTCGCGGGGACGGCGATCGTCTGCCTGCTCCTCGCGGTCGCGGTCTCCTTCGGCCAGAAGGGCAAGGACAACAACCCGCTCGCGGCCGAGCAGCCCGCGCACGACGAGATCGTCGAGCAGCTCAGCGTCGACCTCGAGGGCACGCCGACGCCCGCCGACATCAGGCGCGCGCAGAAGCCCCTGAGCGAGCGCAGGCGCCTGCTGCACGCCCACCCGTACTTCTCGCTCTACAAGATCGCCAAGCACCGCTTCGACGTCTCCTGGTACCTCGTCGCCGCCGTCCACTACCAGGAGACCGGCTTCGGCGAGGCCCCGATGACGCTCGCCGGCCACGAGCACTGGCGGCGCCACCGCAACGCCACCGCCAACATCATCCGCCCGACGGCGTATCCCCACAAGACGAAGCGCCACCCCTCGGTCAAGGACGACTTCGACGTCGTCATGGCGATCGCCGCCAACCTGAAAGCCGAGGGCGCCAGAAACCTTGGGGAGGACGCGAAGAACGCCCTCGCCACCCGCTACGGGAGCGGCCCGCAAGCGCGCCTGACAACGGCCATGATCATCGAGCGCGCCCGCGCCTGGCGCCTGCTTGGCACGCTTCCCCTGCCCGGCAGCGGCGAGCTTGCCACTCCGGTGCGAGGCGTCGTCGGCGGCTGTGGCTACTTTGGTTGCCCGCGCCCCGGCCACCTCCACAACGGCGTCGATTTCCTCGCCCCGACGGGCACGCCGATCCATGCCGCCGACGGTGGCGTCGTCGCGAGCATCGAGTCGCCCGGCCAGTCCGGCGGCTACGGAAATCTCGTCTGCGTCCAGCATCGCCCCAACCTCTCGACCTGTTACGCGCACATGAGCGCCTTCGCGGCGCAGATACGCCCGGGTGCGCGCGTCAGGCGCGGCCAGGTGATCGGCCTGGTCGGCTCGACCGGCTCGAGCACCGCGCCGCACCTGCACTTCGAGGTTCGCCGCGGTCCCGCCGCGTGCTCGAATTGCGCGGTCGACCCGCTGCCGATGCTCTCGGGCGACGTCCCCAACACCGCCCTGCCAAAGATGGTCGGCAGCGTTCCTCTCGCGCCGCGCGCGGCGAGCAGCAGCGCGCCCCTTCCGATCGTGCCCGCACCAGTCACAGCACCCGTGACCGAGCAGGAACGCGGCGAGACGAAGCCCGCGGACGAAGCGACCGCTCCGGCCAAGGGCCGCAACCGCCCGCGCGACGAGGACCCGCACCAGACCGGCGGCGCCGTTCCGAACGGCACGACCCCGCCCGCGACGCCTGCACCCAGCGCCACACCCGCCCCCGCGCCCACCGCGCCCGCGGCGCCGGCACCCGCCACACCCACCGCGCCCGCAGCGAACGAGCCGGCCGCGCCGACGAGCGAGCCCGGGACCGGCGGTGTCGCGCCACAGGTCGCACCGCCGCCGCCGCCCGCGCCCCCGACCGCCGCGTCCACCACCCCGCCCGGCTGAACGCTCGCGCGCACGCCGACCCGAAAACGATCGAGGAGTCGTTGCCTCTATCGTGCGTTCATGAAGAAGAGCCAGTTCGTGCTGCTCGTCGTGGCTGTCGTCGCGGTCGCGCTCATCGCCGTCGTCGGAGGCTCGAGCGGCGGTGGCGATGATCCAGGCGGCTCCTCCGGCAACACGACCGCCCCGGCCGCCGCACCCGCCGGCGCGGTCACCGTCGACTTCGCCTACTCGCCCGAGAAGGAGAAGCTGCTCGTCCCGCTCGTGCAGCAATTCAACGCCTCCGGCGCCGAGGTCGACGGCAAGAAGGTCTTCGTCAAGGCCTCCAACGTCTCCTCCGGCGACGCGCAGACGAAGATCGCGAGCGGCCGGCTGAAGCTCACGGCCTGGTCGCCGGCGAGCTCGCTCTGGGGCAAGCTGCTGAACTTCGATGCCGACCAGCCCTACGCGCCCGAGACGAACCCGTCGATCGTGCGCACGCCGCTCGTCATCGCGATGTGGGAGCCGATGGCCCGCGCGCTCGGCTACCCGAAGAAGAAGCTCGGCTTCGGCGACATCCTCAAGCTCGCCCGCTCCAACCAGGGCTGGGGCGCCTACGGCAAGCCTGAGTTCGGCCAGTTCAAGCTCGTCCACACGAACCCGGACTTCTCGACCTCGGGCCTGTCGGCGGTCGTCGCCGAGTACTACTCGGCGACGGGCAAGAAGGAGGGCCTGACGACGGCCGACGTCACCAAGGGCCGCCCGCAGGTCAAGGACATCGAGCGCTCGATCGTCCACTACGGCGACACGACGCTGTTCATCGCCGAGCAGCTGAAGAAGAACGGCCTCGGTTACGCGTCGGCGGTTGCGATGGAGGAGGCGACGCTCGTCGACTTCAACCAGACCCGCGGCAGCCGCGAGAAGCTCATCGCGATCTATCCCTCGGAGGGCACGTTCTACTCCGACAATCCGTACATCACGCTGAACGCGCCCTGGGTGACCGAGCCTCAGCGCGATGGCGCCGCGGCGTTCGGCGAGTACCTGGAGAAGAACATCGACAGCGAGACGGCGGCGCGCTACGGCTTCCGGCCATCGGACCTCAAGGAGAAGCCGTCGGCTCCGCTGACGGCCGAGAACGGCGTCGACCCGACGCAGCCCAAGCGCGTGCTCTCGGCGCCCGAGCCACGCGTGCTCGACGCGATCAAGAAGGCGTGGCGCGCCGACCGCAAGCCCGCCAACGTGCTGCTCGTGCTCGATACCTCCGGCTCGATGATCGAGGGCGGCCGCCTGGAGAACGCCAAGAAGGGTGTGCAGACGTTCCTGCGCGAGGTCGCGCCGCAGGACCGCGTCGGCCTGACGACCTTCAGCGACCGCGTGACTCCGCTGGCGCCGATCGCACCCGTGCGCGGCAACCGCGCGGAGCTCATCGGCCGCGTGTCCGGCCTCATCGCCGACGGCGGCACCGCGATCTACGACGCAACCGACCAGGCCACCGCGCAGGTCAAGAAGCTCGCCGACACCAGCCGCATCAACGCTGTTGTGTTGCTGACCGACGGCGAGGACACCGACTCCTCGAAGTCCGTCGACGCGCTCGTACGCGAACTCGAGGCGCAGGGCGACTCGTCGCGCCGCGTGCGCGTGTTCACGATCGCTTACTCGGCCGGCGCGCAGGGCGCGGCCGAGAACCTCAAGCGGATCGCCGACGCCTCGGGTGGCAAGTCCTACACGGGTGACACGGACGACATCGAGACGGTCTACCGCAGCATCAGCTCGTTCTTCTAGGCCGCGCCACCAGATGAACTCGCCCGCGAAACGCCCCTACAGCCGCGGTGAGTTCGCGGGCGCGCTCGTTGCCAACGCGGCGGCGAAGCCGTTCAACATCGCGCTGCTCGTCGGCACGATGGGGGCGGGGGTGCTGGTCGGCGCGCCCGTGATCCTGGCGCTGCTCGCGGCGCTGGTCGTCTACGCCATCGCAGCGGCGTGGACGTTCTTCGACGAGGAGGAGGCGGAGGCGGTCCTCACGCGCGAGCGTGCGGAGCACCGCTCGGAGCTCGAGGCGGGCACGAAGCGGCTGGACCCGGGCACGCTCGCTCCCGAGGTCCGCCGCCACCTGCTCGCCGCGCGGGCGATCGAGGGCCGCATCCGTGATGCGATCGAGCGCGCGCAGCTGCCCTACGAGGAGGTCTCGAGCGCCGTCGACGAGCTCGTCACGCTGATGGAGCTGTCGGCCTCGCGCGCGCAGCTGCTCTACGAGGC
>DATLNO010000012.1:0-5376 GCA_035536715.1 Solirubrobacteraceae bacterium
AACCTGCTGCATCTCGCGATCGCCGCGTCCGGCATCGCCATCGGACTGGCGAGCCCCGCCGTCGGCGGCGCGCGCCGTACGGCCACCGCCTAGCACAGTGGCACCCGGGGCCGGGAGCGAGACGATCGTTCCCGGCCCTGCCGCCACGAGGCCGACGACCCCATGATCCTCATCGCACACGCAGGTCACGTCGCGCTCGACGTCCTCCAGTTCACTCCCGTCCTGGCGGTCGCCGTCTTCGCGCTCTGGAAGTCCCGCGCCGCGCGCAGCGAAGCGCGTGCTGACGCTGGCACGCACGATCGCATGGGTGCCACGGGCTCTCACCCGTAACGCTCGGGCGAGGTGTAGTTCAGGAACTTCGGGTACTCCTTGGCGAACGTCAGCTCGACGTTGCCAAGGGCGCCGTTGCGGTGCTTGGCGATGATGATGTCCGCGATGCCGGCCCGCTCGGACTCCTTGTCGTAGTACTCCTCGCGGTAGATGAACGCGACGAGGTCCGCGTCCTGCTCGATCTGGCCGGACTCACGGAGATCGGAGAGGATCGGTCGCTTGTCCGTCCGCGACTCGACCGCGCGGCTGAGCTGTGAAAGCGCGATCACGGGAACGTCGAGTTCGCGCGCGAGGATCTTCAGCCCACGGCTCATCTCGCCGACCTGCTGCACGCGCGACTCGACGCGCGCATCCGCGCGCAGCAGCTGCAGGTAGTCGATGATGATCAGGCCGAGCGGCGCCTGCTGGTGCAGCCGGCGCGCCTTGGCGCGGATCTCGAGGATGCCGACGTCGGACGAGTCGTCGACGTACAGCGGTGCGGACGCGAGTTTCTGCGAGGCCTTGAGGATGTCGGGCCACTTGTTGTCCGCGACGCGGCCCTTGCGCAGCAGGTCTCCCTTGATGCGCCCCTGCGACGCGACAAAGCGCTGCGCGAGCTCGGTCTCCGACATCTCCAGGGAGAACAGCGCAACGGGCTTGCCGTGATCGATGGAAGCGTTCTCGGCGATGTTCGTCACCAGGGCCGAGTTGTGCACCACGAGGTCGTCGGCAACGAAGTTGTGGTGCAGCGGCACCGTGAGGTCGAAGGTCTCCTCCTCGCCGATCGGCTCGATCGAGACGATCTCGTCCCACCACAGATCTGACGTCGCGTACTGGTCGAGCTCCGCGTCCCCGCTCGAGTCGGCGAGCTTCTGCAGCTGCCCGCGTGACAGGCCGCGCGCGCCGACGTGCCAGTTGTGGTTGGGCGGATGGCCGGCGGCCACGCTCACCTCGCGCCAGGTGCGGTCGCCCTTCACGGCGAGCACGCGGTCCCAGATCGCGGGCGGCACGGTGTCGACGTTCGTGCCCGAGCCGACCGCGTTCAGTCCCGCGAGCGCGCGCCCGGCCTGCAGCGCCTTTCCGGGGATGTCGACGAGGCTGCAGAACCGCCTGATGCCGTCCTGTCCGGTGATGCGGACCTCACGCGCGACCTTCTGCGTTCCTTCGTAGATCGTTCGCTTGAGCGTCCGGATGCAGGACACGATCCCGAGCCGCAGCAGCAGGTGCTGGACGTCGCGGGCGAGCCGCTCGCTGATCGTTGAGTAGCCGACCTGACGCAGGCGATCGGTGGCGTAGATGTGGTCGTCGCAGGCGAAGAGGATCCCGAGGAAGCGGGCGATGGCGCGGTCGTCGAGACCGAAGATCGCATCGGGGGCGAACGTATCCTCTGAGCGCTTGCCCCAGATCCCGTGGCGCTTGCAGAGCTCGGTGACGGGATTGCCATTGGGCGTCCGATCACCGCTGAGGAGCGCCTCGAAGTTGGTGTCCGCCGCCCGCTTACGGCGAGCGCACCAGTTTGCGCCGATGTCCTCGGTGGCCTCGCACATCTCGTGTGCGACGACCGACCCCTCGCCATACGTGAAGCGCGGGGTCCCCTGCGTCAGGCTGCCATCGGAGATGAGCCCCGCCAGCAGGACCAACTCGTGATCGGGCATGTACTGCGACTGCATCGGCGGTGGCAAGCAGCGCGGCACGCCGATGCGCGCCCCGGGCTCAAGTTCGTCGACGCGCTTCCATCCGGCGAGCGTCAGCAGCGGGTGGTTGGCGGTCAGGCCGGTCGTCCGGCCCAGGCGGGTCGTGACGCGGAAGACTGGCTTCACGCCGTTTCGGAACGTCGCCGAGACGCGCGCGTGACGCAGCCGCAGGTCGGGGCCGACCGCCGCGACCCACACCTCCTCACCTGACTCGTGAAGCGCGACGAGCTCATCGAGACGCCGCCGCGCCCCGGTGAACGACTCATAGACAAGAGTCGATGCGACACAACATTTTCCCATCGACGGCCTTGCCGCGATGATGATCAGGTTGCCCGGCTGAAAGCCGCCCGTGATCTCGTCGAGGTCGCGGAAGCCGCTCGCGGTGCCGGTCAGCGCGGTGCCCTCGCGCGAGAGCTTCTCCATCTTCTTCAGCTCGTCGTGGAGGATCTCGTCGATCGTGCGAAAGTCCTTCTGGCGATCGTCGTGGGCGACCTCGAGCATCGCTCGCTCAGCCTGTTCGACGAGCTCGCGCGGCGCGGCGGAGTGGTTGAGGACCGACGCCTGGATCTCGTACGTCGTGCTCAGCAGCCGCCGCATGAGCGCGTGCTCGCGCACGATCTGCGCGTAGCGGCGGATGCCGCCGAGCCCCGGCACGCCGCCGGTCAGCTCGTCGACCGCGGCCTTGCCGCCGACCTCGTCGAGCTTGCCCGTCGAGCGCAGGTGCTCGGCGACCGTCAGCACGTCGATCGGCTCGCTCTCGCGGTACAGCGCGAGCATGGTCTCGTAGATCAGGCGGTGGCGCTCGCGGTAGAAGTCCTCCGAGCGCAGGCCCTCCTCGATGACGAGGCCGTACATCGCGCGGTCGGAGAGCAGGATCCCGCCGAGCACCGACTGCTCGGCCTCGAGCGAGTGCGGCGGCGCGACGCCGGTGGAGATCTGTGCCGGCGGGCGTGGGTCCGAGTCGGGGTAGGTGCTCACTGAGGTCAGCAGACTAGGCGCGGGCGGCGGGTGTTGGCCGGCGCGCGGGCGATCTCCCCGCTCGCTCCGCAAAAGACTTCATCACGAACAGATGTTCGCATCCGGGCCGGATGGAGCGAGGTGCGCGCGAGCGCCTAGGACCCGCCCGCGAATCGTTCGACATCGACGCGCTCGCGCTCGAGCGCGGCGAGGACCTCCGCGCCGAGCGGCTCGAACGGCTCGAGCCAATCGACCTCCTCGCGCCGCCACGTCCCGACCACGCGCCCGTCGACGAGCACGGCGGGCGCGATGAAGCCCCCGCCCGCCTGGATGCGCTTCGCGTGCCGGGGGTCGAGGACGAGGTCGCGCGATGCATAGCCGAGCAGGTACGGATCGAAATGCCCAAGCAGCGTGACGTGCGGGCCCTCATCGCCAGGTGATGCCGGCGTCGGGATCGCGGCAGCCGCGAGCGCCCGGCGCGCACGCCGCAGCCCGATTCCCGACCATGCCGCGAGGTCCTGCGCCGTGGCGGGACCGTGGCCTGCGAGGTAGCGGCCGCCGAGTCGCGTGAGCGCCTCGTCCTCGCTCAGCGGCGTGGGCTCGCTCTCCAGCAGCGCGAACGTCGGCGTTCGTCCCGCGGCGGCGGGAACGCGCCGCACGAGCCCCCGCATGGCCGCGAGACCCAGCAGATGCGCCGGCGCCTGCCCCCGAGGGTCGATGCCGGCGCGCTGCGCCAGCGTGCCGCGCCGCTGCGGTCCCTCGGTCGCGAGCACATCGCGGATGACCGCCAGCGCCCGCTCGCAGAATGCGTCGTCAAGCCCGAGCGCGAGGCGCCGCGGGCGCCCGCGCGTCGCGAAGGTCGGTCCCAGCAGCCCAACCAGCCAGGCCACGTCCGCGGCGCGCACGAGGTGCAGCGTGCCGCGCATCGCCCACGTCCAGACCAGGCGGCCCTCGCGGACGGCCGCGTCCACGTCAGACGCCGACACGTCCCCCGTACAGCGCGGCCGGAACGCCAGGCGGGCGAACCCGAGCTCCTGCGCCTGAATCCCCACCAGTCGCCCGCAGACGCCCTCTACGTCGCCGGTGGGGGAGCCGGTCAGGCCCTGCGCGCGCAGCCGCAGCGCACGGGTGCGCGCTGGGTCGTCCAGCACAACCTCAGGCCGGCTCGTCGGGCCAGCGACCGTGCGCGTCGTAGAAGTCGCGCGCGGCGTCCTCGTCGTGGCGGTCGGCGAGCCCGGTCCGGGCCGCCCACACGAGCACGATCACGCCGACCACGCCACCGGCGAGTCCGATGACGCTCCAGATCGTGTCGGCGAGGGCCGCGAGCGGCAGCGACTTACTTGCGCTCGACGACCATCGTCTTCACCGAGGCGGTGACGCCCTCGGCGACCTCGACGACGACGACGTAGGTGCCGACGTTCTTGATCGGCTCGTCGAGGTGGATCTTGCGCTTGTCGACCTTGACACCGCGGGCTTCTTCGATGGCGTCGGCGATGTCCTGGTTGGTCACCGAGCCGAACAGGCGGCCGTCGTCGCCGGCCTGCTGGCTGATCGTCAGCACTGTGCGGCTCAGCACCTCGGCATCCGCGGTCGCCTTGGCGACGATCGCCTGCGTGGCCTTGTCGGCGGCCTCGTTGCGGCGCTGGGCCTCGTCCAGCGCGCCCTTCGTCGCCGGCTGGGCGAGCTTGCGCGGCATGAGGTAGTTGCGCAGGTAGCCCTTGGAGACGTCGACGACGGCTCCGCGCTC
Organism: Solirubrobacteraceae bacterium; assembly: GCA_035536715.1. Taxonomy (GTDB): domain Bacteria; phylum Actinomycetota; class Thermoleophilia; order Solirubrobacterales; family Solirubrobacteraceae; genus CADCVQ01. Next base: position 4,708 of record DATLNO010000012.1, read on the forward strand.
GCCGAGGTGCTCGACGTCCTGCATGAGGATCGCTGACGGCATCTAGTCGCGACCGCGGCGTCCGCCGCGACCACCCTCGCGCTCGGTGTCGTCACGGCCGCCCTCGTTGACGTAGGGCAGCAGCGCCAGCTCACGGGCGCGCTTGACCGCGCGGGCGATCTGGCTCTGGTGACGGCGGCAGGCGCCGGTGATCCGACGCGAGCGGATCTTCCCCTTCTCGGAGATGAACTTGCGCAGGACGGCCGTGTCCTTGTAGTCGACCTGCTCGACCTTGTCCTTGCAGTACGGACACGGCTTGCGCCGGCCGGTACCGGGGCCGCCCTTCTTGTCGCGTCGGCGCGTGGGCTTGCCACGGTTGCGCTGCTTTGCCACTGACGAAAGTCCTTAAGTCGCTTGCTGAGAGCGCGCACGGCGTTGCGCGCGGGCGCTCATTGTGACAAACGCGGCGCGGCGTCCGCGGATTGCGCCCCGTGCGGGCAGCGCGGTCAGCTCGCGCGACGCTCGAGACGACCCTCGGCGAGCGACTCCAGCGCGATGTCGTCGAGCGATATGACGACGATGTCGGCGTGCGCGCGCTCCAGCAGCGCCTCGTCGTCGTGGCGCGCGACGCCGAGCCCGGCGAACTCGCCGGCCTTCGCCGCCTGGATGCCCGACTCGGCGTCCTCGATG
>DATLNO010000013.1:0-13505 GCA_035536715.1 Solirubrobacteraceae bacterium
CTGCGCGACGACGTGATCGACCTCGCGTTCCTCTCGGTCACCGAGCACATCCAGAGCCGCGGGCTGCAGCTGAACCGCCTCGTGACCGAGGAGCTGGTCGCCGTGCTCCCGACACAGCACCCGCTCGCCGGCCGCGACAGCGTGGACCTCGTCGACCTCGCCGGCGATCCGTTCATCAGCTTCCGCGCGGGCTCGCGACTGCGCGAGCTCTTGGATTCCGCGAGCGCCGGTGCCGGCTTCGAGCCGCGCATCGCGCTCGAGTCCAACGAGAGCCGGCGCATACGCAGCCTCGTGTCCAGCGGCCTGGGCGTGGGGATCCTGCCGCGCTCGGACGCCGTCGGCGGCGGCGCGCCCGTCGCCGTCACTCGCCTGGTGAACCCCGCGCTGACGCGCGACGTGACGCTTGCCTCGCGCGCCAAGCGCCGTCACCCGCCCGCCGCGCAGGCATTCCTCGCGCTCACGCTGAGGGTCTTCGACTCGACGCGGCAGCCTGCGATCATCGAGCCATGACCGGCCCCGCCGAGCTCTGGGTCTGCAACCTGCAGACGATCGAGTACCGCGCGGCGCTCGCGCTGCAGGAGCGCGTGCGCGCGGCACGCCAGCAGAACCTGATCGCGGACACGCTGCTGCTGCTCGAGCATCCGCCGGTCTACACCCGCGGCCGGCGCTCGGACGCACGCGAGCTGCCGATGGGGGAGCAGTGGTACCGGTCACAGGGAATCGACATCGTCGACACCGATCGCGGCGGCAAGCTCACCTACCACGGTCCCGGCCAGCTCGTCGGCTACCCGATCATGCGCATCGACGACGTCATCGCGTATCTGCGCACGATGGAGCAAGCGATCGTCGCGGCGCTCGGCGAGGCCGGGCTACCCACCCATGCGCGACCCGACGACGGCCCCGACTTCACCGGCGTCTGGACGCAGGCCAACCGCAAGATCGCCTCGATCGGCGTGCATGTTGCCCGCGGCGTCACGACCCACGGCTTCGCGATCAACGTGCAGAACGACCTGCAACCGTTCGACTGGGTCGTCGCCTGCGGCCTGGACGAGGTGCAGATGACCTCGGTCATCAGGGAGACCGGCGCCGCCAGCGAGACGCTGCCGCTGCCGGCGGTGCGCGCGAGCATGACCGCGCGCTTCGCCGAGGCGTTCGAGCTGTCGCCGCGAGCGGTCGATCTTCCGGCGCTGCTCGCCGAGCTGGATGGCATGCCGAGCACGGCGGCAGTCGATCCACCTCGGCCGGTCGCCGGCCGATGAACCGCCTGCGCGACGCGGTCCGCGTTCGCGCCGTGACGGCCCGCCACCGCGGGACCGCCGTGCGCTGCCCGCTGTGCGACAACAGCTTCGACCGCTTCAAGGAGGACTGGAACCGGCCCGATGCACTGTGCTGGCGCTGCGGCTCGCACGAGCGTCATCGCGCGCAGTGGCTGCTCTTCGAGCGCCGCCCGGAGCTGCTGGGTGACGCCGCTTCGCTGCTGCACCTCTCGCCCGAGTGGTGCCTGCGCGAGCGCCTGAGCCGGCTGCCCGGCCTGCGCTACGTGACGAGCGACCTCGACCCGCTGCAGACCGTCGATGTGCGCCTCGATGTCACCGCGATGCACCTGCCCGACGACGCCTTCGACGCGGTCATCTGCTCGCACGTGCTCGAGCACGTCCCCGACGACGCGGCCGCGATGCGCGAGCTGCGCCGCGTCACGGCGCCGGGCGGTTGGTGCCTCGTGATGGTCCCGATCGACCTCATGAGCATGAAGACCTACGAGGACCCCTCGATCGTCGACCCTGCCGACCGCGAGCGTGCGTTCCTGCAGCACGACCATGTGCGCCTCTACGCGCCCGACATCGCCGATCGGCTCCGGGCCGCCGGCTTCGCCGTCGAGGTGATCGACACCGTCGCGGAACTGGGCGACGAGGCACGGCGGTACAGCCTCAACGCGAGCGACCTGATCTTCGTCTGCCGCCCGTAGATGGTTGATTGCGGATTGGCGTACCTGCGGCGGGCGACCACCACCGGTCAGCCACCTGAACAACCCGCCCGGGACGTCAGCTAGGCAGCGCTGGGGCCGCCTTCGGCGGCCGGCAGATCACCCGATTCGTCGGGGCCGCGCATGAACGACTCTGGAATCTTCAGAGTGCCGTCGGGGTCGCCAGTGATCCCATCCGGCGGCCAGCGCTGCGGGTAGGGCGGGCGCTTCCAGACCCACTGCTCGCCGCAGTAGGCGTAATGGAAGCGAATCGACTTGAGCAGGTCACGGCGGTGGTCCGGGCACGCGTAGCGGCGCGGCCCGAGCAGCCCACCCGCATGCCAGACGAGCCATTTGCCGGGCATCGCGTCGATCAGCTCACCGAAGAGATCCTCTCGCGTCGAGGCGCCGATCGAATTGCGCGTCGCATCGTCGGGCAGACAAGCGCAGAAGTCGCATCGGAACCAATATCGGACCGGCATTGACGCAAGCCTAAGCCCGCCCGCCGCATATTCCAAATTGCGACCTTGTGGCAATAACGGTAGGTTGGCTGGCACGACCCCGATGCCCGACCGCCTCCGCCACCTGCCGCTGCTGTGCCTCGTCATCTCGCTCGGGCTCACGCTGTGCGCCTGCGGCGACGACGACGCCGGCGACGCATCGTCGGGGGCTGGCGGGCTGCGGATCGGCACCACGGTCGCTCCGATCACGAGCATCGTCTCGAACATCGGCGGTGACCGCGTACGGATCAGCGGCATCGTCCCGGAGGGGACGAATTCGCACACGTTCGAGCCCAAGCCGAGCGTCGCCGAGTTCCTGTCCGAGCTCGACGTGCTCTACGTCAACGGGCTGCAGCTCGAGGAGCCGACGAAGGAGCTCGCCGAAGAGAACCTTGCCGACGGCGCCGAGATCGTCGAGCTCGGGACGAAGGCGATCCCCGCCGGCGAGTACGTCTACGACTTCTCGTTCCCGCGGTCCGGCGGCAAGCCCAACCCGCACCTGTGGACGGACCCGACGTACGCGCTGAAGTACGCCGAGATCGTGCGCGACGACCTGTCCCGACGCGACCCCGCCAACGCCGACTACTTCGCGTCGAACTACACGAAGTTCCAGGCCAGGATCGACGAGTTCGACACGGCGATGCGAACCGCATTCGCCACGATCCCGCGCGCCAAGCGCAGGCTGCTCACCTATCACGACGCCTACGCGTACTTCGCCAAGACATACGGGTGGGAGGTCATCGGCGCGATCCAGGTCTCGGACTTCGAGGATCCCACGGCGAAGGAGGTCGCTCGCCTGATCGATCAAGTCCGGGACACGAAGGTGCCCGCGATCTTCGGCTCGGAGGTCTTCCCCAGCCCCGTGCTCGAGCAGATCGGCCGGGAGGCCGGCGTGAAGTACGTCGACGTGCTGCGCGACGACGACCTGCCCGGCCGGCCCGGGGCCCCGGAGCACTCGTGGATGAGCCTGATGCACTTCGACTACGTGACCATGACCGAGGCGATGGGTGGCGATGCGACCGCGTTGAAGGCGTTCAGGCCCGCCAACGTGGCACCCGACCAGGCGGACTATCCGCAGTGAGCGACGGCGCTCGCGAGCTGCTGGCACTGATGGGCGTCACGTGCGGCTATCTGGACGACGCGGTCCTCGTCGACGTGGACCTCACGATCTGCGACCGCGAGTTCGTCGGCATCGTCGGGCCGTCGGGCGCGGGTAAGACGACCGCGCTGCGCGTCCTCGCCGGCAGCATGCGCCCCGCGCGTGGCTCTGTCCGGCGGCGTCCTGGGCTGCGGATGGCGTACGTCCCGCAGGTTGAGACGATCAACTGGGGTTTCCCCGTGACCGTGCGCGAGTGCGTCCTCATGTCACGGGTCGCCGGGCGCCGGCTGCCGTGGGCCAGCCGTGCCGAGCGCGCACAGGTGGCCGAGGTGCTCGGCCAGCTGGACATCGGCGACCTCGCCGACCGCCACATCCGTGAATTGTCGGGCGGCCAGCAGCAGCGCGTGTTCATCGCCCGCGCGCTGCTCGGCGAGCCCGAGCTGCTGCTCATGGACGAGCCGACGTCGGGCGTCGACGTGCGCCTGCGCCACGAGATCATGCATCTGCTCGACGACCTCAACTCGCGCGGGCTGGCGATTGTGTTGAGCACGCACGACCTCAACGGGATCGCGGCGCACCTTCCGCGCATCGTCTGCCTGAACCGCAGCGTCATCGGCGACGGTGCTCCGCACGACGTGCTCAACGCCGACGTCCTCGAGCGCACGTACGGCGCCAGCATGCAGGTGCTCGAGCACGGCGGGATGCCGGTCGTCGTCGACAGCTACCGGCGGGCCCATGCGCCCCACGTGCCTCATGCGCCCCACGGCCCGCACACGCATCACCACGCGGAGAGCCACCACTCGTGATCGACGAGCTCCTGCGCCCCTTCGACTTTGAATTCTTTCGCAACGGCCTGATCGTGGCGACGATGGCGGGCGCCCTGTGCGGCGCGATCGGCGTCTACGTCGTGCTGAAGGGCATGAGCTACATCGGCCACGGGCTCTCGCACGCGATCTTCGGAGGGTTTGCCGCGAGCTCGCTGCTGGGCATCAACTTCCTGCTCGGCGCGGGCGTCTGGGGGATCGCGTCGGCGCTCATGATCAACGGGGTGACCCGTCGGCGGGTGATCGGGTCCGACGCGGCGATCGGCGTCATCACGACGGCCTCGTTCGCCCTCGGCCTGGCGCTGTTCGCGCTCTTCGGCACGGCCGGCCGCAGCTTCGACGCGGCGCTGTTCGGCAGCATCCTCGGCGTCGGCACGGACGACGTCGCAGCGATCCTCGTCGTCGGCGTCCTCGCGTTCGCGCTCATCTTCCTGCGCTACCGCGCGCTGCTGTTCACGACGTTCGATCCCGAGGTGGCCGACGTCGCGGGCGTCAACACCGCGCGGATGGACGCGCTGCTGACCGTCGTGCTGGCGTGCTCGATCCTCGCGACGATGCAGGTCCTCGGCGTGACGCTGGTCGCCGCGGCGCTCGTCATCCCGGCGGCGATCGCGCGGATGCTGACGAACTCGTTCGCCCGGATGCTGCACCTGGCGACCGGCATCGGCGCCGTCTGCGGCTTCGCCGGGATGAACCTCAGCTACCACCTCGACGTGCAGTCGGGCCCGACGATCGTGCTCGTCGCGGCCACGGTGTTCGCGGTCGTCTTCGTCGTGACCGGCGTCACTGGCCGCCGGCGCGCGGCCGCGATCACGGCGCAGTCCCCGCTGGCTGCGCGCTGAGCGGCGCGTCAGCGCCGGCGTGCGCCGTTGCGCTGCTTCGCGCAGGGCGCGCAGAGCCCGACGATCGGGAAGTGCGAGAAGCGCGCCTCGAACCCGGACAGCTCCCGGACCTTGGCGCGCACGCCGTCGAGCGCCGCCGGCTCGACGGACTCGAGCGCCCCGCACGACTCGCAGGCGAGGTACTCGCGGTCGCCGAAGCCCTCGAGCACATAGCGACCGGGGCCGTGGCCCGCGTGGAAGTGGCGCACGAGTCCGAGCCCGCCGAGCGTCTCCAGGTTCCGGTAGACCGACGCGATGTCCGATTGCGTCATCCTGCCGCCGAGGCCGTCCGCGATGTCCTCCGCCGAGATCGGCGCGCGCGCAGCCAGCAGCGCCTCGAGCACGAGGCGGCGGGCGGACGTCAGGCGCAGGCCGCTTGCTCGGACGACGTCGATGGCCTCGTTGAGGTCAGCGACCACGACGGGTTGGCGATCAGGAGAAACGGTCACGGCAGCCTCTATCGCAAACGTATCGCATCAGTCCTCCGGTGGCGGGTGGCGCAGTGCCCCGACGATCCCGCTGGCGAACATGGCCAGCACGAGCATGGCGACGAAGGTCAGGACGGTGATCCCGGAGGTCACCGCGACGTAGACCGTGAGTGCGGCGAGCAGCGCGATGAACAGCAGCGCCGACGCAAGGATCAGGAGGCGCGGGCTAATACACGGGGTACTTCGGCGGGACCGTGTAGTCCTTCTGGCGGCTGGCGAAGACCTTGATCAGCAGCAGACCGAGCGCGAAGCCGCCGATGTGCGCGAAGTAGGCGACGCCGCCGCCACCGCCGGCAGGTGTCGCGACCTCGGCAGCGCCGTAGAAGAGCTGCAGCAGGAACCACAGCCCGAGCACGAGCATCGCCGGCAATTCGAGGATCGTGAAGAAGAAGACGATGAAGATGATCGTGACGACGCGGGCGCGCGGATACAGCAGGATGTAGCCGCCCAGGACGGCAGCCACCGCACCGGACGCGCCGATCGTCGGAATCGCGGCATCGGGGTCGATCGCGGTCTGCGCCAGCACCGCCGCAAGCCCGCCGAGCAGGTAGAAGACGACGAACTTCACGTGGCCCATGGAGTCCTCGACGTTGTTGCCGAAGATCCACAGGAAGAGCATGTTGCCGCCGAGGTGCAGCAGGCTTCCGTGCATGAACATGGACGTGAAGACGGTGAGGATCGTCGCAGGCTGATCGGGCGCCTCGCCCGCGACGCCCGGCTGTCCCTCGCAGGCGATCTGCTCGCCCGCAAGCGCACATTCCTTGCCCGGATGCGTGATCTCGTAGGGGATCGCGCCGTAGTCAAGCACGCCGCTGTCGCTCGGGCCGCTGAGGATGCCGCCGCGCTGCAGCACGAAGTAGGCGAGCACGTTGATCACGATGAACGCGATCGTCACGTACGGCGTGCGGTCGGTCGGGATGTTGTCCTTGAGCGGGAACACGCGTTGCCTGGCGCGGACCCTACCCTGCGCACCCGCTCCCAGCGGCGGTGGTCAGCGGCGGGCGATCTGCGACTGCACCACCCCGAGAAGATCGCTCGGCACGCCCTCTGGATCGATCAGCCGTTCGAGCGCGAGCCCATTGGCGAGCGCGAGCGTGACCATCGCCCAGCGTTCTGAGCCAAGCACGCTGTCCCGTGGGCCGAGCTCGGCGAGGCCGTCGCGGAACCTGCGGTACCGTGCGGAGAACTCCCCCAGGACGGCCGGCTCGCGAGCGGCGTGGGTCCAGAACTCGATCGCCAGAAGGAGAAACTGCGTATTGCGATCGTCGGCCGGGCGGCTGCCCAGCGCCCGGAAGCGGGCCTCGTCGTCGTCGTGCGGTGCCAGCATCTCGCGCAGTTCCGCCAGCCGCCGCTCCGCGACCTCGTCGAACAGGGCGAGGAACAGCCCGGCCTTGCTCTTGAAGGTCGAGTACACCGCGCCCTTCGTGTAGCCCGCGTCGTCGGCGATGTCGTCAAGCGTCGTGCCGTGGTAGCCGTGGACGAAGAAGCGCTGCTCGGCGGCGTGCAGCAGTTCGCTGCGGGTCTGCGCGCTGCGTTCGGCGCGGGTCGGCACCGTCAGAGACTCGAGCGCATCGGCATCGCGGCGGCGGCATCGCGGGAGGCGGGAAGCACCGCGGCGCTCACCGCTCGCCCGGCCTGCGTGGCGCGCAACGGTGCCATCCACTCGTCGGGGACGATCGGGCCCAGGTGCCCAACGTAGTCCGGAGCGACGCGGCGTGCAAGCTCGGCGGCCGGTCGCCCTTCGATGTACGGACGCAGGTCGTCGGACATCATGAGCGCCGACACGTTGACCGCGATCTGGTAGTCGGCGGCATTGAGCTCGGGCCCGTTGAGCACACCCTCGGCGATCCAGGCGTCGATCTGGTCGAGGCGATCGGGGAGCAGCTCGATGTCCTCCCTGCCGGCCTCGTCGCTCGCGCGGTGCACGCCGGTCGCAAGCCGCAGGATGACGGGTGCGAACAGGCTGATCCCGGCTCGCTTGACCGGTCCGCGGCCGGCGCCCAGGACGCTCATGAAGGCAGCCTTGTCGCGCCGCCCCGCGCAGTAGAAGATCCGTCGTACGGCGTTCTGCAGGTCCTCTCCCCAGCGCTCGGCGTCCTGCACGGCGCGGCGCGTGGCGGGATCGGCGGGGAACAGCGGCTTTTCGGGGTACAGCTCGTCGAGCGCACGGGCAATGAATCGTGTGCCCTGCACCTTGCGTCCGTCGAACGTCATCGCAGGCGCGCCCATCGTCGGAAAGCCGCGCAGCAGCAGGAGGACGGCGTGCGCCGCCGGCGGCAGCTTGACGAACGTGTACTCGATGCCCTTGTGCTCGAGCATGAGCCGGCCGGTGTATACCGAGTTTGAGCCCGTGAAGCCGTACAACTTGACCTCGTGAGACAAGCGAATCTCCTCCTCCCCGTCGCGAACCTCTCGTTCGGTTCGCGTACTCTCAGTATCTTGATACCGAAGGTATCTGAAGTCAAGGAACTGCTGCCGCGAGCGGTCCCCTGCCGGGTTGGTCCTGCGGTATGTGCTGGTCTGCGTGGTAGCTGGAACGCACGAGCGGCCCGGCGGCGATGTGGTCGAAGCCGAGCTCGTAGGCGGCCATCTCCAGCGCTTTGAACTCCTCCGGGTGCCAGTAGCGCACCACCGGCAGGTGGCGCGCGGTCGGGCGCAGGTACTGCCCGACGGTGAGCACCTGCACGCCATGCTCGCGCAGGATGCTGAAGGTGGACACCATCTCGTCGTGCGTCTCGCCGAGCCCGACCATGAGCCCGGACTTCGTCGTCACCTCGTCGCCGCCCATCTCCTTGGCGTTACGCAGCACGCGGCAGGAGCGCTCGAAGCGCGACCCGCGCCGCGCGACGGGATACAGCCGCGGCACGACCTCGACGTTGTGGTTGAAGACGTCGGGCCGCTCGGCGATGACCTTCGCCAGCGGCATCTCCTGACCGCGGAAGTCGGGCGTCAGCACCTCGACCTTGCAGCGCGGCGCTTGGCTGCGGATCTGACGGATGACGCCGACGAAGGCCGCTGCGCCGTAGTCGGGCAGGTCGTCGCGGTCGACGGACGTGATGACGGCGTGACGCAGGCCCATCTTGGCAATCGAGCGCGCGACGCGGGCGGGCTCGAGCGGATCGTTCCACGTCGGCCGGCCGGTGCGCACGTTGCAGAAGCCGCAGCGCCGGGTGCACGTGTCGCCGAGGATCATGAAGGTCGCGGTGCCGCGCTCCCAGCACTCGCCGACGTTCGGGCAAGCGGCCTCCTGGCAGACCGTGTGCAGGTTCTCGTCCTTGATGAGCTGGGTGAGCTCGCGATAGCGCTCGCCGCCCGGCGCCGGCACCTTGAACCACGGCGGCTTGCGCTCGTGCATCGGCCGCACGTCGGGCCCGAGCACGCTGAGAACGTCCATCCCGCCTGGGTTGGCGCGCGAGCGTGTGGAGAGGCGGCGTTCCTCGGTGGCCATGCTCTCTCGAGGGTAGCGGCCGGGCTCGATGGTAGGAGCGGCCTCCGTGCGTTCGCGAGACGGGGCGCTCGGTGGCGCCGCGGAAGCTGCGGCGGATATCGCTGCTCACGTGCCCAGGACCGGCTGAGGCGACGCGGGCGGGCGTGGCGCATCGGACGTGGAGGCGGGGCTCCACTGATGGTCATGAACCACGTGCTCAGGAACTACACCTGTGAGCGCGAGCGGTCCGCTAGCGCCCGGGCCCGGGCTCGCGGCCCGGATCCTGGTCCTTGACGCCGCGCTTGCGGCGCACTTCGGAGACCGTGTCGGCGGGGAGCTCGGGCAGCTTGAACGTCGTGATCCCGTAGACGAGCGCGAGCTCGACCTGCGCGGCGTTGTACGCCTGCCGCGCCCGCGACCAGTCCGTGCCGGCACCGTTGAGTTGCAGCCAGCGACCGTTGTAGACGATCGTGACACCAGCCTCGGCCGGGACGCTGTGCGCGACGTAGATCTCGAGCAACAACGGGTCCTCGCCCGCAGCCAGCAGCACTTCGAGCTCGTCGAGGTTGTCGAGCGTGGCCGTGTCCTCGTCGCCCTCCAACGTGACCTCGATCACCGCCGGATCCAACGGCCCGGCTTCGATCGCGGCCCGGGCGGCCAGGACCATGATGTCCAGGCGCGACCAGCCGTTCCAGCGCTCACTCAGCCCGAAGCTCTCCATCCCGCGCAGAGCATACGGCTGGTTCAGCCGCCCGCAAGGGCTGGGATGGCTTAACCCGCTGCGAGCCGCGCCGCCGCGATGGCGACCTGACCGAAGGCGATCTGCCCGTCGTTGGGCGGCAGCTTCTCAGGCACGAGCACGCGCAACCCGGCCTCGTGCAGTCCCTCGGTCGTGAGCTCGAGCAGCAGGCGGTTTTGGAAGACGCCGCCAGAAAGGACCGCGAGATCGAGCTCCTGGCGCCCGGCGACGAGCACGAGCACCTCGACGGTCGCCCGCGCCAGGCCGGCGTGGAAACGTGCCGAGATCGTCCCGACGGGGACGCCGGCGCCGATGTCACCGAGCACGGCGAGGATCGTCGGGCGCACGTCCAGCGCAACCGCTGCCCCGCGGTGCTCGAGCTCGAGGGGATAGGGGTCGACTGCGCCACGGTCGGCAAGCGCCTCGAACTCGATCGCCGCCTGGCCCTCGTAGCTGACCTCCAAGCGCACGCCGCACATCGCGGCGACCGCGTCGAAGAGGCGCCCGGCGCTCGACGTGAACGGCGACCCCATGCCGTTGATCGACATCCGCGCGACCATGTTCCAGCGCGGCTGTGCGATGTCGGCGAAGGCCGGCGGCAGCGGCACCTGCATCTCGGTCAGCCAGGACGCGGCCATCCGCCAGGGCTCGGAGATCGCGCGATCCCCGCCCGGCATGCGAATCGGGCGAATCCGGCCGGCGCGCTCGATCCGGTCCAGTCCGCCGACGAGGATCTCACCGCCCCAGACCGTGCCGTCGGTGCCATAGCCGGTCCCGTCGAAGATCGCGCCGACGGCGAGGCCGGTCTCGCCGTGCTCGGCGAGCGTCGCCGCGAGGTGCGCATGGTGATGCTGCACGCTGAACAGGCGCACGTCCTCGCGACCGAGCGCATAGCGCGTCGAGAGGTAGTCGGGGTGCAGGTCGTGGACGAGCAGCTCGGGCGCGACCTCGAAGAGCTTCTGGAAGTGCTCCACGCCGGTCTCGAGCGACTGCAGCGTTTCGTAGTTCTTGAGGTCGCCGATGTGGTGGCTGGACCACGCGCGATCGCCCTTCGCGACGCAGAACGCGTTCTTCTGCTCGGCGCCGACGCCAAGCAGGTGCAGCGATGTCGCAATCGGCAGGTCGAGGCTGGCGGGGACGTAGCCGCGCGAGCGGCGCAGCATCAGCGGGCGCTCGCGAACGACGCGCACCACCGAGTCGTCGGTCCGCGTGGCGATCGGCCGGTCGTGCACGAGGAAGCGGTCGGCGATTCGCCGCAGGCGCTCGCGAGCATCGTCGTCGGAGAATGCGATCGGCTCGTCGGACAGGTTGCCGCTCGTCATGACGAGCGGCACACCGGTGTCCTGGGCGAGCAGCTGGTGCAGTGGCGTGTAGGGCGCCATCAGCCCGAGGTCCGGCGCGTTGGGGGCGACGGAGAGCGCGACCGGCGCGTCCGCCAGGCGCCGCGCGAGCACGATGGGCCGCTCGCGCGAGGTCAGTAGCTCCTCCTCGACCGGACCGAGCTCGACGAGCTCGCGAGCGGCGTCGACGTCGCGCCCGAGCAGCGCGAACGGACGGTCCTCGCGGCGTTTGCGCCCGCGCAGCTGGGCGACCGCCTCCTCGCTGTCGGCGCGACAGGCGAGGTGGTAGCCGCCGAGGCCCTTGACCGCGAGGATCCTGCCCGCGAGCAGGTCGTCGGCGGCGGCGCGCACCGCATCCTCGACACCGGCGACCGGCTCGCCGCCGCGTTCGAGCAGCGTCACCCGCGGCCCGCAGACCGGGCACGCGTTGGGCTGAGCGTGGAAGCGGCGATCGGCCGGGTCCTCGTACTCCGCCTGGCAGGCGTCGCACATCTCGAAGTCCGCCATCGTCGTCAGCGGGCGGTCGTAGGGGATCCCGCGGACGATCGTGAAGCGCGGCCCGCAGTTCGTGCAGTTCAAGAACGGATAGCGGTGGCGCCGATCAGCGGGATCGGCGAGCTCAGCGAGACAGTCCTCGCAGGTGGCCGAGTCCGGCGCGACGGGCGCGGTCGCGGTGCCGCCGCGCTCGCTGGCCACGATCTCGAAGCCCGCGGCGCCCTCGACGGGGACGTCCTCGGCCTCGACGCCGCGCACCTCGGCGAGCGGCGGAGCGTCGGCGCTCAGGCGCGCGAGGAACACGTGCACGGCATCGGGCGAACCCTCGGCCTCGACGAGCACGCCGCGCTCGTCGTTGAGCACCCAGCCCGTGATCCCGAGCTCGCCTGCGAGCCGGTACACGAACGGCCGGAAGCCGACACCCTGCACGGTCCCGTCGACCCGGGCGCGGACCCGCCGCATCGACCCCTCGGATTGCGTGCTCATCGCGAGCGCAAACCGGGAGCGCCGGCACAAGCCATCGTCGAGCAGTGACGCGCTGTCATCGGGCCGCAGTCTGCGGTCCGGCGAGCTCGACGAGTTCGCGCAGCACGTGGTAGACGCTCGCCTGCGCCTCTTGGATGCGCGGGATGTTCTGCGACCGCGTGACGATGATGTGGTCGGCGAGGTTGTCCGCCGCCACATTGCCGCCGTCGTAGCCGACGCAGGCGATCGTGACGATCTTGCGCCGGCGCGCTTCGCGCAGCGCCTCGAGGATGCTCAGCGAGTTGCCGCTGGTCGACAGGGCGAGCAGCACGTCGCCCTCACGGCCGTAGGCGATGACCTGGCGCTGGAAGATCTCGTCGGTGCCGATGTCGTTGGCGACCGCGGTGATGATCCCGGTGTCCTCGGTGAGGTCGAGCGCGCGGCGCGGGGGCCCGCCGTAAAGCGGGGTGTGGAAGTCGGCGACGACGTCCATCGCATCGGTCGCCGAGCCGCCGTTGCCGATCGCGATCAGCCGGCCGCCCGCGTCGAGACGCTCGCGCAGAACGCGCGCGGCCGTGAGCATTGTGTCGCAGCCTTCGGTGAGCGACTGCGCGCGCAGGGCCATGACCTCGTCGGCCTTGAGCAGCATCGACTTGCGCACGTCGTCGAGGATGTCGTCGAGGTTGTGCTCCTGCTGGGTCAGGAACGGATAGAGGAAGCTCGACGCGCCCGGGTCGTGAACCGGCTTGGCGGCGCGGCCCACGAGCAGGCCGCGGTGGTCGAGGAAGATGTGGACGAGCTCCCACAGCAGGTGGTAGAGCGTCTCGACGATCTCCTGGCGGATGAACGGGTCCGCCACTCCGGAGAGGTCGAACTCCCACTCCGCGCCCGAACCGGGTGCGAATGCGATCGTCAGGCAACCGCGGTCGCGCGCCGCCGCGAGCGCGGCGAACGTGTCCGCGCTGTCGCCGAAGCCCATCGCGATGTCCTCCCCCTCGGCCTCGAGCGCCACCTGGGCGGCAACGCTGCCGCCTTCGCCGGCGATGCCGAGCGCGGGCAGCGCGCTCTTGCCGACGATGACGGGATGGACGAACTCGACGGCGACGTGGCGCGCATCGGAGCGGTCGGCCGGCGTGGCGCCGAAGGCGACCAGACGGCCCTCGCGCGCGAAGCGCTCGGCCATCTTGTGGCACAGCCGAGCGAGCCGCTCTGCCTCAGCGGTGAAGAACTGCGCGTTGGCTTCGCTGCGGTCGCGAAGCAGAGCTTCGACCCGCTCGGCGCCGA
>DATLNO010000014.1:0-62325 GCA_035536715.1 Solirubrobacteraceae bacterium
GCCTCACGACACTAGAATCGCCGAGCATGATCGACCGCGAACAGGTGCTGCACGTCGCGCGCCTCGCCCGCCTGGAGCTGACCGAGGACGAGGTCGGCCGGATGAGCGAGGAGCTGTCGGCCGTCCTCGGCCACATCGAGAAGATCGGCGAACTCGATCTGGACGGCGTCCCGCCGACGACGCACGTCGTCGAGGTGTCCAACGCGCTGCGTCCCGACGTCGTCGAGCCGTCGCTGGCGCGCGAGGTCGCGCTGGCAAGCGCCCCAGCCGTCGCCGACGGCGGATTTCTCGTGCCGAGCCCGCAGGCAGATGCGGACTCCGGCTTGCGATGACCGAATCTGTGACGTCGTCCATAGGTCAGAGCTTGCGATGACCGAAGGCCGAAACACCCCATCCGACGTCACGCTGCTGACCGCCGCCGCGGCGCTTGCTGCGATCGAGCGCGGCGAGCTGAGCCCGACCGAGCTGTTCGAGGCCTACCGCAGCGCCGCGGCGGCCGACGAGCTGAACGCCTACCTCTGGGTCGCGGAGGACGCGCATGACCCGGCCCCGCCGGGCCTGCCGCTGGCGGGCGTGCCGATCGCGGTCAAGGACCTCTTCTGCACCGAGGGCGTGCCCAGCCAGGCGGGCTCGAAGATCCTCGAGGGCTACCGCCCGCCGTACACCGCTTCGGTCGTCGCACGCCTCGCGGTCGCGGGCGCGCCGCTTCTCGGCAAGACCAACCAGGACGAGTTCGCGATGGGCTCCTCCAACGAGAACTCCGCCTTCGGGCCGGTGCTCAACCCGTGGGACCGCACGCGTGTCCCCGGCGGCTCGAGCGGCGGCAGTGCCGCCGCCGTCGCGGCGGGCAGCGCGCCGTGGGCGCTGGGCACCGACACCGGCGGCTCGATCCGCCAGCCCGCGGCGCTGTGCGGGATCGTCGGCCTGAAGCCGACGTACGGCACCGTCAGCCGCTACGGGATGATCGCATTCGCCTCGTCGCTCGATCAGGCCGGCCCGCTGACGCGCGACGTCACCGACGCCGCACTGCTGCTCAAGCACATGGTCGGCCAGGACGACCGCGACGCGACGTCGATCGGCTTTCCCGGCGAGATCGAGCTTCCGCGCGGCGACTCGCTGAAGGGGATCCGCCTCGGCGTGCCCGAGGAGCTGTCGGGCGCCGGCGTCGGGATCGAGCAGGGCGTTCTGGATGCCTTCAACGCGACGCTGAAGCTCGCCGAGTCGCTCGGCGCGTCCGTCGAGACGTGTCACCTCCCGCACGCCCCACACGCGCTGAGCGCCTACTACGTCCTCGCGCCGGCCGAGGCGTCCTCGAACCTCGCCCGCTACGACGGCGTGCGCTACGGCAGGCGGATCGAGCGCGGTGGCCTCGTGGGGATGTACACGAAGACCCGCAGCCAGGGCTTCGGGGCCGAGGTCAAGCGGCGCATCATGCTCGGCACCTACTCGCTCTCCAGCGGCTATTACGACGCCTACTACGGCCGCGCCCAGCGCGTGCGCACGAAGATCGCCGACGACTTCCGGGCGGCGTTCGATCGGTTCGACTTCGTCGTCACCCCGACGGCGCCGTCGGTGGCCTTCGAGCTCGGCTCGAAGACCGCCGACCCGCTCGCGATGTACCTCAACGACTACTGCACGGTGCCGATGTCGCTGGCCGGGATCCCCGCGATCTCGATTCCCAACGGCCTCAGCGACGACCTGCCGACGGGCGTTCAGCTCTGCGGCCCGGCGTTCAGCGAGAACCGCGTGCTCGAGGCGGCCTACGCGCTCGAGCAGGCGATCGGCTTCGAGAATCTGGCCCACCCGCCCCGGAGCCGGGAATGAGCGAGTTCGAGCCGGTCATCGGCCTGGAGATCCATGTCCAGCTGTCGACGCACACGAAGATGTTCTGCGGCTGCGCGCTGGCCTTCGGCGAGCCGCCGAACACGCTGACCTGCCCGACGTGCCTGGGCCTGCCCGGAACGCTGCCGCGCGCCAACGAGCAGGCGATCCACTTCGGGCTGATGATCGGCCTCGCGCTCGGCTCGGACCTCGCGCCGCGCTCCATCTTCCACCGCAAGAACTACTTCTATCCCGACCTGCCCAAGGGCTACCAGATCAGTCAGTACGACGAGCCGCTCTGCAGGGGCGGGCAGCTCGGCGACGTGCGCATCCACCGTGTGCATCTCGAGGAGGACGCGGCGAAGCTCATCCACGCGGGCGCGAGCGGGCGCATCCACGGCTCGGATGCCTCGGTCGTGGACTTCAACCGCGGCGGCACGCCGCTGGCCGAGATCGTCACCGAGCCCGACGTGCGCTCCGCCGCGCAGGCGCGCGAGTGGCTGACGCTCCTGCGCACGACGCTGCGCCGGCTCGGCGTCAGCGACGTGAACATGGAAGAGGGCTCGCTGCGCTGCGACGCGAACATCTCGATCCGCCCGGTCGGCTCGACGGAGCTCGGCACGAAGACCGAGCTGAAGAACATGAACTCCTTTCGCTACCTCGAGCGCGGCGTCAACGCGGAGATCGCCCGCCAGGAGGCGCTGCTGCGGTCCGGCCGCCACGTCGTCCAGGAGACGCTGCACTTCGACCCGCAGACCGAGCGGATCACGTCGCTGCGCTCCAAGGAGGAGGCGCACGACTACCGCTACTTCCCCGAGCCCGACCTCGTCCCGGTCGCGACCTCCGAGCAGATGCTCGCCGCCGCGCGCGACGCGATGCCCGAGCTGCCCGCGGCACGCGAGGAGCGCCTGCAGTCGCTGGGAATCAGCGCCGCCAGCGCGCGCCAGCTCGCCTGGCGCACGGAGCTCGGGGACTACTTCGAGGCGGCGTTGGCGGCAGGTAACTCGCCGGTGGGCGCGTTCATCCAGCCACTTGCCAACTGGGTCTGCAACGAGCTCGTCGCGCGGGTGGGGGAGGACGACCCCAACGCGTCCAACGTCACGCCCGACGCGCTCGCCAAGCTCGTCGCGCTCGTCGGCTCCAAGGACGTGACGGTCGGCAACGCGAAGCTCGTGCTCGACCGGCTCGTCGCGGACGGCGGCGACCCGGCCGCGATCGTCGAGGCTGAGGGGCTCGGCGCGATGGGCGGCGGCGATGATGCGCTCGAGCCGATCGTCGCGGCGGCGCTCGCCGCCAACGCCGATGCTGCGGAGAAGATCCGCGCCGGGAACATGAAGGCGATCGGCGCGATCATCGGCCACGTCATGCGCGAGACCAAGGGCCGTGCCGACGGCGCCGAGGTCACGCGGGTCGTGCGCGAGAAGCTCGGCCTGTAGGACGGGCGGGCGGGCGCGAAACACGCAACAGGGCGCCCGATGATCCGCCGCCAGGCCCTCGCCACCGCCGTCAGCGCGGTCTTCATCTTTCCGCTCGTGTTCCTCGTGCTCGGCGCGCTGCGCATGCCCGGCGCGCCGCCGCCGACAGGTCTCGACGTGCTCGTGCCGCAGTTCACGGGAGCGGGCTTCGAGCGCGCGTTCGAGCTTGTCGACCTCGGCCGCCAGCTCGTCAATTCCGGCATCGTCGCGCTGTTCGCGGTGCCGCTCAGCGTGCTGGTCGCGTCATGGGCCGGGTTCGGCGCCACGTGCCTCTCGACTCGTGGACGACGGCTCGTGGTCGGCGCCTCGCTGGTGGCGCTGCTCGTGCCGCTGTCGGCGTTGTGGGTGCCGCGCTTCGTGCTGTTCAGCCGTCTTGATCTCGTCGACACCTACGTTCCGCTCGTCGCGCCGGCGCTCATGGCCACGTCGCCGCTGTACGTCCTGCTGTTCTTCTGGAGCTTCAGCCGCCTGCCCCGCGATCTGATCGACGCGGCGCGGCTGGAGGGCATGGGCCTGTTCGCGATCTGGCGGCGCGTCGCGGCGCCGCTCGCGCGGCCGACGACGTTCGCCGTCGGTGCCCTGGCGTTCGTGTTTCACTGGAGCAACTTCGTGGACCCGCTGCTCTACCTCAACGACCCGAGCCTCTACACCGCGCCGTTGGGACTGCGCCAGCTCAAGGATCTCGGGCCGACCGACTTCCCGACGCTGCTGGCTGCCTCGCTCGTCGTCACGCTCCCGGCCGCGCTGGCGTTCGGCGCGGTCCAGCATCGCTTTCTGTCGGATCTCCGCGCCACCGGATGGCTGGGCCGGTGAGCCGGGTCGCGGCGTTCGCGGTCGTGTGCGCGATACTCGTCGGCGGCTGCGGGTCCGAGAGCGACGGCGGCTCCGAGGGCTCGGGTGCGACGGTGCGCTTCCAGGTATTCGGGGCCGCCGAGGAGCTCGCGGCCTACCGCGAGCTGACCGCGGTGTACGAGCGCCGCAGCGATGACGACGTGCGCCTCGTCGAGGTCGCCGATCGTGACGCGCACCTGCAGAAAATCGCGACTGGCTTTGCAGCAGGCAGCCCCCCGGAGGTGTTTCTCGTCAATTACCGTAACTTCGCCGGCTACGCTGCGCGCGGTGTGCTGGACGCGGCGGGCCCGCGCCTGTCCGGCTCATCGGTGCTCGATCGCAACGCCTTCTATCGCCAGCCGCTGGAGGCCTTCGAGTTCGGCGGCGAGCTGCAGTGCGTGCCACAGAACGTCTCCAGCCTCGTCGTCTACTACAACCGCGACCTGTTCCGGCGGGCAGGACTGAAGGATCCGCGCCCGGGGTGGACCTACCGGGAGTTCGTGCAAGCTGCGCGAGCGCTGACGGGCCCGGTCCCCAAGGACCGCGGCGTGCGTCGCTATGGGGTGGGGCTCGAGCCGTCGATCGTGCGCCTGGCGCCGTTCGTGTGGTCGGCGGGCGGCGACATCGTCGACGACCCCGACGGGCCGACGCGGTTCACCATCGACAGCGCTCGCGGGCGCGAGGGGCTGTTCGCCTTCCTGGATCTGCAGGGCGGCGAGCGCCTTGCGCCGTTTGAGCAGGAGGTCGAGGCGAAGCGCCTGGACGCGCGCTTTCTCGATGGCGAGCTCGGCATGTTCCTCTCCTCGCGACGCGAGGTCCCGACCTTCCGCACGATCAAGGACTTCGACTGGGACGTGGCGGCGTTTCCGACGCTGCGCGAGCCCGCGAACGTCCTGCACTCCGACGCGTACTGCCTGCCAAAGGGCGAGCGGGCGGACGCGGCGTGGCGGTTCGTCGAGTTCGCGGCGGGGCCGGACGGGCAGCGGATCCTCGCGCGCAGCGGCCGGATCGTGCCGTCGCTGAAGAGCGTCGCTGCCTCGACGGCCTTCCTCGATCCGTCGCTGCCGCCGCGCTCGAGCCAGGTCTTCCTCGACGCCATCCCGACGATCCGGCGGCTGCCGGTGGCGTCGACCTGGCCGGAGCTCGAGGATGCGGTCGACCTTGCGATCAAGCGCGCCTACTACACCGAGCTGACGGTCGACGAGACGCTCGCGCGGATCGAGCGGGAGACCGGGCCGCTGCTGAGGCGCGCTCGCGATGCTGGTCCTTGAGGCCGTCACCAAGCGCTACGGCGCGGTGCAGGCCCTCACCGAGCTGAGCCTGGCCGTGGGGGAGGGCGAGCTCATCGCGCTGCTCGGGCCCTCGGGCTCTGGCAAGTCGACGGCGCTGCGCGTCATCGCCGGTCTCGAGCAGGCCGACGCGGGCCGGGTGCTGATCGGCGGGCGCGACGTGACCGACGTGGCGCCGGCGAAGCGCGACGTGGCAATGGTCTTTCAGTCCTTTGCGCTGTTTGCGCATCTGACCGTGCGCGAGAACATCGGCTTCGGTCTTGCGGCGCGGCGTACGCCCGCAGCAGAGCGTGAGCAGCGCGTACGCGCGGCGGCGGAGGCGCTGGATCTCGGTCAGCTGCTAGGTCGGCGTCCGCGGGCGCTGAGCGGCGGGGAGCGCCAGCGGGTGGCGCTCGCACGAGCGCTCGCGGGCCGGCCGGCGGTGCTGCTGATGGATGAGCCGCTGTCGAACCTCGACGCGCCGCTGCGCGAGCGCGCCCGGGCCGAGATCCGCCGCGTGCATCGCGAGACCGGGATGACGGTCGTCTACGTCACGCACGACCAGGGCGAGGCGCTGTCACTCGGTGAGCGTGTCGCGCTGCTCGACGGCGGGCGGTTGCGCCAGGTCGGGGCGCCGGACGAGGTCTACGAGCATCCGGCCGACCGGGTCGTCGCGCGTTTCGTCGGCAGCCCGCCGATGAACCTCGTGGCCGCGCGCGGCGCGGGCGGCGTGCTGCGCGGGGCGGACGGGATCGTGCTGCCGCTGCCGGCCGGGGTGGTCGTCGCCGAGGGCGAGGAGGTGCTCGCCGGCTTTCGCCCGGAGGGCGCGGTATGTCCGGTCGCGGTTGGCGGCGGTGACGAGCGTGTCGGATTCGAAGCCGTGCTGGACGTCGTCGAGCGCGCCGGCCACGAGCGGTTGTGGCAGCTGCTGGCCGGAGCGCAGCGCCTCGCCGTGCGCCCACCGCGGGAGGCGACGGCGGTACCCGGCGACGTCGTGGGGTTGGCGGTCGATCCCAGCGCGGTCCGGCTCTTCGACGTCGGCACGGGACGTGCGCGATGAAACGCCGGCGCCCATCCGAGACGACCGCGGCGGCGCTGATGGTCGCCCCGTACATGCTGGGCCTGGTGCTGCTGCTCGTGCTGCCCGCCGGGGTCACCTTTGCGCTGTCGCTCACCGAGTACGACCTGCTGAGCTCGCCGTCGTTCACCGGCCTGAGCAACTTCGGTGACCTGCTCGACGATCCGAGCTTCCGCGCCGCCCTGCCCGCGACCCTGGCCTTCCTCGCGCTGGCCGTCCCGCTGCGCGTGTTCGGTGCGCTGGCGCTGGCGCTGGCGCTGCATCGCCGCACGCGGGCGGCGGCCGTGCAGCGCGGCATGGTGTTCCTGCCGACGGTCGTGCCCGACGTGGCGATCGCGCTGCTGTGGCTGTTTCTCATCAACCCGCTCTACGGGCCGATGGCGGCGCTGTTGTCCGGCGCCGGGCTGCCCGTTCCCGACCTGCTGACCGACCCGACCGGCGCGCTGCTGCTCGTGGTGCTCATGTCGGCCTTCGCGATCGGCGAGGGCTTCGTGATCGCGCTGGCGGTCCGCCGCGAGCTGCCCGAGGAGCTCTACGAGCTCGCCCGCGTCGAGGGCGCATCCACGGGCTTCACGTTTCGCCGCCTGACGCTGCCCCTCATGGCGCCGACGCTGTCGCTGCTGGCGATCCGCGACATCGCGCTCAGCCTGCAGTTCGCGTTCGTGCCCGCGCTGCTCGTCACCGGCGGCGGTCCGGACCGGGCGACGACGTTCCTTCCGCTGCTCGTGTACCGCAACGCCTTCGAGAACGGCCGCTACGGCTACGCGGCTGCGATCACCGTCGTGTCGTTCGCGATGACGCTCGTGATCGTGGCGACACAGGTGCGAATCCTGCGGCGTGGACGGTTTGCCCTCCAGTAGCTCCTTGCGGGCAAACCGCGGCGTCCCTACTTTTGTATGCACATGCACGGATGCCTCGCGAGACTCATGGCGCTTGTGGCGGCAGCAGCTGCCTGCGTCGGCGCGTTCGGGACGGGTTCTGCCGTCGGTCAGGTACAACCGCCCGCGCCCGGCGCGGGTTCATCGGCGCTGGAGCAGGCACGGGAGGAGTCGGCGGTGCAGGATCGCCCGCGCACCCGGTTCGACCTTCCGGCGGGGGTGCTGCGACTGTCGCAGTCTGAGTTGCTCGCGTCGGCGAACATGGATCTCGAGTTCTCGGCGACGCTCGATCGCGACGTGACGGGCGGGCGACTCGAGGTGACGCTCCCGCGCCGGTGGATCGGGCGCTCCGGCGTCAGCGACCTGCCGTACGCGCGGGTTCCGTCGAGTGGCCGTGGGATTGCCGGCCGAGCAAGCGCTCGCCGCAGCGAGCGGGTGGTGGCGCTCACGTTCGACCGCGGGCGGGCAGGCGACGTCGCCAGCTTCTCGCTGACCGACAGAGGCATCCCGGCGGGCAGCTACGGGCTGCCCTATCGCTGGTCGGACGACTCCGGCGGATCGGCTCAAGGCACGCTCACGGTCATCTTCTACGCCCCGGTGCGCGAGGAGAGCGAAGGCGTGGGCCTGGCGGACTGGACGACGTTGATGCGCGACGTGAACGTCACGGTGGACGGGAGCACCGAGTCGGAGACGTTCGTCACGGCGGTACCGGGCAACAGCCAGCGTTTCGTCGTCGGCGCCAACGGCGGCGGTGGATACAACGCGTGGATCACGAACAACGGCGGAGCGTCCTTCGCGAAGGCTCCGGTGTCGCCCTCGGTCGACGCTCCGGGCGAACCTCCTCCGAACGAGACGCTCAACATCTGCTGCGATCCGATGTCTGCGGCCGACGCTGCCGGGAACATCTGGTACGGCGGCTTGGCGACGCACTTCGACCCGGTGCAACCCGCCAACCCGAGCCGCATCATCGTCACACGGGCGGCTCCGGGCGCGACGGCGTTCGGCCCGACGGTCGGCCTGGTCCAGCGGACGACCGGGGTGCAGGACAAGCCGATGATGACGATCGACAACTCTCCGACGAGCCCGACGTTCGGCCGGCTCTACGTCGTCTGGAACGAGCCGGCGGCGGGCGGCGGCATCAACATCGTCATCAGTCAGTGCGACACCCGTCCCGGTGGTGTCCTGAACGCCGCCAACTGCGACAACGCCGACATGTGGACGGCGCCTGTCAGCGTCACGCCCGTCACCGGCAGCTACATCTATGCCGACGTGGCCGTTGGCCCCGACGGCAAGGTGTACGTCGTGTGGTGGGAGTTCTCCGCCGCCAACGCGATCCGGGGCGACGTGTGTAACCCCGCGAGCCAGAACTGCGCAACCGCCGCGGCGTGGTCTCTTGGAGCGCCCCAGACCATCGGGGGGCTCGACGCGACGAACGGCGTTCCGGTCCCGTTCGAGTGCCCGATCGAGGCGCAGCCCGGCGGCCGCGCTTCCCCTTCCCCACAGGTCGATGTCGACCGATCCAATGGACCGAACAACAATCGCGTCTACGTCACGTGGAGCGACCTTCGGACGGGCAGCGGCAGCACGAGATGCGCGGACAACGTCGCGCCGGTGCCGACCCATCTCTCGTGGGACAGCTTCGTGGCCTCCGCGGTGGGGGCGTTGCCCGGCAGCGCCGCGCCGTCGCCGACGGTCGCGACGCGGCTGCTGAGCGATGGGGAAGGCGCAGGGCAGGCCAGCTCTGATGACTGGTTCGCCTGGCTGGCGGTGGACCAGACGACGGGCCGGGCCTATGCCGACTTCTACTCGACCCGCGAAGACCCCAACCGCAACACCACGAATTTCTACGTCCGCGAGGTGACGCCCAGCGCCGCCGGCCACACGCTCGGCTCGCTGCAGAAGGTGTCGACGGCAGCCTCGGACTACAGCGCAACGCCCTGCTGCGAGTTCGCCAACGACTATGGCGACTACACGGGCATCGACGCCACCCAGGACACCGTGATCGCCGTGTGGTCGGACAAGCGCGAACCCGACGGCGAAGCGTTCTTCGCTGTTTCCCCCGCTCTTGTGCCGCCGCTCCCCCCGCCGCTCCCGCCGCCGCTCCCGCCGGCACCAGCGCCGGCACCCCCGCCCGCGGTCGTGTCGCCTCCCTTGTCACCGCAGCCGCCGCCGGCCATCAGGGACACCACGATCGTCTTCCGGCTCAGCGGCACGGCGACGCAGAGGCCGCTGAGGAGGAACGCCGGCCTCAAGGTCAGGCTGTTCTGCCCGACCGAGAGCTGCAAGGTGTCGTTGAAGGGCACGATCAGCATCCCCTCCACGAGGAAGGGCGGCAGGGCGAGGGCGGTGCGCCTGAGGGGCGTCACGGCGCAGGTCCTCAAGGGCAAGGCGCGGACGGTCACGTTCACGCTCTCCAACAAGCTGCGCGGCGACGTGTTGAGCCGCCTGCGCCGCTCGCTCACGCGCACGAAGGTCGCGGCGCTCATCACCGCGACGGCGGTCGACGCGGCCGGCAACACATCGGTGAAGAAGCTCACGATCAAGGTCCGTCGCTGAGCTCGTGCGCGCTCGTACGCTGACCGTGTGCAGCGCAGGTGGCGTGGCCGTGGCGGCGACCGCGCAGGCGCTGGGCGCCGCCGGCACGTCGCCGAAGACCTACGCGCTGCCTCCGGGAACGCTGCGCGTCTCCGACACGCGCGTGCAGGCCTCGTCGGGCGAGAAGGTCACGTTCACGGTCACGCTCACGCACCACGCGGTCGCCAACGGCTCGCTCGAGCTGACGCTTCCCTCGCCGTGGACCGGGCGCTCGGGCGTCAGCGGCCTCGCCTTCGCCACGACGCCTGCCACCGGCAGCGCGTCGAGCAGTCGCGCGCGGGTGCGCCGCACGGGTCGCGTCGTGCGGTTCACGTTCACGGCCGCCCGCCGCGGAGATTCTGCCCGGTACACGGTCAGCGACCGCGGACTGCCTGCGCGAGCGTACTCGCTGCCGTTTCGCTGGCGCGAGAACGGCACGGTCCGTAAGACCGGCACGGTCAAGGTGACGGTGTTCATCGCGCAGCGATCGCCACGGTGACCTCGCCAAAAGGCGCGCTCGCGCGCCCTCCATGGGCGTAGCATCTGACGAGACCAGGACGCCGAAGGGGGCACGGGATGTCGAAGCTCATCCGCATGGATCACACCGGTCACTCGACGGTCGCCGAGTGGACGGCCGACGACCCAGCCGCCGTCGAGGCTGCCGTGCAGGCGTTTCGCGCGGAGCTGAGCCGCGGGTATCTTGCGATGGTCACCGCCGGGCCCGGCCAGGCCGAGCAGGTTCGTGAGCTTCCGCTGAACGCGGATCTCGTGATCCTGCGCCTGCCGATCGTCGGCGGCTGAGGGACCCGCCGCGACGCATGGCGGCGATCGGCGAGGTCCTGCCGGAGGCCGAGGCGCTCTACTGGCGCCCGCGCGTCGACGCCGCTCGCCTGCGCCACCGGGGCCGCCTCTGGACGCTGAACCTCGCCTTCCACGTCGTGCCGTTCCTCGCGGCGGCGGCGCTGCTCATGTGGGCGCAGCCGCTCGCGCTGCCGGTGGCACTCGCCAGCCTGGCCCACGCGTGGGTCATCCCGGAGCTCTACGCCCAGCGCGGCGCCAACGTCCTGCGCCCACGCCCACGCAAGGCCGACGGGCCCGAGCAGCGCTCCGTCGGCCTGCTCGGCGACCTCGTCGACCACGAAGCGCGCGAGCTGCACGCCCGCACCGGGCTCGTGCTGGAGCCGGGGCGGCTCGGCGCCTGGATCGTCGGAGAGGCCGGTGCGGTGCTCCTGCCGGGCCGTCGCGGCCGCGCATACTGCTTCTGCATCAAGGTCGACGCCGCCCACCCCGGCGCGGGCGAGCTGCCGTCGGGCGACCGGATCGCGCACCTGCTGCTGGCGCTGCGCAGTGACGAGCAGGGCTTCGCGACCGTCGCCAACCTGTCGTTCGCGGGCGCGCGCTGGCGGTTGCGCCGGCGCATGCGCTCGGAGATGCGTCCGGCCCTGGATGCAGCACCGGGCCGGTACGCTTGAAGGTATGTCCACCTCCACTCCTTCACGCGGTGCCTCTATCGGCAGGCGGGCGATCGCGCTTCTCGTCCTGCTGATCGCGGCATTCATTCTGTTCAAGGTCGTCATCGGGGTCGTGACAGCGGTGGCCACGGTCATCGTGGTCGTGCTGGCGATCGCCGCGGTGATCTGGGCGATCCGCGTCCTCTGAGCGAGTTGCACCAGTGGCCGGGGGCGGGTACATCGTCATTGCCTTGGCCTTCGGCCTGTCGGCCGGGATCGTCGGCAAGATCAAGGGCAGCTCGTTCTTCATCTGGTTCATCATCGGCACCGTGGTGCCGGTGATCGGGCTGATCACGGCGGTCGTCTATCGCTCCGAGCGCGACGAACTGCGGCGCCAGTGCCCGACCTGCGGGCGCGTGTGCAAGCTCTACGACGCGCTGTGCACGCGCTGCGGCACCGAGCTCGAGTTCCCCGACGCCGCGATTGCACCCGAATCCACGGCTCCCGCAGCCCGCTAATCTGCATCGTTCACGCCGGCCACCGGGGCCGGCTCGTCTTTGCGGAGAGGAGGTCGTGTATGCGCGCGGTTGACGCCATCATGGAGTGCTTGAAGGCAGAAGGTGTCGAGGTCGTATTCGGCCTCCCCGGCGGAGCCAATCTGCCGACCTACGATGCGTTCGTCGACGGCGGAATCCGCCATGTCCTCGTGCGTCACGAGGCCGGCGGCGGCCACGCCGCCGAGGGCTACGCCAAGGCGACCGGCAGGGTTGGCGTCGCGTTCGCCACGTCGGGCCCGGGCGCGACGAACGTGGTGACCCCGATCGTGGATGCGATGATGGACTCGGTCCCGACGGTGTTCATCACCGGCCAGGTCCGCACCGACCTGATCGGTACCGACGGCTTCCAGGAGACCGACACGCTCGGCATCACGATGCCGGTCGTCAAGCACTCCTTCCAGATCCGCTCGCCGCTGGAGATCCCGCGCGCGATCCACGAGGCGTTTCACATCGCCCGCTCGGGACGTCCGGGGCCGGTCGTCGTCGACATTCCCGTCGACCTCAGCCGCGCCGAGATCAACTACGCGCCGGTCACCGACATCCACCTGCCCGGATACCAGCCGACCACCGACGGCAACACGAAGCAGATCCGCCAGGCGGCCAAGGCCATGGCATCCGCGCGACGGCCGGTGATCTACGCCGGCGGTGGCGTCATCAACGCAAGCGCCTCGCAGGAGCTCTTCGACTTCGCGACGAGCGACCGCTTCCCCGTCACGTGCACGCTCATGGGGCTGGGCGGCTTCCCGGCGCCGCACCCGCAGTGGCTGGGCATGCTCGGCATGCACGGCACGCGCACCGCGAACTACGCGATGGACGAGGCCGACCTCATCTGCTGCATCGGTGCGCGGTTCGACGATCGCATCACCGGCAAGCTGTCGGAGTTCGCCCCGCACGCGAAGTTCATCCACATCGACGTCGACCCGGCCGAGATCTCCAAGACGATCCCGGCCCACATCCCGATCGTCGGCGACTGCAAGAACGTCCTGACGAAGCTCATCAAGGAGTACCGCCTGCTGGAGGGCGTCGACCCGTCGCGGACCGACGAGTGGTGGCAGAAGATCCGCGGCTGGCAGGACAGGTACCCGCTCGCCTACACGGACTCGACGGACGCCGAGATCAAGCCGCAGTTCATGATGCAGGCGCTCTACGAGGCGACCGGCGGCAACGCGATCGTCACGTCGGACGTCGGCCAGCACCAGATGTGGGCGGCGCAGCACTACCACTTCGACAGGCCGCGCCGGTGGATCAACTCCGGCGGCCTGGGGACGATGGGCTTCGGCCTGCCGGCCGCGCTCGGCGCGCAGGTCGGCTGCCCCGACGAGACCGTCGTCTGTATCGCCGGCGACGGCTCGATCCAGATGAACATCCAGGAGCTCGCGACCTGCGCGCAGGACAAGATCCCGGTGAAGGTGTTCATCATGAACAACGGGTACCTGGGCATGGTCCGCCAGTGGCAGGAGCTCTTCTGGGACAAGCGCTATTCGCATGTCGACATGGGCTCCTACCCGGACTTCGTCAAGCTCGCCGAGGCCTACGGAGCAACCGGCATGCGCTTCACCGACAAGACGACGCTGGTCGACGACATGAAGGCGGCGCTCGCGACCGAGGGCCCCGTGGTCGTCGACGTGCGCGTCACGCGCGAGGAGAACACGTATCCGATGATCGCGCCAGGCCAGGCGGCACGCGAGATGGTGGGGTAGGTGGCGATCGTGGGAGAGCCAGGCACCAAGGAGCTGCTCAGCCTCGACGAACTCGAGGCGACGGCCAACGCGCACAGCGGCCGTAAGCACATCCTGTCGATCCTCGTCGAGAACAAGGCGGGTGTCCTGACCAGGATCGCCGGGCTGTTCGCGCGGCGCGGCTACAACATCGACACGCTGACGGTCGGGCCGACCGAGGACGAGCAGTACTCACGCATCACGCTGACGTTCGACGGCGCGATGCACTCGGTCGACCAGGTCACCAAGCAGCTGCACAAGCTGATCAACGTCCTGAAGATCCGCGATCTCGAGCCGGCCGACACGGTCGCCCGCGAGCTCGCGCTCTTCAAAGTCGCCGTCGAGGGCGCGCAGCGCGCGGAGGTCATGCAGATCTCGGAGATCTTCCGGGGCAAGGTCGTCGACGTGACGCGCCGCTCGGTGATCGTCGAGATCACCGGCACGACGGACAAGGTCGAGGCCTTCGAGCGCATGGTCCGCCCGTTCGGGCTCATCGAGATGATGCGCACGGGCGAGATCGCGATCAGCCGGGGCCGCGGGGAGACCTAGTCGGTCGACCATGAAACGTTTGTGGTCGACCCACCGGTGACGGTTCGCGGCGCTTCGTCACCCCGCGCGTTCGCGCTCGGTGACGGCGACCGCAAGCGCCTTCGAAAGCGGCTGGAGCAGGCGGTCAAGCGGGCGCGCCGGGCCGGCGGACGCAGTGGCCGACCGCCAGCCGAGGGCATGCTCGCCTCGATCACCGTGCCCGTCGGGCACGCCGTCGACCCGTCGGCGGTCGTCCTCGCCTCGCGCCGCCCCGGTGAGCCGTGGTTCTGCACCGAGCAGCCCGACCGTGACCGGATGGCGATCGCGGCGCTCGGCTGCGCGGTGTCGCTCGAAGCGCACGGCCGCGAGCGCTTCGACGTGATCGCTGCGCGCTGGCGCGCGCTCGCCGCGCGCGCGCTCTGCGACGCCGCCGACGCGCGCGGTGCCGGCCTGATCGCGTCAGGCGGGTTCGCGTTCGCGCCGGAGGGAGGCGCGAGCCCGCACTGGTCGGGCTTCGCGCCGGCTTCGCTGCACGTGCCCGAGGTGTCGCTTGCGCGCACCCGCGACGAGGTGCAGCTGACCGTCGCGGCGTTCGCGCGCGCAGACGACACCGCCGACGACCTGCTGGCGCGGATCGAGACGCGGCTCGCAGAGCTGCGCAGCACGCCGCTCGCGCTGCTCGATCCCGACCCGGTCGGCCGCTACCGGGTCGCCGGCAGCGCGCCGCCGGAGCATTACGAGGCGGCGGTCGCTCGCGCGGTAGAGCGCATCCGTGCGGGTGCCCTCGAGAAGATCGTCCTTGCGCGGGAGGTGCAGGTGCATGCGCCCGTTTCACATGACGTCGCGGCGATCTTCGGCGTCCTGCGGGAGGGCTTTCCTTCCTGCTTCTGCTTCTGCGCGGGCCGCGACGACGCCGCCTTCGTCGCCGCCTCGCCCGAGTTGCTGATCCGCCGTGAGGGGATGCGCGCGAGCACGCTCGCGCTGGCCGGCTCGACGCGCCGCAGCGCCGACCCCTCGGTCGACGACCATCTCGGCGAGCAGTTGCTGCGGTCAGACAAGGACCGCGCCGAGCAGGCGATCGTCGCGCGCCGGATCGAGCGCGCGCTGCGCCCGCACAGCGTCTGGGTCGCCGCCGCCGATGAGCCGGTGATCGTGAAGATGACGAACATCCAGCACCTCGCGACGCCGATCCGCGCGCAGCTCGCCCGCCCCGTGGCCGCGGTGCGGCTGGCCGGGCTGCTGCACCCGACGCCGGCCGTCGGCGGTGAGCCGTTCGAGGTCGCCGAGCCGCTGATCCCCGCGCTGGAGGGCCTGGACCGCGGCTGGTACGCCGGCCCGGTCGGCTGGACGGACATCAACGAGGACGGGGAGTTCTGCGTCGCGCTGCGCTGCGCGCTGCTGCGCGGGCCGCTCGCTCGCTGCTACGCGGGCGTCGGGGTCGTGCGCGACTCCGATCCGGCAGCCGAGCTGGCCGAGACCGACGTCAAGCTCGCAGCGTTGCTGCCCGTCCTCGCGGGCTAGTCACGACGCGTGTCTACGCGCCAACATGGCGCTGTGACGCTCGCGACGGGCGGCGTCTGTAGGGTTCGATATGGCGCGTTCGCATTCGCGTTGAGATATCCGTACGGTCTGCAACATCGGATTCAGGGGAGCAGTCCGGCGCTGAGGGGCGCCGGGGCAAACATTCGAAGGGGAGGTATCGCATGGCAACGAGCCTGGCAGGAAAGGTGGGCCTGGCGTTCGGGGCGTTCTACGTCGCTCTGGGCGTCGTCGGCTTCTTCGTCACCGGCTTCGGCGGCGCGCTGACGGGTGAGCAGGGCCACGCCATCCTCGGCGTCGCCATCAACCAGTTCCACAACATCGTGCACTTCGGCATCGGTGCGTTCCTGGTGGTCATGTCGCTGCAGAAGAACGTCGCAGCTCAAGAAGGCGCGGTCATGGGAGTCGGGCTCTTCTACGTCGTCGCGTTCGTCATCGGCGTGATGGCCAGCGACAACCTCACGATTCTGGGGATGCGCGGGGAGGGCGAGGTGGCCAACTTCTTCCATCTGATCAGCGGCGTGCCGCTGCTGCTGGTCGGACTGCTGTCGAGTAGCGCCACGTCTGCTCAGATGAAGCGACAGGGTTTGGCGTAGCACCGCTGGCCGGTGCTATCGACGGGCGGGCCCTCTGGCTCGCCCGTCGTCATTTAAGGGCTCGGGGCCAACCTAAGCTAAGGGACCCGAGCGTCAGCAGGTCGGCGGCCGCGCGCCGCGGATCGTCGAGCGCGCCGTCGAGGGCGTTACCCGCCAGCGCGCGGACCTTCGCCTTCAGCGCCGCGGCGCCCAGCGGATTGGCGGGGCAGCCGCGAGGGTGGCGAACGTGCGCCACGACCTCGCCGTCGAGCGCCAGCAGCGCTTCGTCCTGGGTCAGCGTCGGGTCGGTGGTGACGGCGACCCGCGCGACGAGCATGACGGCGCGGTCGTCGACCGCGTCGAACGAATCGACTCCGGGTGCGCCGTGCAGCAGCGCGTATGCGGTGAGGTAGGGGATCGAGAACTTCGCCTCGAGGCCGTCGCGCGGGATGTCGACGGCGGCGGCCTGGCGCGAGACCGGATGGACCGTCACGCCGATCATCGAGTGCGGCGGCGCGCCAGGGGCAGCGAGCGCTGCGTCGATCGCACCATGCGTCTGCAGGCAACAGGGGTACGCCTTGATCCAGTTGTGATCGATCGCCCCGTTTGCGCCGAGCAGCAACTCGACCGTCGTCGCGCCGGTCCGAACGCCGAATGCCTCCGCGAAGCCCGCCCGCTCGCCGGCGATCGCGCCGGCATCGACGCGTGCCCCGGCGGCTGCCAGCCGCGCCGCCTGGACGCCGGCCGCCGCCGCGAGCCCGACCTGCAACGCCTTGCCATCCGAGCCGAACGCGGCCCGCAGCCCGCTGGAGCGCAGCAGCGCAAGGCCGATCGCCGTGGCCGTGCGCTCGCGGTCAAGACCCAGCAGCCGCGCGGCGGCCACCGCCGCGCCCGCTGTGCCGCAGACCGCGGTCGGGTGCCAGCCGCCGTCGTAGAGGGCCGGGTGGCAGGCGCGGGAGAGTGCGCCCATCGCCTCGAAGCCCGCGGCAAAGGCATCCAGCACCGCGCCGACATCGGCCTGCAGTTGCGCGCCGAGCAGGACGGCCGCAGGCGCGGTCGCCGCGCTCAGGTGGGCGAGACCGGGCGCGTAGGTGTCGTCGAAGTCGAGCACGTGCCCCGCGGCGCCGGCCGCCGCAACACGCTCGAGCAGCCCCTCGCCGGCCCCTCGCGCCGCGACCGCCGCGGGTTCGCCGGCCCCGCGCGCGGCGCACGCAAGCCAATCCAGCAAAGCCTCGCGATAGCGCTCGTTCATTGTCCGGGCGCCCTGGTCGCTACGCCTTCAACGCCGTTGCCACCGCCGCAGACAGCTTGCGGTGCAGCGTCACGTTCGCGGCCCGATCGCTCTTGACGCGCAGGATCGTCGTCGTTGCGCCGGCCAACGAGACCGTCAGCGCAGCACGCAGCTCATCGAGCGTGCTGATGTCCGCGAGCTCACAGCCGTACAGCCGCGCGGCATGCGCGAAATCGAGCCCGTGCGGCGTCGCGACATGCTCTTCGAAGATGTCGCGCGCGCCGGCGATCGGCAGGAACTCGAAGATGCCGCCGCCGTCGTTGTCGAGCAGGACGATCGTGATCGCCAGGCCGAGTCGGCGGGCTGCGAGCAGGCCGCCGACGTCATGGGCGAGCGCGACGTCGCCGATCAGCAGCACGACCGGGCCGGCCGCGACGGCGGCGGCACCGAACGCGCTCGAGACGGTCCCGTCGATCCCGTTCGCGCCGCGATTGCAGAGCACGCGTGGCCCGTCGTCGCGGACCGGCATGTAGGACTCGACGTCGCGCACCGGCATCGACGAGGCGACGAACAGGGTGACGTCCGCCGGCAGGTCGTCGGCGAGCGCCCGTGCGACCAGCGGCTCGGAGAGCGCGGCCTCGCCGAGCACGTCGTCGATCGCGGACGCTGCCGTGCCGTCGGCGGCACGCCAGCCTTCCAGCCACGCCGGATCGGCCACGGGCGTGTGCTCGACCGCGGCCGTGAGGGTCTGCGCCGGGCTGGCGGCGAGCACGATCTCCAGCGCGGAGCCGGGGTCCTGCCAGGGGCTGTGCGGGTCGAAGCCCAGCTGCATCACGTCGTCGCCGAGCGCGTCGATCCACGCGCGCAGAGGCTTGGATGTCGGCAGATCGCCGCAGCGCAGCACGAGGTCCGGGCAGTGCGCGGACGCGAACGAGGTGCTGCGCAGCAGCCCGTCGTAGTGCGCGATCGCCGCACCGCCGCAGCGGGCACCGCTCAGCGGGTCGGCGAGCAACGGCCAGCCCAGCCGCTCGCACGCGGCGGCGACCGCCGCAAGCCCCGGCTCGGCACGGCCGGCCACGACGACCGGCCGGTGCGCGTCGCGGGCGACGACCGCGAGCGCGCGACCGGCGGCGGCGGCGTCCTCGCTGGGCGTCGAGCGCAGGATCCACGGGCGCCCGCCTCTGCGGCCCGGCTGGGGATCGTCGCCAAGGTCGTCGGGCGCGATCAGCGGCTCGCGCAACGCGAAGTTCAGGTGCACCGGGCCCGGCCGGCCTTCCAGCGCCGTCCACACGGCGCGACACGCCAGCGCCCGCAGCCAGCGCCCGCGCTCGGGCGTCGCCTCGTGGGTGCCGACCTCGAAGAACCATTTCACCGCGCTGCCGAACAGCTTGATCTGGTCGATCGTCTGCCCTGCGCCGACCTCGCGCAGCTCGGGCGGCCGGTCGGCGGTGAGCACGACGAGCGGCACCCGCGCGTGAAAGGCCTCGATCACCGCGGGCGCGAGATTCGCCACGGCGGTGCCGGACGTGCAGGTGATCGCGACGGGGCGGCCGCCGCGCTTGGCGGCGCCGAGTGCGAAGAATCCAGCGCAGCGCTCGTCGACGTGCGAGAACGAGCGCAGGCGCTGCTCGCGCACGAGCGCGAGCACGAGCGGAGACGAGCGCGATCCCGGCGACGTGCACGCCTCGCGCACGCCGCAGCGCGCCAGCTCGTCGGCGAACGCGCGCAGCAGGAGATGGGTGTCGGCGGGGGCGGGCATGATGGCGGGCGTGCCCGAGCCGCTTCTCCTCCTACACGGCTTCATGCAGACCGGGCGCGGCTGGGACGAGGTGGTGCGCCACCTCGACAGCGAACGCTACCGCCCGCTCGCCCCCGACCTCCGCGGGCACGGCGCGGCCGCGACGCGGCGCCCGATCGACGTCGCGTCCTGCGCCGCCGACGTGCTGGCGCTCGGGGGCCCGCGCTTCGCGCTCGCGGGCTACTCGCAGGGCGGGCGCCTCGCGCTGCAGGTCGCGCTCGCGCATCCCGAGCGCGTGAGCCGGCTCGTGCTCGTGTCGGCGACGGCGGGGATCGAGGACGACGCAGAGCGCGCGCAGCGCCGTGCCGCCGACGAGCAGCTCGCGGCGTGGATGGAGGAGGACGGGCGGCTGATGACCGAGGTCGCCGATCGCTGGGCTGCGCAGCCGCTGTTCTCCACGCAGTCGCCCGAGGCCGCAGCGGCGGCGCGCGCGGACCGGCTGTCCAACGAGCCGGTCCATGTCGCCGCGGCGCTGCGCGGGCTCGGCACGGGCGTCATGGCGCCGCTGTGGGGGCGGCTCAGTGAGCTCGGCGAGCTGCCGGTGACAGTGCTCGCGGGTGAGCTCGACGCGAAGTACGTGGCCCTCGGCGAGCGGCTCGCCCGCGAGCTGTCGCGCTGTCGGCTGGAGGTCGTCACAGGGGCGGGGCACGCGTTGGCGATCGAGGCGCCCGCGGCCGTCGCGGCCGCGATCGACGCGTCCTGAGTTGCCCGGGGGTCAGCGCCGATGAGGTGGCTGCGCGCGCGAGTCTGATCTGCGGTACCTCTATGCAGGCATGCTGAGCGAAATTGTCGCAGCGGTCCTTGCCCTGCTCACAGCCGATGTGGCGCCGCAGCCGCCTGACCGAGCGGCCGCGCTGACCACGCGCCAGCTGATCGGGCAGCGGATGATCTTCGCCTACGACGGGATCGAGCCGCCCCCCGCGCTGCGTCGCCGGATCGCCCGCGGCGAGGCCGCCGGCGTGATCCTGTTCAAGCGCAACGTGCGCTCGGGCAGCCAGGTGCGCGCGACGATGCAGAGCCTGCAGGCGATCCGCAGGCCGCGTGGCTTGCGCGACCCGCTGATTGTCATGGTCGACCAGGAGGGTGGGCCCGTCCGGCGGATCCCGGGTGCGCCGGTGCGCTCCGCGGCGGATCGCGACAGCGGGGAGGAGGCGCGCGTCGATGGGCTGGAGGCGGCGCGGACACTGCGAAACGCCGGAGCCAACATGAACCTCGCGCCGATCGCCGACGTTGCACGAGCGGGGGCTGCACTCGTCGACGAGGGGCGGATCGAGGAGGGCCCCCGAGGACTCGTCGGCGAATTCGCCTCGGCGTTCGCTTCGGGTCTACACGCCGGCGGCGTCCGTGCGACCGCCAAGCACTATCCCGGCTTCGGCGCGGCGACGTCGAACACAGATGACGCGCCGACGCGCATCTCCACGTCGCTGGCGCAGCTGCGCGAGGTCGACGAGCCGCCGTTCTTCCGGCTCGTGCAGGACGGCGTCGACGCGGTGATGGTGTCGACGGCGGTCTACCCGGCGCTCGACGATCGCCCAGCGGCCTTCTCGCGGCGCTGGGTCGTCGGCCAGCTGCGCCGCCGTGTCGGCTTTCGCCGGGTCGTCATCACCGACGATCTCGGCACGCCGGCGGTGAGATCATTCGGCTCGCTCGGGCGGCGGGCGCTGCTGGCGGTGCAGGCCGGCGTCGACCTGCCGCTGTTCTCGTCGGGCTACGACGCAGGCGAGCAGGCGGCGGACGCGCTGCTGGTGGCCGCACGCGACGGCAGGATGAGCACGCGCTCCATGCGCCGGGCGGCGGCACGCGTGCTGAGGTTGCGGGCGAAGCTGCCGCGCGACTGACGATTGCTACCCCTCCAGCCACCCGGCGGCGACGTTCCACGCCCGGCTCACCGGATCGATCGGGTCGCGATGGCCTCCCTCGGTCTCCGCGAGCGATACGTCGGCACCCGCCGCCGCGGCCGCCGCGGCGTAGTCGCGCGAGCGCTGCACCGACACCGTCTCGTCGTCGATCGAATGGACGAGGCCGACGGGCACGCCCAGCGGGATGCGGCGCATGGGGTCGGCCTGGCGCCAGCGCTCGGGCACCTCGTCCGGCGAGCCGCCGAGCAGCATGCGCGCCGGCCGGCCGGCGCTCTCGAGGTCGGAGACGGCCGCCAGCGCGAGCACCCGCGTCGCCACGACCCGCGGCGCGCCGCCGGGCGCGTCGGCGGGAAGCTCGGGCCGCCCGGCGGCCCACAGCGCGAGCTGTCCGCCGGCGGAGTGCCCCAGCAGGGTCACGCGCGCGAGGTCCAGCCGGGCGTCGCGCATCCCCCCGCCGGCGAGGTGGTCGATCGCGGTCGCGACGTCGTCGAACGTCTGCGGCCAGCCGCCGCCCTCGCGTCCCAGCCGCCGGTACTCGATGTTGAACGCCGCGTAGCCGCGCTGGACGAGGTCGACGCACAGCGGGCGCATGACGAGCTTCGTGTAGGGCTGCTGCCAATAGCCGCCGTGCAACACGACGACGACGGGAAACGGCCCCGGGCCGACGGGCCGGTGCAGGTCGGCGACCTGGCGCGGGTGCTCGCCGTAGCGATGGCGTGTCGCCGGTCGGTGCAGAGCCGAGCGCGCGATCCGCAGCGCGAGCGACGTCACAGCAGCCCCGGCCCGCGCGGCACGGCGATCGTCCCGTCGCGCACGGTCAGCCCGTGCTCCTCGAGGTCCTCGAAGAGGTCCAGGGTGGCCAGGCCGCAGGCCGCCTGGATGCGCAGGGCGGCTGCGGTGTGCAGCGCGGCGGCGATCCCGAGCGGGCCGTCGAAGGTCGACGCGACGTAGGGCTCGGCGCCCGACGCCCGCACGAGCGTCGCGGCCGCCAGCAGGCCGGAGATGCCGCCGCAGCGCCCGAGCTTCAGGCAGACGGCATCGGCCGCGCCCGACGCCAGCGCTCCGGGCTCGGCGGCGCTCTCGTCCATCGCGATCCGAACCGCCACGCGCTCGCGCACCGCCCGCAGCGCCGCGAGCCCATGGACGGGTTCCTCGACGAGCTCGAGGCCCGCCGGCGCCATGGTCGCGATCGCCGCCACCGCCTCCTCGACCGTCCAAGCGCCGTTGGCGTCCAGCCGCAACTCGGGCTCCGCGCCGAGCGCGGCGCGCACGGCCGCCACCCGGCCGGCGTCGTCGCCGATCCCGACCTTGAGCTTCACGCAGCGAAACCCGGCCCGGCGGGCGGCGTCGGCGCTCGCCGCTGCGGTGGAGCGGTCCTCGGCGCCGATCGTCGCGTTGACGCGCACCCGCTCCAGCACCGGCTCGGTCAGCAGCTCGGCGACGGGACGCCCGGTCCGCCGGCCGGCGCGGTCCCAAAGAGCCATGTCGACGGCGGCGAGCGCCTGGGGGAGGTCGTCGGCGGCGCGGCAGGCGTCGAGCAGCTCGCCGCCGGGCATTGCGTCCCCGTCCTCGACGATCGGGCGGTAGGCCTCGAGCGCGGCGCGCGCACGGGCCGATGACACGCCGTCGTAGGGCTCCAGCGGCGCCGCCTCGCCGCGGCCGCGCACACCGTCGGCGCCCACGATCTCGAGCTCGAGGATCT
This sequence comes from Solirubrobacteraceae bacterium, assembly GCA_035536715.1. GTDB lineage: Bacteria > Actinomycetota > Thermoleophilia > Solirubrobacterales > Solirubrobacteraceae > CADCVQ01. Next base: position 22,884 of record DATLNO010000014.1, read on the forward strand.
CGCGCTCGGGGACATCGCCATAGGACGTTCGCAGCGGTGCGCCGAAGCGCAGCGTCCGTTGCGCGATCGTCACCCGCACGGCGCTCAGCTCGCGATCACGCCCGCGCTGAGCAGCACGCAGAACGCGAGCTGCAGCATCCCGGTCTGCGCGAGCATCTCGTTGAGCGTCGGCCCGTCGGCGTGCTCGCGCACGGTTTTGGAGAGCTTGACCGCGAGCGGCAGCGTGAGCCAGGGCAGCAGCAGCCAAGGCGACAGGCCGCCGAGCAGCCACGGCAGCGGTGCGACGAGATAGGAGCCGTAGACCATGAGCGCGTAGATGGTCCGCCCGCGCTCGCGCCCGAGCCGGACGGCGAGCGTGCGTTTGCCGGCGCGCTTGTCGGAATCCATGTCGCGCACGTTGTTGACGACGAGGATCGCGGCGGCGAGCAGGCCGACCGGCACGGACAGCACGAGGGCCTGCCACGGCCATGACTCGAGCTGCGCGAACGTCGAGCCGGTCACGGCGACGACGCCGAAGAAGAGGAAGACGAAGATCTCCCCGAGCCCCTCGTAGCCATAGGGCTTGGGCCCGCCGGTGTAGAGGACGCCCGCGGCGATCGACGCGACGCCGACGATCAGCAGCTCGATGCCGGCGAACACGACGAGGTACAGGCCGCACACCACGGCCAGCCCGAACGTGATGTACGTCGCGATCAGCACCTGGCGCGGCGGGACGAGCCCGCCCGCGGTCACCCGCACCGGCCCGACGCGGTCCTCGGCATCGGCGCCGCGCCGCGCATCGGAGTAGTCGTTGGCGAGGTTCGTGCCGACCTGGATGAAGATCGAGCCCAGCAGCGCAGCGATGAACGGCCCCGGCCGGAAGATGCCGCGCTCGATCGCCACGGCCGTGCCGACGAGGACCGGTGCGACGGCGGCGGGCAGCGTGCGGATGCGCGCTGCCATCAGCCAGATGCGCAGCCCGCTGGGTGATGAGACGGCGGTGGAGGCCATACCCGTCTCTCAGGGCCGCTTGGGAAAACGGGAGAAGTCCGGGCGGCGCTTCTCGCGGTAGGCGTCGCGGCCCTCCTGCGCCTCCTGGTTCTCGTAGAAGAGAAGGTTCGCATCGTGGGCGAGCTGCTGGATGCCGCTGAAGCCGTCCTCCGCCGCATGGAAGGAGACCTTGACCAGGCGCAACGCGAACGGCGACATCGCGAGCATCTCGCGACACCAGCCGACCGTCTCGTGCTCGAGCTCCGCCAGCGGGACGACGGCGTTCACCAGCCCCATCTCGAGCGCCTGAGCGGCGTCGTACTGGCGACAGAGAAACCACATCTCCTTGGCCTTCTTCGGGCCGACGAGCGACGCCAGCAGCCCGGCGCCGAAGCCGCCGTCGAAGGAGCCCACGCGCGGGCCGACCTGGCCGAAGCGCGCATTGTCGGCCGCGATCGACAGATCACAGACGAGGTGCAGGACGTGGCCGCCGCCGATCGCATAGCCGGCGATCATCGCGACCACGGGCTTGGGCAGGCGGCGGATCTGGATGTGCAGGTCGGTGACGTGGAAGCGCCCGACGGCGCCCTCCCGATCAGGCTCGGTGAGGTAGCCGGTGTCCCCGCGGACGTTCTGGTCGCCGCCCGAGCAGAAGGCGAGCTCGCCCTCGCCGGTGAGCACGATGACGCCGACAGACGTGTCCTCACGCGCGCGGTTGAGCGCGTCGGAGATCTCGATGATCGTCTGCGGGCGAAAGGCATTACGGACCGCGGGACGGTCGATCGTGATCTTCGCGATTCCGTCGCCGCTGAGCTCGTAGCGGATGTCGGTGTACTCGCCGCCGCCCGCGGTCCACTCGATATCCATGCGTGCAGGCTACTTTCCGTGGATGCTCGTGGAGTCCTGGCTCGCTCGCGCGGCCCGCACCCGCCCGGATGCGATCGCGCTGCGCGCCGAGGACGGGGTGCTGCGCTACGGCGAGCTGCACGAGGCCGCAGCGCGCGCGGCTCGGCGACTGAGTGCGCTCGGCGTCGCGCCTGGCGACCGCGTCGGGATCGCGCTGCCTGCGCGACGCGCCTTCGCCGAGACACTGCACGGCTGCCTGCTGCTCGGGGCGCAGGCCGTTCCGGTCGACCTGCGCCTGAAGCCCGCCGAGCGCCGCCTGCGAACCGGGGACTGCACAGCCGTCGTCTGCGAGCCACTCGAGGGCCTGCTCGACACCGGCGCGCCGCTCGCCGGAACGCACGACCTCGGCGCGACGGCGCTCGTCGTCTACACCTCGGGCACGACGCGCGGTCCGCGACCCGTCGAGCTGACCTACGGCAACTGGCTGTGGAGCGCGCTCGGGTCGGCGGCCGCGCTCGGCGTCGCTCGTGACGACGCCTGGCTGTGCACGCTGCCGCTGTCGCACGTCGGGGGTCTGTCGATCCTGGTGCGAAGCGCGATCTACGCGACGAGCGTCGTGCTGCACGAGCGCTTCGACGCCGAGGCCGCGGCCGACGAGATCGCCACGCGCGCCACCCTCGTCTCCGTCGTGCCGACGACGCTCACGCGGCTGCTCGACGCCGGCCTGCGCCACCCTGCGCGGCTGCGAGCGGCGCTCGTCGGTGGCGCGCCGATCGCCGCGACGCTGCTGGACCGCGCGGCAGCCGCCGGCGTGCCGACGGTCAGCACCTACGGCCTGACCGAGGCGTGCTCACAGGTGACGACCGGCGGGCCCCCGCTGTTCTGCACCCGCGTACGGATCGGCCCCGCCCGCGAGATCCTTGTCGCCGGCCCGACGGTGGCCCCCGGGGCGCTCGGCGAGGACGGCTGGCTGCACACGGGTGACGAGGGCGTTTTCGACGAGGACGGCAACCTGATCGTCACCGGGCGGGCGGGCGACACGATCATCACCGGCGGCGAGAACGTGGCCCCGGCGGAGGTCGAAGCGGTGCTCGAGAGCCACCCCGCCATCGCCGAGGCGGCTGTGTACGGCGCTCCCGACCGGGAATGGGGCCAACGCGTGGCCGCAACAGTCGTCCTCAAAGCCGGTCAGACCGCAACAGAAGACGATCTGCGGGGTTATTGTCGTGTCCGACTCGCGGGATACAAGGTGCCCCGGGTCTACACGTTTTCTCCCGAGTTGCCGAGGACGGCCTCAGGGAAGCTGTTGCGCCGATCTTTGGAGGAATAAATGTCACGCCCGGGCCGTCGTTCGTTGGTCATAGCCGCTGTCACGGCGGCGGTGCTGGTAGCGCCCGCCGCGGCGAACGCGGCGACCTACACCGTCAACACCGGTGACGGGTCCTGTGGAGGCGCCGATCTCGCCTGCGGTGGCCTCGCCGAGGCGGCCGCGGCGCCTGCCGCCAGCGGCGACATCATCAACATGTCCCCGGGCATCTACTCCGGCGGGAAGTTCACCAACGGTGGCATCACGATCAACGGCGCGACCGGCGTGCTGGTCAACGGCACCGTGGAGTTCGCGGGAGCGGGGGGCGGCGTCTCCAGGATGTCGAGGGTCAACGTCGTGCAGACCGCGGCGACGGGCGCGGGCGTCCTCGTCACGGGCGCGTCGGGTCTCGAGCTCTCCGATGCCGTCGTCGTCAGCGGATTCGACCACGGCATCTTCGTCTCGGCCGGCTCGGCGAACAAGATCCTGCGCACGGTCGTCGCCACCGGCGGCGCGGGCTCCAGCGCGCTTCGCGTCGAGTCAAGCCCGGGCGTGCCGGTCGGCCTGCTCGTCTCCTCCGTGCTGACGTCCGGAGGGGCGCAGGGGATCGGCGCCTTCAGCAAGGCCGCTCTGCCCAGCTCGGCGGGCGACATCACGCTCACACTGCGTCACGTGACCGCCGCCGGCTCCACGGAGGGCATCGTGCTCGACTCCAGCGCGGGCGTTTTCGGGCTGGCGTCGGGCGGATCCATCGCCGCCACGATGACCGATTCGATCGCATTCCCCAACCGGGTCAAGAATCAGCCGGGCCTGCTCGGTCTCGCTTCCAACACCGCGACGCTCACCGCGCCGGCCGCGCGTAACATCACCGATCCGGGCACTGACAAGACGGCCATCTTCGCGGCCCCTGCCAGCGGCAACTATCGCCTGCGGCCAGGCTCGACCGCGATCGGTAAGGGCAGCATCGAATCCGGTGAGTCCACCACGGACATCGACGGAGAGGATCGCAGTGCCGCTCCGACCGACTTCGGCGGCGACGAATTCGTCAACGCCCCGCCGGTGGCGAAGGTCGTCGTGAAGACGGCGACGCCGCGCGCGACGCAGGCAGTGGTCTTCGACGGCGGCGGCTCGACCGACCGCGAGGCGAGCTATGGCGGCGGGATCGTGTCCTACCAGTGGACCTACAGCGATGGCGCGACCGAGACGACAACCACCCCCACGACGAGCCACGTGTTCGCGAAGGAGGGCGACGCGGGCGCGCAGCTCGTCGTCGTCGACCGCCAGGGCGCCGCGAGCGCACCCGTGACGGTGGCGCTGAAGCTCATCGACGGCACGCCGCCGACGGTCGCGATCGTCAAGCCGAAGAAGAACCAGAAGATCAAGGTGTTCACGACGACGACGAAGACCGTCGACGGCAAGAAGACGACGACCAGGAAGCGCACGAAGATCGTCTTCAGCGGGCTTTCGGGCGACAAGAGCGGCGTCGCCCAGATCGCTCTGACGCTCGAGAAGTCCAAGCCGGCCGGCAGCACGAGCACGAGGTGCCTCTTCTTCGATCCCAAGAAGGGCGTCGTCTCCAAGAGCTGCCAGAAGCCGGTGCTGTTCCTCGCCAGGCTCAAGAAGGACAGCAAGACCGGCGAGTGGAGCTACACCGTCAAGCGCAACCTCGGCAAGGGCAAGTACAAGCTGACCGCGGTCGGCGTGGACAAGACGGGCGCGTTCGGCAATGCCGGCGGCGCGAAGCTCGGGGTTGTCAAGTTCCGCCTGATCTAGATCCATCGGACTACCGCCGCACGAGCCTCGAGCGCTGGGCTCGTGCGGCCGGTGGCTGGGACGCCCATCGCGACGTCATCCAGTCGGCGGGCGAGCCGGTCTCGCACTGGCTCGTCGACGCGATCGAGCCGCAGCCTGGGCACCGGGTCCTCGAGCTCGCCGCCGGACCCGGTGACACGGGCTTTCTCGCGGCTGAGCTGATCGCCCCGGGCGGCCTGCTGATCAGCTCCGACGCCGTCGACGAGATGGTCGAGGTGGCGCGCGCGCGGGCCAAGGAGCTGGGCGTGACGAACGCCGAGTTCCGCACGATCGACGGCGAGTGGATCGATCTTCCGACGGCCGACCTCGACGGCGTCATCGCCCGCTGGGGCTACATGCTGATGGCTGATCCGGCGACGGCGCTCGGCGAGACCCGCCGCGTGCTCCGGCCCGGTGGCCGCGTCGCGCTCGCCGCTTGGACGCACCCCGAGGAGAACCCGTGGGCGTCGGTGCCGATGGCCGAGCTCGTCGCGATGGGCGCGATCGAGCAGCCCGACCTCGACGAGCCGAACATGTTCGCCTTCCACGATCCGGGGCGCATCCAGAGCCTCCTCGAGGAGGCGGGCTTCACCGAGATCGCGATCGAGCAGATCCCGATTCTCTTCCGTTTTCCGTCGCTCGACGACTGGTGGGACACGCAGCTGGACATCTCCACCAGCCTTGCGCGAGCCGTTGGCACACTCACGCCGGCCCAGCGCGACGACCTGCGCGACGCGATCGACGCTCGCCTTGCGCAGTACGTCGACGAGGATGGCGCGGTCGCGCTGCCGGGACGCACGCACGTCGCGGCCGCAAGCGCGTAGGGGCGGCGCGCACGAGCCTCCGACTAGGATGCCGCGCCATGTACTACGACGACGACGCTGACCTCACCCTGCTCGACGGCAAGACCGTCGCCATCATCGGCTACGGCTCCCAGGGCCATGCCCACTCGCTGAATCTCAAGGACTCGGGCGTGAACGTCGTCGTAGGCCTGCGGGAAGGATCGGCTTCGGAGGCAAAGGCCGCGGAGCAGGGCCTCGAGGTGCTGGCGGTCGCCGATGCCGCCAGCCGCGGCGACCTCGTCATGATCCTCGTGCCCGACGAGCTGCACCGCGCGGTCTACGAGAACGAGGTCAAGGACGGCATCGCCGAGGGCAACATGCTGCTCTTCGGCCATGGCTTCTCGATCCACTACGACGAGGTCCAGCCGCCGCCCGGTGTCGACGTCGCGTTGATCGCGCCCAAGGGCCCCGGCCACCTCGTCCGCCGCCAGTATCTCGAGGGCTCCGGCGTGCCCGGCCTGATCGCCGTCGAACAGGACGCCAGCGGCAACGCCCAGGCGCTCGCGCTCGCCTACGCCAAGGGGATCGGCTGCACACGCGGGGGCGTCATCGAGACCTCCTTCAAGGACGAGACCGAGACCGACCTCTTCGGCGAGCAGGCCGTCCTGTGCGGCGGCGCGTCAGAGCTCGTCCAGGCAGGCTTCGAGACGCTCGTCGACGCCGGCTACGACCCGCAGATGGCCTACTTCGAATGCCTGCACGAGCTCAAGCTGATCGTCGATCTCATGTACGAGAAGGGCCTTGCCGGAATGCGCTATTCGATCTCCAACACGGCCGAGTACGGCGACTACACCCGCGGCAAGCGCGTCATCACCGACGACACACGAGCCAACATGAAACAGATCCTCAAGGAGATCCAGGACGGCGATTTCGCTCGCGAGTGGATCGCCGAGAACCGTGCCGGTCAGGAGAACTTCAAGCGCATGCGCGCCGAGCAGGCCGCCTCGCAGGTGGAGGGGACCGGCAAGGAGCTGCGCTCGATGATGGACTGGATCGACACCGAGTTCAGCGAGTAGGAGCGGGCCTGCGCCGGTCGCGGGTGGCCAGCGGCAGCTGCGACGACGGACAGAAGTCCGCCAGCACGCACGACTCGCACTGCGGCTTGCGCGCGCCGCAGATCCGGCGGCCATGGAGGATCAGTCGGCTGGAGAACAGGCCGCGCTCGGTCGCCTGCAGCATCGGATTGAGCTCCTGCTCGACCTTGACCGGATCGTCCTGCTCGGTCAGGCCGAGCCGTCGCGACAGGCGCAGGACGTGCGTGTCGACGGGAAGCCCGGGCTTTCCGAACGCGACGCTCAGCACGACGTTCGCGGTCTTGCGCCCGACACCGGGCAGGCTCACGAGGTCGGCCATGCGGTCCGGGATCTCGCCGTCGAAGCGCTCGACAACGGCGCGGGCCATCCCCAGCAGGCTGCGCGATTTCGCGTTGAAGAACCCGGTCGAGCGGATCAGCTCCTGCAACGCGACCTCGTCGGCGCCGGCCAGCGCCGTGGCGTCGGGGTAGCGCGCGAACAGCGCAGGCGTCACGGAGTTGATCATCTTGTCGGTGCTCTGGGCCGACAGGATCGTCGCGACGAGCAGCTCGTATGAATCACGATGATCGAGCTCGCAGAGCTCCGCAGCGGAGCCGGGGTACTCGCTCCCCAGCCGCGCGTGGGCTTCGCGTGCCCGCCCGGCCGCTGTCCGAGGTCTGAGCATGCGGTCGATCCTAGAACCACCGCTGGTCTGCGCTCAGGGACCGCTAGACTCCAGCGCGCCGTCGCGACTGGCGTTCGGGTGGGGCATACCACCGGGGAGCGATGGAGATCACGCAAGCCGCACGCCTGGGCACAGACAGTCACCCGCTACTCAGGACGTCTGCCCATGACGACGAGCACGCACTTGCACATCCCAGACGCACTCAAGCCGTCCGACGGCCGATTCGGCTGCGGGCCCTCGAAGGTTCGCCTCGAGCAGCTGTCGGCGCTTGCGGGCGACTACGCGACCCTGATGGGCACGTCGCACCGCCAGAAGCCCGTGCGCGAGCTCGTCGGCCGCGTGCGCGGCGCCATCGGCGAGCTGTTTGGCGCGCCCGAGGGTTACGAGGTCGCGCTCGGCAACGGCGGCACGACCGCGTTCTGGGACGCGGCCGCGCTGTCGCTCGTCCGTGAGCGCTCTCAGCATCTCGCCTTCGGCGAGTTCAGCCGCAAGTTCGCCACGGTGACCGCCAACGCGCCGTTCCTCGGCGACCCAGTGATCCTCGAGGCGGCGCCCGGAGACGCGCCGCGGCCCATCGGCGATCCCGGTGCCGATGCGATCTGCTGGGCTCACAACGAGACGTCGACGGGCGTGATGGTCGCCGTCGAGCGCCCGGCCGGCAGCGGCGACGCACTCGTCCTCATCGACGCGACGTCCGGCGCCGGCGGCCTGCCGCTCGATGCCGCCCACGCGGACGCGTACTACTTCGCCCCGCAGAAGTGCTTCGCGTCCGATGGCGGCCTGTGGCTTGCGCTGCTCAGCCCGGCTGCGATCGAGCGCATCGGCGAGATCGATGCAACCGATCGCTGGATCCCCGAGTTTCTCAGCCTCAACACGGCGCTGGCGAACTCGCGCCAGAACCAGACGCTCAACACGCCCGCGCTCGCGACGCTCGTCCTGCTCGCCGAGCAGCTGGACTGGATGCTCGCCAACGGCGGCCTGGACTGGTGCGTCGCGCGTACGACGCAGTCCTCGGACGCGCTCTACGGCTGGGCGGAGGCATCGGCGTTCGCGACGCCCTTCGTCGCCGACCCTTCGAAGCGCTCGCTCGTCGTCGGCACGATCGACTTCGCGGACAGCGTCGACGCCGCCCAGGTCGCGGCGACGCTGCGCGCGAACGGGATCGTCGACGTCGAGCCCTACCGCAAGCTCGGCCGCAACCAGCTGCGCGTCGCGATGTTCCCGGCGATCGAGCCCGACGACGTACGGGCGCTGACGGCCTGCGTGGACTGGGTCGTCGAGCGGATGGAGGCGAACTGATGGCCGACCGCGTGCTCGTCGCCGAGGCAATCGGCGACTCCGGTGTGGACCTCCTGCAGGTCGCGGGCTTCGACGTCGACCTCGGCGTCGGCTGGTCGCGCGACGAGGTCGCCGAGAAGATCGGCGGCTACGAGGGGATCCTGATCCGCTCTGCGACGAAGCTCGACGCCGAGCTGATCGGCCTCGGGACGAACCTGCGCGTCATCGCCCGCGCGGGCGTCGGCATCGACAACATCGACGTGGCCGCGGCGACCAAGCGCGGCATCATCGTCGCCAACGCACCGCGCTCGAACATCGTCACCGCGGCGGAGCACACGATGGCGCTGCTGCTCGCGCTGGCGCGCAACATCCCGCAGGCGCACGGCTCGCTGACCGCCGGGCGCTGGGATCGCAAGCTCTACAACGGCATCGAGCTGATGGACAAGACGTTCGGCGTGCTCGGCTTCGGGCGCATCGGCCAGCTCGTTGCGACCCGCGCGAAGGGCTTCGGCATGCGCGTCATCGCCTACGACCCCTACGTCGCGACCGAGCGCTACTCGAACCTCGGCGTCGAGAAGTGCGACACCTCCGAGGAGCTCTACGCGCAGGCCGATTTCATCACCGTCCACCTGCCCAACACGCCGGAGACCGACGGCTGGCTGAACGGGGCCGCGTTCGCGAAGATGCGCGACGGCGTGCGGATCCTGAACGTCGCGCGCGGCTCGCTGATCGTCGACGATGACCTTCGAGACGCGCTCGACAGCGGCAAGGTCGCGGGCGCCGCGCTCGATGTCTTCCGGACGGAGCCGATCACCGACCACCCGCTGTTCGGCTATCCCAACGTCATCGTCACGCCGCACCTCGGCGCCTCGACGACGGAGGCCAACGACCGCGCCGGCTACCAGGCGGCCGAGCAGATCGTCGCTGCGCTGCAGGGCGGCAGCGTCACCACCGCCGTCAACGCGCCGACGATCAAGCCCGAGGACATGGAGGTGCTGGGCCCGTTCCTGCCGCTCTGCCACCAGCTCGGCAAGCTCGGTACCGAACTCGCGCTATGCGGCTCCATCGACCGCATCGAGATCGAGTGCAACGGCCGCATCGCCGAGCGCGACACGCGCCCGCTCGGCACGGCCGTCCTGCTCGGCGCGCTTCAGGGCCACACCGAGGAGGCGGTCAACGCCGTCAACGCGCCGGCCATCGCCGAGGAGCGCGGCATCGAGGTCGTCGAGTCCAAGAGCACGGTTGCACGCGACTTCACCGACCTCGTACGTGTCAGCGTCGTGTGTGGCGGCGGCACGACAAGTGTCGCCGGGACGACGATCGGTAATCGCAACCGACCGCATCTGCTGCAGGCGTGGGGCCAGCGTTTCAACCTGCAGCTCGAGCCCTACCTGACGCTCTTTCGCTACGTCGACCGCCCTGGTGTGATCGGGCTTGTCGGCACGAAGTTCGGGGAGGCGGGCGTCAACCTCGGTTCGGCCGCGGTCGGCCATACGCCCGACGGCGGCGACCAGCAGCACGCGGTGATGATCGTGACGACCGACGTGCCCGTCTCGAAGAACCTGGTCGACGAGATCATCGCCTCGTCGGACAACTTCATCGACGGCAGGACCGTGGCGCTCGGGTGAGCGCTGCGCGGTCCTGCCGCCGGTTGGACGTGCTAGATCCTGCGGTCGCGGTAGCCGACCGGCTCCTCGACGACGCGCTCGTGAGCGACCGGGCCACGGCCGACCGTGCGCGACTGGATCAGCTCAAAGAGCAACCAGACGACACCGACGACGAACAGGATCATGCCGACGGTCTGAATCGAGATGCCTGCAACCGTCGCGCTGACGGCAAGCCAAAGAACGAGCCCGAGGGCCATGAGAACAATGGGGGGTCCGGCGTCAGCAGCCATGTGAGAAGCCTCCTGTGGTGGACGACATTGCTCTAGTGATCCCCGGACAGCGCGCCCCGGCATTCGCTTCCTCAGACGAATCTCACACAGCCCATGCGTCCCCGCGCTTGAGGATCCCGAGCCGGTCGACCGGCTCGAAGCCAAGCCGCACCGCCATCGCCATCGACGCCATGTTGGCGTCCTCGGCACACCAGACCGGCTGCTGGCCGGCCGCGGCCATGTGCGCCGCGAGCGCCCGGAACGCGGCGGTGCCGTGTCCCGCGCGACGGTGCTCCTCGACGGTGTCGATCCCCACGTCCCACAGCGTCTCGGTGACGTCGCCCGCCGCGCAGACGGCCACGACGGCGCCGTCGACGAGTCGCAGCGCGACCGCCTGCGCCAGCGCGGCGTAGAAGCGCACCTCGTCGGCCTCGGGCACGCGGGCGATCCAGTGCTCGTTGGGCGGGGCGCAGATCACGACATCGGCGGGGGTGGCGCCCGCGCGCGAAGCGTCCCACGGTGAGGTGGGTGTGAAGACGGTCGCTGTCGCGAGCGTCCAGCCGGGTAGCGCCGCGCAGGCGTCGCCGATCACGTCCGATTGCACGACGAGCTCGAAGTCCTCAGCCGCCCCAGCCACGACTCCGCGCACCAGCGCGGGGTCCGCGCGACCGACGAGAAACCCCGCCGGCAGCGCCGGGTCGAGCACGACCGCGCCGTCCCCACCGGCTGCCCCTCTGACGATCGCCGTGCCCGACAGCAGCAGTGCACGGGTTTCGACCCAGCGCGGCGTGTCGGGCAGCTCCTCCACGAGCGCCCGCGCGTCAGTTGGCACGTAGGCGCTCACAAGATGGCGCAGATGCGGGGGTTACGGCACATACATTTGCTGTTTGGGGGAGCAGAAATCGGCTGCTCATGCCCGTCAACTCATAGCGACAGGAGCATCTGAACACATGGTCACACCCGCAAAGCTTCTTCTGGCAGTCATCGCGTGCCTGCTCATGCTGGGCCTGATCCTCGGACTGGCGTTGCTGCCGGACGACACGCACAAGTTCTACGGGGAGTAGGGGCCAGGCGCCCTCATGCGCAAGCATGAGGGCGCGATGAACGGCTCTCACGCACAGCCCTGGTGGCGCGACGCTGTCGTCTACCAGGTCTATCCACGCTCCTTCCAGGACTCCGACGGCGACGGCGAGGGCGATCTGGGCGGTATCGCCGATCGGCTCGACCACATCCGCGAACTCGGCGCCGACGCCGTCTGGCTGTCGCCGGTCTACCCGTCGCCGATGGCCGACGGCGGCTACGACGTCGCCGATTACGAGGACATCGACCCGCGCTTCGGGACGCTGGCCGACGCCGATGCGCTGATCGCCGCCGCGCACGAGCGCGACCTCAAGCTGCTGATGGACGTCGTCCCCTGCCACACGTCGGTCGAGCACCCGTGGTTTCGCGCGCACCCCGAGCGCTACGTCTGGGCCGACGGCGACGCGCCGCCGAACAACTGGATCGCCTCGTTCGGGGGGCCTGCGTGGAGCCGCGATCCGCAGAGCGGACGCTGGTACCTGCACTCTTTCTATCCCGAGCAGCCTGACCTGGACTGGCGCCGCGAGGACGTGCGCGCGGCCGTCGGCGGCGCGCTGCGCTTCTGGCTCGCACGGGGCGTAGACGGGTTTCGCCTCGATGCGATCGACCGTCTGCTCAAGGACCCCGAGCTGCGCGACGACCCGCCCGCGACGCAACCACCGCCACTGCCCGAGCATGGCGAGGCCGGCACGCTCAGGGGCGTCCACAGCCGCAACGCTCCCGACATCGGCGTCGCGCTGCAAGCCCTGCGCGAGGCCACCGGGGACGCGCTGCTCGTGGGCGAGGTCTACCTGCCGGCGGCGAAGCTCGCCCCGTACCTCGAGCACCTTGACAACGCCTTCGCCTTCGAGTTGTTGCACGCGCCCTGGGACGCAGCCGCCTACCGCGACGCGATCGCCTCGGCGCTCGAACCCGCCGGGGCCGACGGGCGAATCGCCTGGGTGCTGTCCAACCACGACTTTCCGCGCCTGCCCGACCGTGTCGGCGCGCGCAACGCGCGCGCGGCGGCGCTGCTTGCGCTCACGCTCCCGGGCGCGGTCTTCGTCTACCAGGGCGACGAGATCGGGATGGCCGACGGACCCGGCAGCGACCCACCGCACGACCGCGCCGGCCGCGATCGACACCGCCACCCGATGCGCTGGGACGACGACGCGCCGCACGGCGGCTTCACGGACGCCGCTGCCACGCCGTGGCTGCCCGCGATCGAGGTCGAGGGCGGGGGCGTCGCGCAGCAGGCGTGCGATCCCGAGTCGGTGCTCAGCCTGTACCGCGACCTGATCGCCGCGCGCCGTGACCTCTTCGGCGACCTGTCCTTCGTCGAGGAGGTTGGGGACGGTGTGCTGGCCTATCGCCGCGGCGGTGATCACCTCGTGGCGATCAACATGAGCGACGGCCCGCGCGTCTGCCCGCCGGCCGGCGCGATCGTGCGGGCGACGCAGGTAGATCGTCATCCGGCGGGCTCGCCCGCGCCGGCCGTTCTGCAGCCCGGGGAGGGCGTGCTGGCCACGGTGTGATTTGTGAGGTTCGCAACTTGATCGCCGGGGTAGGGATGGCTCCGTGCGAGGCGGGATCCTCATAACGACGGCGGTGATCGCACTGGCATTCGGGGTCGCAGCGTGCGGCGGCGACGACACCTCGTCGAGCGGGCCTGTCACGCTGAACTGGTTCATCTTCAACGAGCCAAGCGGCGGCCCGACGAAGATCGCCGAGCGCTGCTCGCAGCAGTCAAACGGCGCCTACGAGATCAAGTTCGAGTACCTGCCATCGCAGGCCGACCAGCAGCGCGAGCAGCTCGTGCGGCGCCTGGGCGCCGAGGACCCCTCACTGGACCTGCTCGGCCTCGACGTGGTGTGGACGGGCGAGTTCGCCAACGCCGGCTGGCTGGAGCCGGTGCCCGCGAGCACCGAGCAGAAGGTGACCCAGAACGTCTTCGAGACCGTCCTGGAGACCGCGAGCTTCGATGACAAGCTGATGACGGTGCCGATCTGGTCCAACACGCAGCTGCTGTGGTACCGCAAGGATCGCGTCCCGACACCGCCCAAGACGTGGGACGAGATGATCGACATGGGCGAGAAGATCGGTCCCAAGGAAGGCCGCATCCAGATCCAGGGCAACCGCTACGAGGGCCTGGTCGTCTTGACGAACCAGCTCATCGAGTCGGCGGGAACCTCGTTCCTCGCCGGTCCCAAGGAGGTCAAGCTCGACGAGGAGCCGACGAAGAAGGCGCTCGCGATCCTGGGCCGGCTGTCGAAGTCGCGGGTCGCGGCGCCGAACATCACGACGTCGACCGAGGACAGCGCGCGCCTGGGCTTCGAGGCCGGCGACTCCACGTTCCAGATCAACTACCCCTTCGTCTATCCGTCGGCCAAGGAGAACAACCCCGACGTCTTCAAGCAGATGGGCGTCGCGCAGTTCCCGGCCGTCGAGGCGGGCAAGCCGAGCAAGCCCCCGATCGGCGGCATCAACATCGGCGTCTCGTCGTTCTCCAAGAACAAGCAGCAGGCGTTCGCGGCCACCGAATGCCTCGTGCAGGCCGAGAACCAGCTCGAGGTCGCGACCCTCGGCGGACTGCCGCCGGTGCGCGAGGACCTCTACGACCAGCCCGAGATCGACAAGGTCTATCCAGGCTTCGCCGAGCAGATCCGCCAGGCGATCAAGAGCGCGGGGCCACGCCCGTCGCAATCGCCGGCCTACCAGGACCTCTCGCTGGCGATCCAGCGCGCGGTCCACCCGACGACGAAGATCGACCCGCAGAACCCGCAATCGACGTACGACACGCTGCGCGACAACGTCGAGAAGGCCGTCAAGCGGGAGGGCCTGTTGTGAGCACCGCTGCGCCCCCACAGGTCGGCCAGTCGGCGACGCGCAAATCGCAGCGCAAGCGCGGCGGCCCGACGCAGACCACCAATCGCACGAAAGCCGAGCGCAAGCTCGCGCTGATGCTGTGTGCGCCCGCGGTCATCGCGATGCTGCTGGTGACGGTCTACCCGATCCTCTACGCGATCGTCCTGTCGATGCAGAAGGTCGATCTGCGTTTCCCCGAGGAGAGCGGCTTCGTCTGGTTTGACAACTACGGGGCCGTGCTCAGCTCGCCGTTGTGGTGGCAGGACCTCTTCAACACCGGTCTGGTGACGGTCGTCTCGGTGGCGATCGAGCTCGTGCTCGGCATGGCGCTCGCGCTGATCATGCACAAGGCGCTCTTCGGGCGCGGGCTGATCCGCACCGCCGTGCTGATCCCCTACGGGATCGTCACCGTCGTGGCGGCCTTCGCGTGGTTCTTCGCATTCGATCCCAGCAGCGGATTCGTCAACAGCCTGCCGTTCGTCGCCGAGGACAAGGCCTGGTTCGGCAACCGCCAGGACGCCTTCACGGTGATCATCCTTACCGAGGTCTGGAAGACGACGCCGTTCATGGCGCTGCTGCTGCTCGCCGGCCTGGCGACGATCGACAACGGCCTCTACGAGGCGGCGCGCGTCGACGGGGCAAGCGCGTGGCAGCGCTTCTGGCGCATCACGCTGCCGCTGCTCAAGCCGGCATTGCTCGTCGCGCTGCTGTTCCGCACGCTGGACGCCTTCCGCGTGTTCGACTCGATCTTCATCATGACCCGCGGCTCGCAGGACACCGAGTCGGTGTCGATCCTCGGCTACAACCAGCTCATCTCGCGCCTGAACCTCGGTCTCGGCTCGGCCGTCTCGGTGCTGATCTTCATCATGGTCCTGCTCATCGCGTTCGTCTTCGTGCGGGTTCTCGGCACGGCTGTCCCATCACAAGGAGACAAGAAGTAGCCATGGAGGACCGTTCGCCACGCGCCTACCTGGGATGGACCGTCGCGCTGGGCATCGTCCTCTTCTACGCGCTGATCCCGGTGCTCTGGCTGATCTCGCTGTCGTTCAAGACGCCGGCCACGGTGAGCGACAAGAAGTTCGTCCCGCAGGAGACGACGTTCGACAACTACGAGACGTTGTTCACCGGCGGTCTGGACTCACCGCTGCTTCGCCCGCTGATCAACTCGATCGCGATCGCGCTCATCGCCACCGTCATCGCCGTCACGCTGGCCTCGTTCACCGCGTACGCGATCGCGCGGCTGGACTTCCCGGGCAAGACGGTGATCCTCGCCGGCGCGCTGGCGATCGCGATGTTCCCGCCGATCTCGGTCGTCGGGCCGCTGTTCGACATGTGGCGCGCGCTCGGCCTCTACGACACGTGGCTGGGCCTGATCATCCCGTACCTGACGTTCGCCCTGCCGCTGGCGATCTACACCCTCGTCGCGTTCTTCAGAGAGATTCCCTGGGAGCTCGAACAGGCGGCCCAGGTCGACGGCGCGACCCCGTGGCAGGCGTTTCGCAAGGTGATCCTGCCGCTCGCGACACCGGGCGTGTTCACCGCCGCGATCCTCGTCTTCATCTTCGCCTGGAACGATTTTCTCTTCGCGATCACGCTCACCTCGTCAGACAGCGCGCGGACCGTCCCGGCGGCGCTTGCGTTCTTCACCGGGGAGTCGCAGTTCACCGCGCCGACGGGCAACATCGCCGCCGCCGCCGTGCTCGTGACGATCCCGATCATCATCTTCGTGCTCATCTTCCAGCGCCGCATCGTCGCCGGTCTCACGGCAGGCGCCGTCAAGGGATAGGAGGACCTCCCGCATGGCCGACATCAAGCTTCAGGACGTCACGAAGCGCTACGCCGACGGCACAGAGGCCGTCAAGAAGATGAACCTCGAGATCAAGGACGGCGAGTTCATGATCCTCGTCGGCCCGTCGGGCTGCGGAAAATCGACAGCGCTGCGCATGATCGCCGGGCTGGAGGACATCTCGGAGGGCGAGATGCTGATCGGCGACAAGGTCGTCAACAACCTCGCCCCGCGCGACCGTGACATCGCGATGGTCTTTCAGAACTACGCGCTGTACCCGCACATGACCGTGCGCGAGAACATGGGCTTCGCGTTGAAGCTCGCGAAGGTCGACCAGGCCGAGATCAACAAGAAGGTCGAGGACGCCGCCAAGACGCTCGATCTCACCGCCCACCTCGACCGCAAGCCGTCCAACCTGTCCGGCGGCCAGCGCCAGCGCGTCGCGATGGGTCGCGCGATCGTGCGCGATCCGCAGGTGTTCCTCATGGACGAGCCGCTGTCGAACCTCGACGCCAAGCTCCGCGTGCAGATGCGCACGGAGGTTTCGCGCCTGCAGAAGAGCCTGTCGACGACGATGGTCTACGTCACCCACGACCAGACCGAGGCGATGACGCTCGGCGATCGCGTCGCGGTCATGCGCTCGGGCGTGCTGCAACAGGTCGACACGCCGCGCAACCTCTACAACGACCCGGTCAACATCTTCGTCGCGGGCTTCATCGGCTCGCCGGCGATGAACTTCTTCGCCGGCTCGATCAGCGGCGACAAGCTGAAGCTGCCGTTCGCGGAGATCTCGGTCCCGAAGGGCGTCTCGCACTCGGGCGACGTCATCGTCGGCGTCCGCCCCGAGGACTTCGAGGACGCACGCTTCGCGCCCGACAACCACCCGGCGGGGGTCGAGTTCGATGCGCCGATCGAGGTGCTCGAGTCGATGGGCTCGGAGATCTATGTCTACTTCGCCTTCCAGGGCGGCGAGGTCAGCTCCGACGAGCTCGCCGAGCTCGCGCGCGACTCCGGCATCGCCGAGACGCCGAGCGGCGGCAGCGGCCTCGCGGTCGCGCGCCTGAACCCCGAGTCGGAGATCGGGGAGGGCCAGAAGGCAAAGCTCTGGTTCGACGGCGCGAAGCTGCACCTCTTCGATCCCAGCGACGGCTCGAACCTCAAGCGCAGCGGCAAGGAGCAGAAGGCCGGCGCCAAGGCGACGGCCGCCGCTGTCGAGGCCGAGGAGGAGAAGGACCCGCCCGCCCGCGCCGAAGCCGACTCCGGCGGCGCCGACACCGACGCCGCCACGACGCCGGAGTAGCGTTGCGCCGATGCGGATCGGCGTTCTTGGCACGGGTATCGTCGGACGGACGCTCGGAAGCGCGCTGCTGAGCGGCGGCCACGAGGTCCGCCTCGGCTCGCGCGCGGCCGGCAACGAGGCCGCCGTCGAATGGGCCGAGGGCATCGGGGGTCCCGCGAGCGAGGGCACGTTCGCCGACGCCGCCGGCTTCGGCGAGCTCGTCGTCAACGCCACGGCCGGAGCGGCTTCGCTGGACGCGCTCGCGCTGGCCGGGGCCGAGCAGCTCGCGGGCAAGGTGCTCGTCGACGTGGCGAACCCGCTGGATACGTCGCGCGGCATGCCGCCGGCGCTGACGGTGTGCAACGACGACAGCCTCGCAGAGCAGATTCAGCGCGCGTTTCCCGACGTTCGCGTCGTCAAGACGCTCAACACCGTGACGGCGGCCGTGATGGTCAACCCATCGCTCGTCGCGGGCCCGCACACCGTCTTCATCGCCGGCGACAACGCGGCTGCGAAGAACGAGGTCGGCATGCTGCTGCAGGAGTTCGGCTGGCCCGCGAGCTCGATCATGGATCTCGGTGACATCAGCGCGGCACGCGGGACGGAGATGTACATGGCGCTGTGGCTGCGCCTCTGGGGAGCGGCGGGCAGCGCGGTGCTCAACATCGAGGTGCGGGCGGGGGAGTAGGCGGCCTCGTGGGCTACCGCTCGCGGCGCAGGCGCGCGACGGCCTCGTCGCTCCATTGCTGCGTGCGCATGATCCGATAGCGCTCTCCGGACAGGCGCAGATACGCGTCGGTCTCGGTCTCGCGGCGGCCGATCAGCTCGGCCTCGCGCACGATCGCGACGACCGGCACGTACTCCTCGTGAAACCAGCGCAGCGCCGTCTGCGGGCGGTCGTAGTAGCGCTCGTCGTTCTGGCTGAGGCGATAGCCCCACGCCTCCACGCCCTCGGCCAGGGTTCCGTACCGGATCGGGTCGGTCAGCTCGATCCGGGCGCGCGCGTCGGGGGGCAGCGGCACGCGCTCGTGGAACAGGCGCTCGTGGCTCTTCAGGGGTAGGTCGCCGAGGGTGATCGAGCTGCCGGCCGCCACCCTCGTGATCACCTGCACGACATGCGCGTCGATCGTTTCGCGGCTCTGGGCGCGGGCGACCGCGACGCGGTGGTGGCCGTCGCGCACGAAGTGCAGCTCGCCGACGCGATAGACGTCGATCGGCGGCATCGACACCCCGCGCCGCGATGCCTCGGCGATGCGCTCGAATCGTGCCCGGGCACGCGAGGACCTCGGGCGAAACTCGCGGTCGAACTCCTTGCGGCGGTCGACGGTGCCGACGATCGTCTCGATCGCAAGCGGCAGGGTGCCGAGGTCGCGCTCGCCCACCCGGCCGAGCGCTTCGACGACCTCGTCGAAGGAGAGCATGACGTCGACGTCGCCGGCCTCCAGGCGCAGCAGCGCGCTGAGCCGCGCGAAGACCCGCCGCCGCCGGACCCGGAGAAAGTCGTCCTGTGCATCCTGTGTGGGAAATCCTGTGTCGCGCGCCATACGCGTACATGATGCCCGTGCCGGCGCTCGCGGTTGCCGGTTTTCCGGAGATTCACTGGCGCGCCGCGATGGGAAGCGGGACTATCCGTGGGTGACCGCGACCCTCGACCGAGCCGCCTGCAGGAACTCGCCGTGACCGGCGAGCGATGAGCGTCGTCGCCGCGGACATCGCGCGGGCGCGCGCCGCGGTCTGCGACGTGGCGCGCCGCACGCCGCTGCTGCCGTCCGAGACGCTCTCGGAGCGCTGCGGGGCGCAGGTGGCTTTGAAGGCCGAGAACCTGCAGCGCACCGGGTCGTTCAAGCTGCGCGGCGCGCTGAACAAGCTCGCCTCGCTGGGAGCCGGGTGCGAACGCGGCGTCGTCGCCGGCAGCGCGGGCAACCACGCCTGGGCGCTGGCCGACGCCGCACGGGAGCGTGGCGTGCCGTGCGAGGTGTTCATGCCCACCCAGGCGCCACTGGCCAAGATCGAGGGATGCGTGGCGCTGGGCGCCACGGTGTACTTCGTCGGCGACTCGCTGGAGGACTGCTTTGTCGCAGCGACGGCTCGTTCGCAGGAGGGTGGATTGGCGTTCGTGCACCCCTTCGACGACCCCGACGTCGTGGCCGGCCAGGGCACCGTCGGGCTTGAACTGCTGGAGGACGTCGACGATCTCGCGAAGGTCATCGTGCCCCTCGGCGGTGGGGGGCTGGCCAGCGGCATCGCGATCGCGGTGAAATCGGCGCGCCCCGCGGTCGAGGTGGTCGGCGTGCAGGCCGACGCTTGCGCGCCGTTTGCCAGTTCGCTCATGCGCGGCGAGCCCGTCGCAGTTCGATCTGCGCTGACGATCGCCGACGGGATCGCGGTCAAGCGGCCGGGGGAGCTCACGCTCGCGCTGGTGCAACGCTGGCTGGACGACGTCGTCACGGTGGGCGAGGACGAGATCGCCGAGGCGATGGTGCTGCTGATGGAGCGCAGCAAGCTCGTGGTCGAGGGGGCCGGGGCGGTGGGCGTCGCGGCGCTGCTGGGCGGCCTGGCCGCGCCCGCGCCCGGCGGGACCACCGTGGTCGTGCTCTCGGGTGGCAACGTCGATGCCGGGCTGCTCGCGGCCGTGACCCGTCGCCACGAGACGCAGGTCGGGCGCCGGCTCGTGCTCTTCACCCGCCTGCCCGACCGGCCGGGCTCGCTCGCACATCTGCTCGCGTGCGTCGCGGACGCCGGCGGCAACCTCGTCGAGGTCGAGCATGTCCGCGAAGGCGTCGACCTGCACGTTCGCGAGACCGCAGTCCAGCTCGTGCTGGAAACGCGTGGTCGCGAGCACGCCCGGGACGTGCTCGGGGCGATCGCCCGCGACGGCTACATCGCCCGGGTCCTCAACTGACGCGCTGCGGCGTCGCCGAGCTTCTTCTCGTACATCACCCAGCCGAGCGCGGGCGCCATCCCAGCGCGCTCGTAGAGGCGGAACGCGCCGGTGTCGCTCGCCGCGTCGACGCCGAGCCCGACGCTGCGCTCGCCGCGTTCCCAGAAGCGTCCGAACGAGTCGGCGAGGAGCGCCGCGCCGACGCCCTGCCTGCGCCACGGGCGACGCGTGAACAGCGCGTGGACGAAGCCGCCGCCGTAGGTGTTGCCCGTGCAGATCGTCCCGGCGGCGATCTCGTCCCCGTCGCGGACGACGCACCAGAGCGTCGGGTCGAAGCGCTCGCTCCCGAGGTGGACCTTCGACCACGACTCGAAGTCGCGCGGCCTGTGGTCCCAGTGATCGGCGAACGCCTCCTGGTGCGCTGCGTGAAACCCGCGCGCGTGATGCTCCAAGTCGAACGGGACGACGCGCAAGCCGTCCGGCCATTCGGGTGCCGGTGGCGCTGCCCCGAGCGCGATGCGCAGCTCGCGAAAGACGCGCACGTCGCAGTAGCCCAGCGACGCGAGCAACGTGCGGGCGGCGGAGTCGGCCTCGAGGACGCTGTTCTGGACACGGCGTGCGCCGCGGCGCCCCGCGTCCTCCTCGAGCCCGGTCGCGATCAGCGTTCCGAGCCCGCGCCCGAGCGCGTCGGGGTGGACGTACCCCTCGACCCGCCAGACCTCGCCCTTCTCGCGCACCGCGGCGTAGCCGACGATCCGGTCGCCGTCGCGGACGACGCGCGCGTCCTGCCCGAGGTCGAGTTCGGACCACTCGTCCTCGAGATCGGCCTGGCAGAACGTGGTCTGGCCGTACAGCGACGACTCCACCGCCGCGACGATCTCGGTCACCGCCGCCGCGTCGTCGGCGACGGCGGGCGTGGAGAGGGGCCGCTCCATCATGACCGCACGCTACGTCATCAGGCATGCCCGCACTGCAGCCGGGATACCGGAGTGGGCTACGCTGAAGGTCGCGCGGGGTTCTCAGACGACTCTCTGCCTCACGCGGTCTTTGCCCAGAGGGGCGTGATCGGAGGCTGGCATGCCCAGCACCACAGACGAGCACCTCACCGGCGGCGGCCTGACGGCAGCCATCTCCAACGCCGTGGTGCGCATCACCGCCGAGTACACCGGGCGAGGGCCGACGAAGGCACGGACGTCCTGGCGCGACGACCTGGTTGTCGTGCTGTTGCAGGACACGATGACGAAGGGTGAGCGCAGCCTGCAATCGGCGGGCGACAGCGAACTTGTTCTCACCACACGTGGTCGCTATCAGCACGCGATGCGCGAGGACCTCATCACCGCGATCGAGGACCTCACGTCACGCACCGTCCTGGCGTTCATGTCGGCCAACCACATGGATCCCGACATGGGGGCCGAGATCTTCGTGTTGGCGCCCGCCGCGCCTGGCGGCGACGACGCCCTTCCGGCAAGCGCGAAGTCCGATCGCAAAGCACACGAGGCGTACGACCGCACGTACAGCTCGCCTACCCACCGGTAGCTTCCGGCGCGCGCTCCGTCAGCGCGGGCGCTTGTCGGCCACGCGGCCGCAGCCTGAAGAGAACATTCTACCCGCGAGCCGAGGAGGCATCGTGACGATCGTGATGGTGCATGACGGTCCAGGTGCAACGCAGGAGCAGTACGAGCAGGTCGGCGCGCGCCTCACCGACGGGCATGGCGATGTCTGGGAATCCGAGGAGGCGTTCCAGCGCTTCGGAGCGTTCATCGGGCCCGTGCTGGAGGAGCTCGGCTATCCGGGCCGGGCGCAGCTCTTCGAGGTGCACAACTTCGTCAAGTAGGCAAGCGCTCGGTCGCGCCGCAGAGGGCGAGCCGTGCTGGGCGTACACAGTCGACGCCGACGGCGGCGCGCCCGGGAAGCTGCGCGCACGGTGCACGCTCAAGCCGATCTGCGACCTCGCAGGGCCTGAATGGACGCCCGACGGCTGGCGCCGCCGACACGCAGACGCCCGCGATCTCCCCCGACGGGCGCACGATCGCGTACGCGCGCTGGAACTCGCCGCTGACCAAGGCCCCGGGAGTTATGGCGACATGCCGTCTTCTCACCGGACGGCCGGATCCTCGTTCGGCACCTACGACGAGGACGACAGCAAGCAGTCTGACTTCTGGACAGTCGGGCCAGACAAGGACGGCACGCTCGTCCGCTCCGCCTCCTCCTGCACGACGGCGAGTGGATCGTGCACGCAACCGACGGCGTCGGCGACAACGCCGACATCTTCGTGAACCGACCCTGCGTGGTCGGCCTGCGCTTGCGGTGCCAGCCGATCCGCCGAGACGAGCGGTCGTCGCGGCCGCCGCGGCAGTCGTGCTCGTCAGGGCGATCCGTGCTCGCGCAGCTCGATCGACTCAGCGGGGGCGAGCAGCAGCGTCAGCCCGATGCGCGGGTCGCGTGGGGATGCCCGCCGCTCGCGCAGGACCACGGCCGCCCAGACGGCGCCGCCATCGAGCTGCGACGCGACCGTCGCGGCGACCTCGCGCGGCACGTACCCCAGGAGCGCGCCCTCGCCGGTCAGCACGGCGATCGCGTTGGCATCGTGCTCGTTATCCGGGTCGCGGCGCAGCCGCAGCGTCGCGCCCGGAGCCACCGAGTCGGACTGCAGCACGTCGCCGTGATAGCGCGCCGCGCCCGCGACACCGGCCACCAAGAGGCCGCGCGCGGCCAGCTCGGGCGCGTCGCGCGACAGGTAGCGGCCGTTCGCCTCGTCAACGATCGCGTAGCCGGCGACCCAGACGATCGAGCCGTCGTCGGGGTACCAGTAGCGCTCCTCGTGCTCGACCGCTACGTCAGCGACGCGCACACCACCAGCGCCACCGACAGCTGCACCGCCGCCGACACGAACGATGCCGGGTGAAGCTTCTCGTGCCCGCATATGACGTTCAGTTTGCCCGGGGTCAACAGGTCCAACACGACGAACCCGACGGCCTGCGCGCCGACCCCGACAGCGCCGTAGACGAGCGCGTCGTCGAGCCCGCTCCAGCCCGCGCCGGTGAAGAAGATCGCGAACCAGAGGATCAGCCCGAGCGACACGAGCGTCGTCGCGGCGAGCATCGCCGCGTTCGGGTTTCCGTCCATGACGAGCGCCCCGAGCTTCCCGGGCGTCAGGGCGTCGATGACGAAGAAGCCCGCCACGAGCACGACGAGCCCGACGCCCGAGTAGGCCAGCACCTGCCCGACGAGTTCCAGCATTGGTCGATCCCTCCCTAGGGGGTCATGCAATCACGTGTGGCACGAAACGAGACGTGTTGGTTGTCAGCAGCCCGTCGCTCTCGCGGATCCCGAGCCCGGCGGGCTCGACGTCGACGGTCCAGATCCCGAGCACCGGCCGCGCGCCGCCGCCGTAGTCGCCGAGGTCGGTGTACGCCTGCACGACGAAGCCCTCTTCGCCGTAGTCCTGGTCGGGACCCTCCTCGACGACCTCACCGTCGATCACGACCGACGCGTTGGCGCCCTCGCGCGCCAGCAAGGGCTTGCGGACGAAGCTCTTCAGTCCATCGGGCTGCTCGCCGTCGAACCACGCCGGCAGGATGTGCGGGTTCTCGGGGAAGAGGCGGTGCAGCACAGGCAGGATGCCCTTGTTGGACCACAGCATCTTCCAGATCGGCTCGATCCAGGTCGTCTGCCCGGCCCCGTCGCCCATGTGCTCGAGCGCGAGGGTGCCGAAGTCCTCGCGCACCATCCACTCCCACGGATAGAGCTTGAACGCGGTGCGAACCGGGTTCCCCGAGAGGTCGACGAAGCCTTGGCCGTCGACGAAGCCCAGGCTCTCCACCGACAGGAGCTCGCACATGAGGTGGGCAGCGCGGGCCGTCTCGGTCATGTAGCCGATCGTCATGAAGTCCTCGCCCGACTGCTCGGCGCTCGTGTGCAGCAGGTGCAGCCGCTCCCCTGGCAGGCGGTCGGCCTGTGCCAGCTCGCGCCAGCGCGCGACGAGCATCTCGTGCAGCATGTTCCACTGGTCGACGCCGTCGCCGAAGACGTCGCGTGCCCAGTACCACTGCACGGCCGCGGACTCGAGCAGCCCGGTCGGCGTGTCGGCGTTGTACTCGAGCAGCCGGGGGACGTTGTCGTGGCCGTAGGCGAAGTCAAAGCGCCCATAGACCATCGGTGGCTCGGACTCCCAGGTCTCCTTGATCCGCGGCACGGCCCAGCCGGGGATCCCCATCTGTGCGAAGAGGTTCTCCGCGATGATGTAGTCGCCGGCCTCGATCAGCATCTCGAGCATGAGCCGGGCGGTCGCCTCGATCTCGTAGACCTCCTCGGTGGTCAGCGAGTAGTACGCGCCCTCATGCCAGTAGGAGATCTCCTCGCCGTCGGGCAGCGGCGTCTTCCAATAGATCAGCCCCTGCTCCTCGACGATCGCGGGCCAGCCCTGGCGCGGCTCGTTGTCGTGGCGCTCCACTACCGTCGCCGGGAGTTCAGCGCAACCGGCCGGAACCGCGGGGCGCAACACACCCTGAGCGAGTTTCGATGACCGGACGGCGACACCATCAGCTTCCCCCCGAGAAGCCGCCGCCTATGGTCTTGCCCGTGGGACGCCCGACGCCACCCGAGCGCGCGCTCGAGCCGAAGCCGCCGCGCCGCGCGAGCGCGGCCTTGTCGGTCGAGTTGATCCGCTCGCCGGCGCCGGCGAAGGAGCCGCGCGCCAAGCCGGCGCCGCCGAAGAACCAGAAGAAGCCGGAGTTGGTACCGCTGTCACAGTGGGAGTTGTCCGTGACCCGGTTCTCCTGGTCGACGCAGTACGCGGTCTCCTCCTCGCCACCGCACCCCGACAGGAACGCCGCCGCCAGCAGCGGCACGACGACGAGGTTGACGCTCTTGCTGCGCTTCATGTTTGCTCCTCCTCGGGGAGGTTCGCGGCCCGGAGCCGGAGCGGCGCGCGCCAGAGGCTTGCGATCGAGCGCTGTCCCACGTCCATGTCGCGCGCCATCTGAGTCAGTGTCCACCGTCGGTCAAGCAGGCTGGGCAAGGCGCCGCGCATGACTTACACTGCGCGGTGCATGACGCACGTGCTCGCGCTTTCTGAGCTTCTCCTGCTCCCCCGATAGGGGGAGCTATCTGCGTGGCGGCCGTCTTGCCGCAAACCGATTGAGAAGCAGCACACCACGAGCTTCAGCAAGGAGCAAGCACACGTCATGAGCAGCAACGAGCACGATCCCGACCACGTCCGCATCTTCGACACGACGCTGCGCGACGGCGAGCAGTCGCCCGGCATCTCGCTGAACACCGCCGAGAAGCTCGAGATCGCCCACCAGCTCGCGCGCCTGGGCGTCGACGTCATCGAGGCTGGCTTCCCGATCGCGTCACCGGGCGACTTCGAGGCCGTCGAGGCGATCGCGCGGGAAGTCCAAGGACCGATCATTGCCGGCCTCGCCCGTGCGCAGGCCCCGGACGTGGAGGCTGCTGCCCGCGCGGTCCGCGACGCCGAGCGACCTCGGATCCACACGTTCATCTCGACGTCGGATATCCACATCGTCCACCAGTTCCGCTCCACGCGCGAGGACATCCTCGCGCAGGCACGCGCCGCCGTCGCGCACGCGAAGTCCTACGTCGACGACGTCGAGTTCTCGCCGATGGACGCCACGCGCGCCGAGCTCGAGTACACGGCCGAGGTCTGCGCGGCGGCGATCGAGGAGGGCGCGACGACGATCAACATCCCCGACACCGTCGGCTACACGACGCCCGACGAGTACATCGCCTACCTCGAGGGCCTGTACCGGCTGATCCCTGAGCTGGAGAACGTGATCGTCTCGACGCACTGCCACGACGACCTCGGCCTCGCCGTCGCGAACTCCTACGCGGGCGCGCTGGCGGGCGCGCGGCAGATCGAGTGCGCGATCAACGGCATCGGCGAGCGGGCGGGCAACGCCTCGCTCGAGGAGATCGTGATGCTGCTGCACACGAGGGGCGACATCTCGGGCCTGCGCACGAGCGTCGTGACGAAGGAGATCGCGCGCACGTCGCGGCTCGTATCGCGCCTCACCGGCTATGTCGTGCAGCCCAACAAGGCGATCGTCGGGCGCAACGCGTTCGCGCACGAGTCGGGGATCCACCAGGACGGCGTCATCAAGGAGCGCACGACCTACGAGATCATGGACGCGACGACGGTCGGCCTGGAGGCCAACTCGCTCGTCCTGGGCAAGCACTCCGGCCGCGCCGCGCTCAAGCAGACGCTGGCCGAGCTCGGCTTCGTCGTCGAGGGCGCCGCGCTCAACACGGCCTTCAAGCGCTTCAAGGAGATCGCCGACAAGAAGAAGCAGGTCACGGCGATGGACCTCGAGGCGCTCGTCACCGACGACCTGCGCAACGAGCTGGCGAGCTACACCTTCGACAGCTTCATGGTGGCGGCGGCGTCGGGCCGCGAACCGCACGCCGAGGTGACCGTGACGCTGCCCGACGGCGAGGTCGCGACGGCGACCGGCACCGGCGACGGGCCGATCGACTCGGTCTTCGCGGCGATCAACGCCGCCACGGGGGTCGACGCGCAGTTGCGCGTCTTCCGCGTCGACGCCGTCACCGGTGGCCAGGACGCGCTCGGCGAGTCGTCGGTCGTGCTCGAGTTCGAGGGCCAGTCGGCCTCCGGTCAGGGCGTCGCCACCGACATCATCGAGGCCGCCGGCTCGGCCTACGTGCGCGCGCTCTCGAACGTCGTGCGCAAGGTGCAGGCCGCGACGCTCGCCATCGACCTCGGCGCGGAGGCGCCGATTCCGACGCCGTAGCGGATCGGCCCGCGGCAGCTCAACTCGCCTTGCCGAGCTCGAGGCCCTGGGCATAGCCACCCGTCAGCACCTCCTCGCGCCGCCCAGCATCCATGAGGTTCGGCGCCATCACGGTTGCGATGTCATGGGCGGGGCCGAGCATCCGCACCTTCGTACCGCGACTGCGCAGCGCGAGCGTCTCGAGCGCCGCGGTGCTGCCGGCGATCGCGCGCAGCAGTCCGAAGGCCGAGGCCATCGCGATGTCGAGGCTCATGATCGGGTTCAGGCAGAGGACCTGGGTCGCGCGCCCGGCGGGCGCCGTGTCGAGGTTCGTGTTGCTCCACACCCCGCCGTCGACGTACTCGCGGCCGCCGATCTTCACCGGGGCGAAGATCCACGGCACCGAGCAGGAGGCCTGCACCGCTTCGGCGACCGTCGCCTCGGGGGCGCCAGGCGCGCCGAACACGACGCGGCGCCCGTTGCCGCGGTCGACGGCGACGACCCGCAGACGTCCGTCCCAGCGCGCGCCGGAGCGCTCGATTCCACCGCGCATCGCCTCCAGCGACGTGTCGGTTCCCGGCGTGCGACTGAGCAGCGCCGCCCGCAGCGCGGTGCTGCCGTTCGCGCCCGCGGCGAGCGCGATCGGTGCGAGCGGGGTGGCGGCTGCGCCGGCGATGCGAACGGCCTCGCGGCCGACGGTCTGAAGGACCGACCGCGGCAGCGGCAGCCACTGGGCGGAGAGCCGCGACGCGGTCTCCGACGCGATGTCGGCCGTCGCGTCTCCGGAGGGAAGCGCGAGCACCGCCGTCTGCGGCCGGGGCCGGCGGGGCCGCTGCCCGGCGGCGAGCGCGGCCGCGACGAGCGCCCCCGCGGACGTCCCGACGAGCGCCTCGGTCGAGCGGAAGTCGTGTCCCGTCGCGTCCTCGATGCCGGCCAGCACCCCGCTCATCCAGGCCTCGCCGAGCGTTCCGCCGCTGGCGAGCACGAGCACGTCCGGTGCCAGGAAGGCGGGTTCGGCCACGGGCCGGAGCGTACTTCGGCGAACGCCCCGTCGGCGATCAGCGCAGCCGGCGCCGGATGGTCAGCGTCGCGAGCCTGTTGCCAGCGGCCGGCGTCGCCCGTGCGCGGATGCGCAGGATGGCGCTGCGGCGACCGACCAGCAGCCGCCGTCCACGAGCGGTGAGCCTGAACGTCAGCTGCCGGCGGGAGCCGACAGCGAACCGCATCGTCCGGTCGGGCGCGATCGCGATCGTCTTGCCCCGTGGCCGCTCGAGTAGCGCCCGGAGGGAGACGCGTCCGGGCCGCGTCAGCCTGACCGTGAGCGTGAAGCGTCCCGTGCGCCGCAGCACGCGCATGGATGGCAGCTTGCCGGTGACGGTGAGCTTGGCAGCGCGAGTCCGCTTGGGATCGCCGGGCGCGCGAGGAGAGACCTGCGCCGGCGGCGGATCAACCGGGGCGGCGGGGGTCGGACCAGATGGCATCGGAGCGGCGGACGATGCCCCCGTGATCCTGATGAAGCGTGCGACCGAGGGCACCCCTGTATCGCTCAGCACGAACAGCATGTAGTGGCCCGGCAGGATCACATTCGCGTCGGACGGGACCTGCAGGCGCAACCCGCCCTCGGGCAGCCCAAGCGGCGCGGCGAGCGGCACGATCCGCTGGCTCATGTCGTTGGCGTGCGTGGCGGCGCCAGGCGCGACGAGCACGGCCTTCGAGGCGGCGACGCCCGCCGTGCTGATGGCGATCTCAGCGCCGAGCTCCGCCGTCGCCGGTGCCGCGACGATCTGCGGACGATCGGCGAGGGCGCCCGAGCCATCCTTCTTGAAGAGGTATGGCGGTGAGTAGATCTCGGCCGTGTCCTTGCTGATGCCCGTGCCGGGGCCGCCTGCACCGTTGATGTCGTCGCCGGCGGACAGCACGCGCGCGTCGGGCAGCAGCAGGGCGGAAGAGTGGTAGGTGCGCGCCTCGGCCTGCGCCGCGCCGAGCACGGGCGGCGCTCCCGAATGTGGGTCGAGCAACTCGACCCGGCGCTGCTGGTCCTTATAGAGCCAGCGGTAGTACTGCTGGCTTCCGTCCTCGCCGAACCCGCCGCCGACGGTGGCGACCGTGCCGTCGGGCAGCAACACGCTGTTGGCGTGGCTGCGGGCAAGCTGCATGGCCGGCGCGCTGCGCCACCGGGGCGCCGGTTCGCGCTCGTCGAAGATCTCGGTCGTGGCGGTCGCCGGACGCAGGCTGAACGGGCTGGGGGCGCCGTCGCCAGGTGCACTCGGCGGCGAGCCTCCGAGCGTCATGACCCGCCCATCGTCGAGCATGACCGCCGTGCCCCAGTCGCGTGTGCGCGCCAGGTTCGGCAGATCCGTCCAGGCTGGCGCGCTGCCGGCCGTGCCGGGACTGAACAGCCAGCTGTCGGTCGGGTAGGGACCCGCTGCCATCGCCTGTCCGCTGCGCATCCAGAACATGTGTGGATACAGCGCCGACAGCGGCGCCTGACCCGGATCGTTGAAGCGCGTGGCGAGCATCGTCGTCGACGCCCCATCCGGCGAGACCACCTCGGCGTCATTGTTCATGCCGCCGGAGGATGCCGGGTCGCCTGAGCCGAAGTCCGGATCGCCGGGCGCGGCGAGGCCGCTGATGGCGAGCGTGCGTCCGTCAGGCATGAGCGTCTGCGTGGGATACCAGCGGCCCTGGCGCATCGGGTCCCCGCGCTGCCATACCTGGGTCCACGGGTCGAACACGAACACCGTATTCAGCCCGGTGAAGACCCTGTCGGCTGCCGGGTCGAGGTTTCCGCCCGTGACGAGGACGCGCCCGTCGGCCAGCAACGACGCGCCGCCACACCAGATGTTCGTCGGCTTGCCGGTGCGCGGGTCGATCGGCGGATCGACGGACTCGGACGTGTTCGTCGCAGGGTCCCAGACGTATGCCTTGGCGAGGTTGTCGTAGTTCGAGCCGGCTTCGCCGGGCCGCCCGGGGTAGGCGAACATCAGCACCTTGCCCGTCGGCAGCATGATCGCGTTGATGGCGATCACCGGCAGATCCGCGGGCGTGCTCCACGCGCCGCCGACGTGGGGCGCCACGGGCGCCAGCGGCGGCGGCGCCGCCCGTTCGGAGGGCGTGCTGCGGGCTTCGTCGACCAGCTCGCGCTGGCGGGCATGCGCCGCGGCATGCTCGGCCCCCAGCGTGGCGGACTCGGCTTGGCGCATCTGGGCATCGGCGCTGCCGGAGGGGGCGGTCGCAGGCCCAGCAGCGGCGGAGGGTGCACCATGAGCCGGGGCCGCCGCGAGGAGCACCAGCGGCAGTGCCCAGACGAGCGAAAGGGCGCGCAGCCGTCGATTCATGCCTGTATTGTGACCCACCGCGCCGTCCTGCCGGGCAACTATTGTTTAGTAAGACCGCAAGCTCGGACCGGACTCATCCGTTTCTTATCCTGAATGTCACTGGCCCGGGAGGTAGCCGACGTCCTGCAGCCACCCAACTCTCTCAAGACACGGATGCCGACGCACGCCCCACCACGAGATCTGACGCCTGACCTCGCCCCGCGTATCACGCGACGCGAACGCATGCCGGTAACGCGCGACGAGTACCGCTGGCTGCCGCCGGTTCTCGTGCTGACCACCGCGGCTGCGCTCTTCGGCCTGCACCTGGGAAGCTCGAGCCTGTTCATCGACGAGGTCTACAGCTGGCGAGCGAGCCGCGGCAACCTCGCTGATCTGACCGGCGCGGTGCGCTACAGCGAGGTCACGCCACCGCTGTACTACCTCATCCTGCACGCGTGGCTGAGCGTGTCAGGCGGGGACTCCGAGGCGCTGCTGCGCGCGCCGTCGGTGTTGTGTGGGGTCGCGCTCGTCGGCGCCGTGCACTGGCTTGGGCGGCTCGTCGCGGGTCGTACCGCGGGCCTGATCGCGGCCGCGCTCGCGACGATCAGCCCGATCGTGCTGCTCTATTCACAGCAGGTCCGGGCCTACGTCTGGGTCATGCTCGCGCTGACGATCGCCGTCGCCGCCGCCATTCAGGCCACGCGCGACCGCTCGTGGCGGTGGACCGCGACGGCTGCGCTCGCCGCCGTCTGCGCCGTGCTGCTGCACTACACGTCGCTGCTGGTGCTGGCGCCTCTCGTCGCGTGGATGTGCTGCCAGTCCGAGCTTGCCGGGCGCTGGCGCCTGGCGTTTGCTGCCGGCGTCGGACTGGCCGTCGCGGCGGTGGCTCCGCTCGCGATCGTGCAGATGGCTCAGGGGCACCACGACTCGGCTGAGACGTACGCGTCGCTGACGACGTTCAACGCCTTGCGCCTGGCCGGCACCCCGTTCGACGGCCGCGCCAGCGGTGGGCTGATGCTCTGGCGCGAGATCGGTGCCGTCGTCGTGATCGACGCGCTGGCGCTGCTCGCGCTCAGCGATCGCTTCAGGCGCATGCGCGAGCGGTGGCTGATCGTCATGTGCGGTCTGGTCCCGCTCCTCGTCGTCGCCACCGCGAGCGCGCTGGCGCAGCCGGTGGCGCTCACGCGCTACACCGCGGTCGCCGCGCCGTTCATCCTCGTCGCGATCGGGATCGTGGCGGCGCACGCGCACCGGGTGCTGGCGATCGTGCTCGTCGCGGGGGCGGTCGTCGCGTCGGGCGCGGCGCTCGTCGCGTCCCAGGGCGAGCACGGGCAGAACCCCGATACGCGCGCGGCCGTCGCCATGGCGGCGGCCGGCTGGAGCAAGGGCGACGTCGTGGCGGGCATCGGGCTGCTCGGCTTCGACGGCGCGCTGTCGTACTACGGCGAGAAGCTGCTCCCGCCCGGCACGCCCCCCGTCTCGGCGTTCGGCACGCTCGACGAGGCCGTCGCTGCGCCGAGCGTCTTCAGCGCTGCTGAACGTCGCAGCCGCCTCTGGCTGCTCGCCGACCCGCCGCTGAACCCGGCCCAGCTGCGCAGCGCGCTGTCGCGCCTGAGCTACGAGGCAACCGCGACGCAGGTCTTCGACGGCAACGCGCCGGTCCAGCTCGTTCGCGCCGAGCCGATGGCGGCGCCATGACCCGCCGCCGGCTTCTGGGTGCGCGAGCGGCGGCGCTCGCCGCCGTGGGGGGTGGCGCCGTCTACCTGCTCTGGCGCTTCGGCGAGCTCCCGCAGCTCGGCATGACGATGACGATCTTCTTCGCCGCCGAGCTCATCAACTACATCGCGCTGGTCGTCGCGGTCGTCCTGTTCTGGACGCCGCACCGCCGCCCGCCGGCCGCGTCGCCGCCGCCCGGTGCCACGCTCGACGTGTTCATTCCGGTATGCGGGGAGGAGGTCGAGATGGTCAGGGCGACGCTGTCCGCCGCGCTGGCGATCGAACACCCGCATCGCACGATGGTGCTGCTCGACTCGCGCATGGCGGGGCATGAGAACTGGCAGGAGATACTGGACCTGTGTGATGCCTACGGCGTGCGCTGCCTCATGCGCGCCTCTGGGCCTCGGGGAAAGGCCGGCAACCTCAACGCCGCGCTGCGCCACACGGACGCCTACCCGCGCGGAATCAACGCCGAGTTCATCGTCGTGCTCGACGCCGACCACCTCGCCCTTCCCGATCTCGGCGAGCGGCTGCTCGGGTACTTCGCCGATCCGGCGATCGCGTTCGTCACGAGCCGCCAGAGCTTCAGGCTCGACAACGGCGACATGCTCGGCCATCAGGAGGCGCTGTTCTACAGCGCGATCCAGCCCGCCAAGGATCGCGACAACGCGGCGTTCTCGTGCGGCAACGGCGTCGCCTACAGGCGCGCGGCGCTCGAGGAGCTCGGCGGCTTCTCGGAGTGGAACCTCGTCGAGGACCTGCACACCTCCTTCGAGTTGCACGCCCGCGGTTGGCGCTCGGCGTATGTCGGAGTCCCGGTCAGCGTCGGCACCGCCCCCGCCACCGCCGCCGAGATGGCAAGCCAGCGACTGCGCTGGGCGACCGACAGCCTGCGGATGTTCTTCTGGGACAACCCGCTTCTCAAGCGCGGCCTCACGCTGCGCCAGCGTCTGCATTACCTGCACACGACGGGCTGGTACCTCGTGGCCGCGGCGCACCTGGTGTTCCTGATCAGCCCGATCGCCTCGATCCTGTTCGGCGCGCAGCTGCTCGCCGAGGGCTCGGAGGCGACGTACGGCCTGCTGCTGGCGTTGTACCTCGGCCCGGTGGCGCTCCTGCTGACGCTGCATGTCGGGTGGCGAGCGGCGCTGCGCACGGCGCAGTTGCAGACGTACCTCGCCCCGGTGTTCGCACTCGCGGTGCCGCGGGCGCTCTTCATGGCGCCCCGCCGGCGCCCGCGCGCCCTGCACGGCGGCGTCACGCGCAAGTCGGGCCAGCGCCGGCTGAGCTGGCTGACGACCTTCCAGCACACCGTGCTGGCGCTGTTGCTCGTCTCGATCGGCGTCGCGATCGCGCAGCCCGAGATCGCCTCGTGGGCCGTCGTCATCTGGGCCTGCGTGCTCGCCGGCTCGCTTGCCACGCCCGGCAGCATGCTCGGCCACCATCACGACGTCACCCAATCGCTGCGTATCGCCGTGACCGCGCCCGCGATCGCCGGCGCCGTCCTCGTCGGCCTGACCTTCTGGTCCACCGAGCCCGTCACCGCGGTCAGCGCGCCGAAGGTGGCCACGAAGCCCGCAGCGCCGACGGTCGCCAAGCTACGCTTGTCGCTGGCTCCGCCGAGGTACGGCATCTACCTCGGCGTCTTCCATCCCGCCGTCGCCGGCCCCCCGAGCCGCCCTGTCAGCGTGCGCCACCACGCGCCCGCCAAGCTGCGCATCCTGCATCGCTTCCAGGCGTGGTGGGGGCCCGACCGATTCCTGAGCGACAAGTGGCTCGGGGGCGTCGCGCGGCACGGCGCGGTGCCGATGATCAGCTGGGAGCCGTGGCTGAAGCCGAAGTCGTCCGCCGCCGCGCCCAACCAGCGGCCGGGCATCGTGCGCCAGATCGCCACGGGGCGCTACG
Organism: Solirubrobacteraceae bacterium; assembly: GCA_035536715.1. Taxonomy (GTDB): domain Bacteria; phylum Actinomycetota; class Thermoleophilia; order Solirubrobacterales; family Solirubrobacteraceae; genus CADCVQ01. The sequence continues at coordinate 57,047 of DATLNO010000014.1, forward strand.
ACCTCTACATCCGCCGCTGGGCGCGCGACGCGCGGGCGTACAGCAAGCCGATGGTCATCCGCCTGATGCACGAGATGAACGGCAGCTGGTATCCGTGGTCGGTCGACATCAACCGCAACACGCCGGCGCAGTTCAAGGCGGCGTGGCGGCGCGTGCACCGCATCTTCCGCGCCGCCGGCGCGACCAACGTCAGCTGGGTGTTCTCGGTCGACTCGTTCGCGGGCGGCACCCCGACGTCGCGCGACGCTATCCGGAAGTACTACCCGGGCTCGCGGTATGTCGACTGGGTCGGGCTGAGCGGTTTCAACTGGTCGCGCTCGGCAAACGGCGGCGTGCTCACCTACGAGCGCGTGTTCCGCCGTTCCTACGAGGTCGTCAGGGGCTTCGGGAAGCCGATCATGCTCAGCGAGCTGGGCACCGCGTCGGTGGACATTCAGTCCGCGCCGACCTGGGTCCGCGACGTCATGCGCTCGACGCCGAAGCGCTTCCCGCGCGTCAAGGCGATCGTCTGGTACGACTCGTCGCATCCCCAGCGCGACTTCAGGCTGCGCGGAACAGCGCTGCGTGCCTGGCGGGCCCACGCACAGCGGCCGATCATGCGTCCTGCGCTGCGCCTGCGCCGCTGATCAGCTGACGCGGAAGCTGCGGGTGGCCGAGACCACCGTGCGGCCGCGGGTGTCGCGGCCGACGACGCGCCAGCGGTGGCTGCCGCGCTGCGCGACGCGGATGCGGGCGACGCGCGGGGCGGTCGAGCTCGACCTGCGGACGTGACGGCCGTCGAGATAGGCATGCCAGCGCTTGACGGTGGAGGCGCCGGTGGCGCGCCAGCGAACGATCGCCTTGCGGCCCGCTCGCGTACCGCCGTTGACCGTGAGGACCAGCTTTGCCTTGGCGTCCTGGGCGCGCGCAGTGGGCGCGCCGGCAGGTGCGTCGACGCCCGCGCTCGGCCGGAACGCCGATGCGATCTCTGGTGAGGGGGCGGCGCGCCAGTCGCGTTCCTTGTCCTCGTTGAACCAGACGATTGCCTGGAGGCGGTCCATGCGCCCGGCCTGCGCGAACATGTCGCGGATCCAGGCGGCCTTGTCTCCGCCGTCGGATGACGTGCCGACCTCCGCGATCCAGATCGGCTGCGGACCGAGCGCCTTCAGGCGGTCGTAGGCACCCATGAAGACCGAGGAGAAGGACTGCCAGCCGCCGTGGCCCGGTGTGCCGCTGCCCCAGTTGTAGCCGTCGACGGCGAGCACATCGACGTAGGAGGTTCCGGGGTAGTAGCTCTCCATCGTGTTCGACGCGGGGACGTCGACGTTGTTTGGTGACCAGACGAAGCGTACGTTCGTGGCGCCCAGCCGGCGGAAGATGTCAACCATGCGACGCCATGCCTGCACGTAGAGTGCGGGCGAGTTGGCATTCACCGCACCGCTCCAGGGGTACCAGTCGCCGTTCATCTCGTGCATCGGACGCAGGTGGACCGGCGAGCCAGTTGCCTTCAGCGCGAGCGCCCACGTCGTGATGTACGCGTCGAACTCGCCGGCGGCGATCCGCGAGAGCCGGAACCGCGGTTGGTCGGTGCCGGCGCCGGGCGCCCAAGGCTCCCAAGTGATCATCGGGGTGCGTCCCCCGCCGGTGGCGGCGTTGAGCGCGTGATTCTGCACTGAGGAGATCCAGTCCCCGCCGCCCCAGTTCTGGTACCAGTTGACGATGTCGACGTGGCGGCCGGTGGCAGTCTCCAGCGCGGCGGCGCCGTTGACGTTGCCGTCGTATGGGTCGCCCGGGGTCCACGCCCCGAACTGCAGCGACTGCGCAGAGGCGATCGACGGCAGGAACGCAAGCATCAGCGCGACCAGAATGGCAGCCAGTCCAGCGGAGCAGATCCTCGATGCCATGCTCCATAGGTCGGCTGTCGGCCCTCGGCGGGAGCGTCCGAGGGTCCGAATGCGGACGCCTGTTTGACGCGTGCAAATGGCCGAGATGGACGTATGAACGATGCGGCGGGCTTCGGCACCCCGTCGGCTGCAACGCGCTGAGCAAGCTCTCTCGGATCACCCCGCACGGTCGTGAGGGCAGATGATCTGCAGGCTGACACCCTGGGAAACGGGCGCTGCGGAGATCGCCTCAACGGCCTGCGGCTGCGGAAGCCGACGGGGCCGTGCCGCTACCTGAGGGTGCGAGCTGTCGCCGCGGGCCGAGCCCGCCCCGTCGACCGGTGGACGAGGTTCGACAGGCGAATCCTGTGCATTCGACGATCTCTAGACGTTTGCATCGTGTCCTCGGTACAGTCTGGACCAGGCGGTTGGCCGTTCGCGTCCGCGTCTGTCTGCTGACTGTTTAGGGGGAACGAAGCTTGCGTCGAACGCTGGTCCTGCTCGCGCTGCTCGTCGGCCTGCTCGTCATGCCAGCCGGCGCGACCGCCAAGGAGCTGACCTTCGGTCTCCACACGCCCAGCGACCCGTTTGCCGGTCACACGCAGGAGATCGACGGGCTGCAGAACGACATAGGCCGACGCGTGGACGTCGTCTCCTGGTTTCAGAACTGGGGAGGCGGAAGCTGGGTCTCCAAGGTCCAGCCGCACGTCTTCCGCGCCGTGACCGCCTCCGGTCGCGTCCCGATGGTCACTTGGGAGCCGTGGAAGCCCGGCGGCGGAACGTCACAGCCGCGCTACTCGTTGGAGCGCATCGCGAACGGCGACTTCGACGACTACATCACCCGTTGGGCACGCGACCTGCGTGACCTCAGGTCGACGGTCCACCTGCGTCCGATGCACGAGATGAACGGCGACTGGTACCCCTGGGGTGGCACCGTCAACGGCAACTCGCCCATGCTCTTCAAGGCCGCTTGGGCGCGCATGCACCACATCTTCGACCGGGAGGGCGCGAGCAACGTCAAGTGGGTCTTCTCGCCCGTCAACGAAGACTGGCCGCGGCGGCCCGAAAACCGCTTCGAGCAGTACTACCCCGGCGATGCGCTCGTCGACGTGCTCGCCCTCGACGGCTACAACTGGGGCTCCGCGAAGCCGAACTTCGGCGGCTGGCGCACGTTCCGAGCGACCTTCGGCAGCGCCTACCGGCGCCTCTCGCGCCTCGGTCCGCAGCCGATCTGGATCGCCGAGGTGGGCTCGGCGACGGAAGGTGGTAGCAAGGCCGCGTGGGTGCGCGACATGTTCAGGACCGCGCAGTCCATGCGGCGCCTGCGCGCGATCATCTGGATGGACACCATTGACCAGCACGAAGGCGATTGGCGCGTTCGCAGCCCGAGCGATGTTCCCGCGGCGTTCAGCGCGGTCGACCTGCGCGCAGCGAGGTCCTCGGCTCTGCGCGCCACGTCGCGCATGCGCGCCGGGAAGCGACTCGTACTGCGCTGGACGGCGATGGGCGTTGCGGACGATGTCGAACGCTGGCGCATCTATCTCAACGGCAAGCTCGTGCGCACCCTGTCCGCGGGGCGTCCGCGCATCTTGCGCAAGCGGCTATTCCGCCCAGGCCGCTATCGCTTGAGGGTGAAGGCGATCGATGTCAACGACCAGGTGGTCGCCTCCGCCAGCGCTCGCACTCGTGTCCTCGCCCGGCGTCGCTGACGGCGGTTCACCGCCCGCGCAGCATCACCGGACGCCGCGCCCCGCGCCCTGAGCTCGCCGAGGTGCATCGCGTCCGGCGCCCACTGCACGCTGCGCAGCGGGTCGCCGGAGGCACCGGCCGTGTCGGTCGCGGTGGCGCTGGTGAACAATCGCGAACACGAGGACCCCAGCTGACCCGTCTGCGCATGTCGGGTTCTTTCGACGGTTGCGCAGAGGAGTGAGCCGAGAGAGGATTGTATGTCATAACATACAGTCGTATGGCAACGACCATCGAACATCCGAACCCGATCGGTCCGCGCATCCGGGCCCTGCGCGAGGCGATGGCGCTCTCGTTGCGCGACCTCGCCCAGCGCAGCGGCGTCAGCGCGCCCATGCTCAGCCAGGTCGAGCGCGGCGAGACGAGCCCGACGCTGGCGATCGCCGAGCGCATCGCCGCCGGCCTGGACCTGCGCCTCTCGCAGTTGCTGCGCCTCGACGAGGGCGGCCAGGTCGCCATCGTCCGAGCGAGCGAGCGCCGGCCGGGGACGAGCGACCCGACCACCGGGCACAGCGCGGAGATCCTTACGCCGCCGCTGCCGGGCCAGCGCGCAGAGCTCTCGCGCCACGTCCTTGCCCCCGGTGCGGCGACCGGCGGCCCAGGCGATCCGCCGATGCACGAGCCGGGCAGCCGCGAGAGCGCACTCGTCCAGGGGGGGCGCGTCGTGCTGGAGATCGACGGCGAGCGCCACGAGCTGGCGGCCGGCGACTGCGTGACCTTCGACGCCGACCTGTCCCATCACTTCGAGAACCCCGGCTGCGACGAGGCGGTCCTGCTCGCCGTCGTCTCCGCCGGCCTACGCAGGAGCTGAAACGCATGAGCGCATCCGACCCCACGACGCTGTTCGACAAGATCTGGGCCGCCCACGAGGTGGCGCCGGGCCTGCTGTGGATCGACCTGCACCTCGTCCACGAGGTCACGAGCCCGCAGGCCTTCGACGGGCTACGCCTTGCCGGTCGCAGCGTCCGCCGCCCGGATCGCACGCTGGCCACCGCCGACCACAACGTGCCGACCGACGGCACGCCGACCGTCGCCCTGATCGCCGACCAGCTCAGCCGCGTGCAGGTCCAGACGCTGGAGAGCAACTGCGAGGAGTTCGGCATCCCGATCTACTCGCTGGGCTCCGAGAGCCAGGGCATCGTGCATGTCATCGGGCCTGAGCTCGGGGTCACGCAGCCCGGCATGACGATCGTCTGCGGCGACAGTCACACGGCAACGCATGGCGCGTTCGGCGCGCTCGCGTTCGGGATCGGCACGAGCGAGGTCGAACATGTCCTCGCGACGCAATGCCTCGTGGCGAGCAAGCCGCGCTCGATGCGAATCGTGTACTCGGGCTCGCTCGGCTTCGGTGTCACGGCGAAGGACCTCATCCTGGCGACGATCGGGCAGATGGGAACCGACGGCGCCGCCGGTCACGTCGTCGAGTTCGCCGGTCCCGCGATCGAGGCGCTGTCGATGGAGGGCCGGATGACCGTCTGCAACATGACGATCGAGGGCGGTGGCCGCGCGGGCATGATCGCTCCTGACGAAACGACGTTCGCGTGGGTCGCCGAGCATGCCGGGATCGAGATCCCCGACGAGTGGCGCGAGCTGCGCACCGGCGCCGGCGCGACATTCGACCGCGAGATCACGGTCGACGCGAGCGCGATCAGCCCGCAGGTCACCTGGGGC
>DATLNO010000015.1:0-8175 GCA_035536715.1 Solirubrobacteraceae bacterium
GATCCTCGTCTTCGGCAAGGCACTGGCGGAGTACGAGGGCGCACTCGGGGTCGACTCCGTCGTCGTCGTGCGCGGTCGCGTCGACCACAAGGACGCCGACAAGACATGCCTCGTCGTGCAGTCCGCCGAGCCGTTTGAGCCGACGCCCGAGGAGATCGAGAGGGCGCGCGCGAGCGCCGCGACACGCAACGTCGGGCCCGAGCCGCTGCACGTTCGCGTCGACGCCGCGGGGCTGCCGGACAGCGCGATCTCAGACCTCAAGCATCTGCTGGCGAACTTCCCCGGCGAGTCGGAGGTCGTGCTCGAATTCCAGCTGCGCAGCGGCGACCCGCTGACGCTGAAGCTCGGGCCGTCCTACAAGGTCGCGCCGACGCCGACGCTGCGCGCCGAGCTCGAGCACGTGCTCGGGCCGGCGGCGTTGATCGCCGTCTGAATCTGGATTCAGGCCGAGCGCGGCGCGCGATCAGGACTGCGGCGGAGTGGTGCTCGGCGGCGGCGTCGGGTTGCGGCCGGGCTCCTCGTCGAGGCGGCGGCTGTTGAGCACGATCCCGACGCCGGTGAAGACGGCCGCCAGCAACGCGATCGCGACCAGGGCGACCGTGACCGGTGAGTCGGGCAGCGCCCGCCACAGCCCGAGCGCGAGCAGTGGGGCAGCCAGCATCACGAGCCACTGACGGGCGGTGATGCCGGGACGCTCCTTCGGAATGTCGTAGGTCTCTCGAACGGATCGCATGAGCCACGCCGTACCCGGCGCGGCCGCCTGCTAGCCGCGCTGCGCGAGCCGTCGCTCGGCGATCCCGCAGCGGCGCAGGGCGCGCGCGAGCGCAAGCTCCTGCTTCGACGGGCCGCTGTGGCCGTGCCCCGGGGTCTCGAGCACGCACGGCAGGCCGTCGAAGCGTGGCTCGGACAGGAACACCGCGCAGCCGTCCTCGCCGATCTCGCCGTCGCCGACGTTCGCGTGGCGATCACGCTGCGATCCGAGTGGCGTCTGCGAGTCGTTGAGGTGCAGCGAGCCGAGGCGGTCGAGGCCGACCAGCGCGACGCAGCGCTCGAGCACCCTGTCCAGGCCCTCTGGCGTGCGGATTTCGAAGCCCGACGCCAGCAGGTGGCAGGAGTCCAGGCACAGCCCGAGGCGCCCGTCGCCGCCGGCTGCGTCGATCAGCGCGGCGAGCTCCTCGAACGAGCGTCCGAGCGTGCCGCCGGTGCCGGCCGTGTTCTCGAGGTGCAGCGCGCAGCCGTCGGACTGCGCGAGCGCCTCGGCGATGAGCTCGGCGGCACGCGCGATCGCCGGCGCGACCTCGCCCTTGAGGGCCGAGCCGGCGTGCAGCACGACGGCGTGTGCGCCGAGCTCGGAGCCGGCGCGCAGCGAGCTCGTCAACGAAGCGAGCGTCTTCGCGCGGATCTCGGGATCGCGCGACGCGCAGTTCAGCAGGTAGACCGCGTGGATCAGCAGCGCGTCGACGTCCGACGCCGCGAACGCCGCCCGGAAGGCGCCGACCTCATCCTCGCCGTAGACGCGGGGCTTCCACGCCCGCGGGTTCTGGCTGAAGATCTGGATCGCCTGCGCGCCGCGCTCGACGCCGCGCGCGACCGCGTTCGCCGGGCCGCCGGCGGGGGAGACGTGAGCGCCGATCAGCATGGGCACCATCTACTGTCACTGCGCATGAGAGTCCGCTTCGCTCCTTCTCCGACCGGCGCACTGCACGTCGGCGGCGCCCGAACCGCGCTGTACAACTGGCTGCTCGCCCGGGGCGGCGGGGGGACCCTGGTGCTGCGGATCGAAGATACCGATCGCGAGCGCTCGACCCCCGAGAACGTTGCGCAGATCCTCGAGGCGCTCGAGTGGCTGGGCATCGACTTCGACGAGGGCCCGATCAGCCAGGTCGCGCGCTCCGAGCGCCATCAGGAGCTGCTGGCGCAGCTGCTCGACGAGGGCCACGCCTACCGCTCCAGCGCCACGAAGGCCGAGGTCGACGCGTTCAAGGCACAGCACGGCGCGCACCGCGGCTATCGGGGCGACGACGAGGGGTCAGGGGCGGTGCGCCTGCACGTGCCCGACGAGGGCGAAAGCGTCGTGCACGACGTCATACGCGGCGACGCGACGTTCGCCCACGTCCACCTCGACGACCCGGTCATCGCCCGCGCGGATGGCAGCGTCCTGTACAACTTCGCTGTCGCCGTCGACGACATGGATGCCGGCATCACGCACGTCGTCCGCGGCGAGGATCACCTCTCCAACACGGCGCGCCAGCTGCTCGTGCTCGAGGCGCTCGGCGCGATGCCACCGATCTACGCGCACCTGCCGCTGCTGCACGGCGCCGACGGCAAGAAGCTCTCCAAGCGCCACGGTGCGGCTTCGGTGCAGGAGTTCCGCGACATGGGCTACCTGTCCGAGGCGCTCAACAACTACCTCGCGCTGCTCGGCTGGGGCTCGGAGGACGACGAGACGATCATCTCCGCCGACGAGCTCGCGCAGCAGTTCAGCCTCGAGCGCGTGTCGAAGAACCCGGCGCGCTTCGACCATCAGAAGCTGCGCTGGATGAACGGGCGCTACATGCGTGCCCTGCCGCTCGACGACCTGACCGAGCGGCTGCAGACGTTCACCGGCCGCGGCGGGCTGGGCGACGCGGTCGCGATCTCGCAGGAGAAGATGCAGACGCTCGCCGACTTCGAGCCGCTGGCCGGATTCATCTTCGACGGTCCTGCCGACGACCCGAAGGCGCGCGAGAAGTGGCTCGGCGAGGACGGGCGCGCCGCGCTGTCCGACGTGCTCGTCGCGCTCGAGCCACTCGACGAGTTCACGCTGGAGAACGTGCAGCAGGCGCTGGAGGGCGTCGTAGCCGCGCGCGAGACCAAGCCGAAGCAGGTCTTTCAGCCGATTCGCGTCGCGCTTGCAGGAACCGCGATCTCGCCGGGAATCTTCGAGACCCTGACGATCCTGGGTCGCGGTGAATCGCTTGCGCGGATCGAGCGAGCCCTGCACCCATAGCGACTTTGAAAATAGGCCTCAACCATCTGTCCATTGCTGCCGATACGGGGAGTGCCCCACCGATCCCGACCATGAAAGCAGGGACCGCCCTCATGATCAGCACCCCCGCCCGTACCGCAGCCGAGTCCAGCAGCGCGCCCGTACAGCGCCATCACAACGAAGGCCACGGCCGCCGTCTGACCGCCGCGTTCGAGGCGCTTGAGGCGTTTCCCGCTCTCGCCGAGTCGCGCAACCGCCTGCTTCGCCTCGTCAGTGCCGAGCGCGTTTCACCGGCCGACGTCGTCGCAGCCGTCGAGTCCGACATCGCCCTCGTCATCGCCGTCCTGCGCATGGCCAACGGGCTCGACGATCGCCGTCGCGGCCGCATCGAGTCGATCGTCAAGGCCGTCGAGATCCTTTCGCCCGAGTCCGTCCAAGCGCTCGCGAGCCGCGCCCGCACGTTTGACTTCTTCGAGCGCTCCACCGTTTGGGACGCCGCGCCCGAGCGCTTTCGCCTGCACGGCGTCGTCACCCAGCGCGCCGCCGATCGTCTCGCCCAGGAGGCCGGCTACGAGCATCGCGACCGCCTCATGGTCACGTCGCTGCTGCACGACATCGGCAAGCTCGTCCTGACGCACGCCTACCCGGGCTATCCGGCGCAGGTTCACGGTGACGCCCGCACGCCCGAGGAGCGCGTGCATCGCGAGCGCCGCGAGCTCGGCGTCGACCATGCCCTCGTCGGTGGCGTCCTCGCCCGCCGCTGGGGCCTGCCGAGCTCAGTCGCCTCGGCGATCGAGCGCCATCACTCCGAAGACGCAACCGGAGAGGCCGCCTTCGTGCGCCTCGCCGACATGCTCGCCCACTACGCCCAGGGCGATCAGATCTCCCCGAACGCGCTGCTGAAGGTTGCGCGCTCCGTCGGCCTCGGGCCGGCCGAGTTGCGATCGGTCATGTACGACCTTCCCTACCCGACGTCCGGTCGTCCGCGTCAGATCGACCCGTGCCCGCTGTCGGGCCGCGAGGTCGAGGTGCTCAAGCGCCTCGCCGAGGGCAAGGTCTACAAGCAGATCGCCGCTGAGCTGCAGCTGTCGACCTCGACGGTCCGGACCCACCTGCACAACATCTACGGCAAGCTCGGCGCGGTCGATCGCGCGCAGGCCGTGCTGATCGCCACGGAGCGCGGCTGGCTCTAGCCACAGCGGCGTCGCTCGACCCTGGCTGCTGCGCCGGGGTCGAGCCCTTGCCGGAGGGGCGGCGCCGCCAATTGGGCGGCCGCCCGTTCGCTTCACACGGCGCAGTGCCGTGTCCAAGGTCAGACGGGAGAGTGGCCGCTCTTCGGATCGGCGTTCTCGTCTGTGTCCGTCGAGTCGGTGGGGTTCTGGCCTACGCCCTGATCGGCCACTGCAGCGCCGTCAGGTGCACCCGGCGTGTCCGCGTCCACGCGCTTGACATCGTCGTCGGTTGCGTCTGGCGTGGCGTTGTCAACATGCTCTACGTCGTCCATCGGGTTCCTCCCTTTTCCGTTGGTCAGGGGTTGGTCAGGGAGTACGTACCCAGATGTGCGGTACGTCACGTGCGCACTTCCCTCCCGATGCTCCCGCCGGCGCGCGAGCCACGCGTCAGTTGTTGCTGGCGGCGTGGTCGGCGGTGCGTTTCTCTTCCGCGTCCGGGGCCTTGCGATCGGTGCGGGCGCTCGCTTCGTCGCCGCCGACGGCGACCGCGGCCTTCGCGGTGACGAGGTGATAGAGGATCAGGACCTGGACGATGGCCAGCGATTCGGAGCGATGCTTCTCGTCGCCGACGCTGAACTCGCCGAGGCGGTCGGTGCGCAGTTGCTGGGCGAACTGCATCTTCTCCCAGATCGCCTCTTCGATCGCGGCGCCGATCTTCGGATCGAGGTCGCCCGGGATGAACAGGCGGCGCGCGCCGGAGCGCTCCTCCTCGAGGGTGATGCCGCGCTTGCCGCCCTCGTCGAGCAGGACCGACATGTCGGGGTGCGGCAGGCCTTCCGAGAGCGTCAGCTCGGCGTCGAGCTTCTCGCTGTCATCGCCGGGCTGAAAGGAGACGATCATGTCGGCGTGGCGGCGCTGGGGGCGGATGAACGCCGCCGAGTCCGGCTCGCGCTTGTCGAGCTCGGCGAGGACCTGCTCTTCGTTGTAGCCACGCTTGCTGGTGTCGCGCTTGATCTTCCACTCGCGACGAAGCTCCTCGGGCGGTGCGAGGTACACGCGCACGTCGTGGGAGTCGCACAGCTCCTGGGTGTGGTAGCCCAGCAGCCCCTCGATCACCGCGAAGCGCTTGGGCACGACGTACTCCGGCCGGCCGAACGTGCCGTTGCCATGCCCGTAGACGGGCTTGAGGATCGGCTCGCCGTCACGCAGGTGGCGCAGGTGCTGGGACATGATGTCGACGTGGTTGCACTCCGGATCCAACGGCGTGATCCCGTGCTCGGCACGCTCGGTGCGGTCGTACTTGTGGTAGTCGTCGGTCCCGATGTGGGTGACGTTCTCCGGGCCGAGAATCTCGACGAGTCCCTTTGAGATCGTCGTCTTGCCGGCGGCCGAGTCGCCGACGACGCCGAGGATGATGGGGCGGGCCATGCAGCTCCTCCTAGGTCGCGGCCGAACGCGGGACGATAGCGCCAATCAGCCAGCTCAGCCTTTTCGGTGCGACGGGGTTGGTAGCGTGCCGTGCCAGGTTGACCCGCAGCCGGCCGCCGCGCCCGATCCGATGAACCGCGCCGGCGCGGTCGCGAAGCGCACGGTCATCTCGTTCTACAACGATCAGATGACGCAGCACGCGGCGGCGCTCACGTACTACGCGCTCATGTCGCTCTTCCCGGCGGCGCTGTTGGCGCTGTCGCTGCTCGGGCTCTTCGGCCAGTATCCGGCGACCTACGACGCGATCATCGGCTACATGCAAGACGTGGTGCCGTCGTCGGCGCTCGAGCCGCTGGACCGGTCGCTGCGCGGGGCGCTGCGCAGCCAGGGGACCGCGGCGACCGCGCTCGTCGTCAGCGTCGCCTTCGCGTTGTACGGGACGACCGGCGCAATGGAGGCGGCGCGCCGCGCGCTCAACGTCGTGCTCGAGGCCGACGGCGGGCGGAGCTTCCTGCGGCGCAAGGCGATCGACGTCGCGTCGACGTTCATCCTCATGGCGCTCGTCCTCATCAGCCTTGTGCTCGTCTTCGTCGGGGGCTCGTTCGCGCGCGACCTGCTCGGCTTCATCGGCCTCGGGCCCGAGGCCGCGCGCACGTGGAACATCGTGCGCTGGCCGGGCGCCGTGGCGGTCGCGATGCTCGTCTTCGCGTACATCTATTACGTCACGCCCGACGTCAAGCAGCGCTCGTTTCGCGCCGTCCTGCCCGGCGCTGCGCTCGGCGTTGCGCTCTGGCTGGCGGCATCGTTCGGCTTCTCGTCGTACATCTCCGAGGTCGCCAGAGTCGGCGCGATCTACGGCACGTTCACTGCCGCGATCCTGCTCGTGGCGTGGCTGTGGTTGACGCACGTCGCACTGCTGTTCGGCGCTGAGCTCAATGCGGAGATCGAGCGCGAGCGGGAGCTGATCGAGGGCGTGCCGCTGGCCGAGACGCTCAACCGGCCGACGCGGCGGGGTCGCTGGTGAGCCCGCCGCGCCTGCGCGTGACGTGGATCCACGCGAGCACCGCAAGCCCGATGCCGGCGGCATCGATCGCGACGTCGACGGGCGACCCGTGGCGACCTTCGACAAAGGACTGGTGCACTTCGTCGCTGATCGCGTAGAGCAACGCGATCACCGTGCTGACGATCGGCCGGCGCCAGCGGGTCGCGCGCGCGAGCGTGAGCCACAGCGCGCCGAAGATCGTGATGTGCGCGAGCTTGCGCAGCAGCGTGTCCCAGGCACCGAGGCCAGAGCTGAGGTCCGGCGTCGCCGAGAGCGCGAAGATCAGCATCATCACGGCCAGCGGTGGCGCGAACCGACTGAACCCGTCCATACTCTGAGGCTAGTGGTGACCCGATGATCTCCATCACGACGAAGTCGCCGTATGCGCTGCAGGCGCTGGCCGAGCTCGGGCGCTCCAGCGGCGACGGTCCCGTGCCGATCGGCGAGCTCGCCCGACGCCGCGAGATCCCCGTGCAGTTTCTCGAGCAGCTCTTCGCGACGCTGCGCCGCGCCGGCATCCTGAAGTCCCAGCGCGGGGTCAAGGGCGGCTACACGTTCGCCCGCCCGCCGGGGGAGATCACGGTGCTCGAGGTCGTCGAGTTGCTCGAGGGCCCGTTCGGCCGCGACGCCGTCGGGATCTTCAGCGATGCAGCAGCAGCAGCACGGGATGTGCTCGCCGCGTCGACGATCGCCGATGTGGTGGAGCGCGAGGCGCGGGCGGCCGGCGCGTCGATGTATTACATCTAAACAAGGGCCAATGGCTACGGGCCGAAAAGGCCGAATAGCAGGCACTTATGCCGCTGGCGGGGGGCAGGAAACCGCTGGGAATAGGGGGTGGAATGGCGCGCAACTGGCGCGCACCTGTGGCAGTTGTCACGTTCTTAGGGGCGTGCAGCTGGCGCGCAGTGGCAGTTGCGCGCCGGGCGTTTGCGGCTGCTACCGGTGGGCGAGGGCGGCAGCGGCGCGAGAAAACACGTCGTGCATCGCGTCGCGGTCCGCGTGCTCATCGGCGGCCGGCGCGCAAGACGTGCAGTACAGGACGCGACTGGACTTCGCTGAGGGGCCGCCGCCCTGCCAGAGCGTGACGTCGAGCAGCGTGGCGCACTCGAGGCAGCGCTTGTCTCCGAGCCTGGCGACGCATTCGGCGCCGCGAATCGTGTGAAGCCAGAACGGCGCGCTGTAACGGCTGCTGCCAGCACCGCCGGGGCTGTCATCGGGAACGGTGTACGCGATCGCCTCACCGTGACCGGCAGTGGCTCGAACGAGCATCTCCACGATGACGCGGCGACGCTTGACGCCGTTCCCGTAGATCCGCGCGACCTCGAACGGGTCTTCGCCCTGGGCCACGCGCTCGACGTGATCGCCCCAGCTTGTTGAGGCGTTGAGGCGGTCGAGCAAGACGTGGTATGCGAGCGGCGCCTTGTCGGCGGCGCGCTCGCCGCGGGTGCGTCCGTCGCCGGTTAGAGCAGACCACGGACTGTCCGACACGACGACCTCAAAAAAGTCCGAATTATCGCCAGACCCGTAAGCGGAACATTCCTCTTGTGACGACGACCTCACCACAG
>DATLNO010000016.1:0-16548 GCA_035536715.1 Solirubrobacteraceae bacterium
CAGGTGCTCGACTCGATGGACCTCGAGCGCGAGCGCGGGATCACGATCAAGGCCCAGGCCGTGCGCGTCCTCTACGACGCGCGCAACGGCGAGACCTACCAGCTGCACCTGATCGACACGCCCGGCCACGTCGACTTCACCTACGAGGTCAGCCGCTCGCTCGCCGCCTGCGAGGGCGCGCTGCTCGTCGTCGACGCCTCGCAGGGCGTCGAGGCGCAGACCGTCGCCAACACATACCTCGCGATCGAGAACGGCCTCGAGCTGATCCCGGTGCTCAACAAGCTCGACCTGCCGGGTGCCGAGCCCGAGCGCGTCGCCGAGGAGGTCGCCGACCTGCTCGGCGAGCCGACCGACGACATCCTGCAGATCTCCGGCAAGACCGGCGACGGCGTCATCGACGTGCTCGAGCAGCTCGTCGAGCGCGTGCCGGCGCCCGCCGGCGATCCGGACGGCACGCCGCGCGCGCTGATCTTCGATTCCGAGTTCGACCAGTACCGCGGCGTGATCGCCTACATCCGCGTCGTCGACGGGACGTTCAGGAAGGGCGACGTGATTCGCTCGATGGCCGGCGACACGGTCGCCGATATCGACGACATCGGCTTCTTCACGCCGGCGATGGTCGTCACCGAGCAGCTCAGCGCGGGCGAGGTGGGCTTCCTCATCACCGGCATCAAGGAGGTCTCGGCGCTCGCCGTCGGCGACACGCTGACGACGAAGGACGGCTGGGCGCGCAACCGCGACCTCGAGCCGCTGCCGGGCTACCGCGACGTGCAGCCCGTCGTCTTCTGCGGCCTGTTTCCGATCGACTCCGACGAGTACCCGGACCTGCGCGACGCGCTCGAGAAGCTCACGCTCAACGACGCCGCGTTGTCCTGGGAGCCCGAGGTGTCCGAGGCGCTCGGCTTCGGCTTTCGCTGCGGTTTCCTCGGCCTGCTGCACATGGACATCGTGCGCGAGCGCCTCGAGCGCGAGTACGGCATCGAGCTCATGGCGACGATGCCGTCCGTGCGCTTCGAGGTGACGCTCACCGACGGCAGCGAGACCGAGGTCCACATCCCGTCGGATTTCCCCGATCCGGGCCGGATCGCGGAGATCCGCGAGCCGATGATCGAGGCCTCGATCCTCACGCCGAAGGAGTACATCGGCCCGATCATGGAGCTCTGCCAGGAGCGCCGCGGGACGCACAAGGGGATGCACTACCTCTCGGCCGAGCGCGTGCAGCTGCACTACGACCTGCCGCTGGCGGAGATCGTCATCGACTTCTTCGACGCGCTGAAGTCGCGCACGCGCGGCTACGCCTCGCTGGACTACGAGCTGAAGGGCATGCAGGCCTCCAACATGGTCAAGCTCGACCTCCTGCTCGGCGGTGAGCAGGTCGACGCGCTGTCGATGGTCGTCCATCGCGACAAGGCCTACGAGGTCGGCCGTTCGCTGACCGAGAAGCTCAAGGCGAAGATCCCGCGCCAGCAGTACGACGTGCCGATCCAGGCCGCGATCGGCGCCGCGATCGTCGCGCGCGAGACCGTCAAGGCCTACCGCAAGGACGTCATCGCCGGGTGCTACGGCGGCGACATCTCGCGCAAGCGCAAGCTGCTCGAGAAGCAGAAGGAAGGCAAGAAGCGCATGAAGAAGGTCGGCCGCATCGAGGTGCCGCAGGAGGCATTCCTCGCTGTGCTCGAGCTGGGGGACTGACGCCGACCGGCGCGCGGGCGGCCCTTAGAAGGGCCGGCCGCGCCTCGGGTCAAGGGGCGGCCTGGCAGGCCCCGACGTTAGGGCTGGGACTGCGCGGGCGCCAGGTCGCGCGCTTGCTTCAGACGCTTGCGCGTCGCTGGGCGCGCGCGCTTGGGCAACAGTTCGAGTGCGCGCTTGCGGGCCTTGTCGCCGATGTCGACCTCGCCGGCGGAGTACGCCATCTGCGCAAGCTGCGTGAACTGCGACGCACGCGGGGGGCTGATGTTCTCTGCGAGCACCTGCTGGACCTCGACGGCCTGCTTGGGCTCATCGAGCGAGCCGGGGCCGTAGGCGGCGGCGATGAGCTGGGCGACACCGGTGTCCAGCGGATCGGGATCCAGCGACACGTAACGCTCCCACGCCTTCGTCGCGCGCCGCAGGTCGTCCTTGCCGGCGTCGCTGTACTCGCCCTTGTCGTTGGTCTTCACCCCGGCCGACTGGAAGTACGCCTTCGCGAGCGCCGCCTGCGGCTCGGGCTTGTCCGGCGCGGCCTTGACCTCGGCTTGAGCGCTCTCGATGTTGCGCTGCACCGCCGACTCCGGCGTGTTGAGGTCGTTCGAGTCATCCGACCCACCGCAGCCTGCGAACAGGAGGGCGATTGCGGCCGCGATCGCGATCGCGCGACGAGTTGTGTATGTGCCCGTTCCCATCCCAGCGCGGCATCGTCGCACAGGGCGGTCGGTCGTGGTGCCTTGCCCGGTTCCGGCGTGGGTCGAGGGGGTCGTGGAAGAAACGCGACTATGCGTCGCATATGTTCCGAGACGCCCTCCGATCGTCAGCGCGGGCTGGTCTTGCTTACGACCTCGTCGCGGCTGCCGCGACCGGATCGCTGCGCAAGATCCACAGAGCGGGCGCCGCCACGAGGACCGCGCCACCGATCGCCAGCGACGCGACGCCGAGCACGTCCAACGCCAGGCCTCCGAGCAGCGCGAGGCCGGCTCCGGTGAGCCCCGCGAGCAGGTCGTTGAAGCCCAGGAGCTTGCCGCGCTCGTGTGGCGCCGTGCTGTCGGAGAGCACGGCCGTCGCCGCGACGAACGAGAAGTTCCAGCCCAGGCCGAGTCCGAACAGCGCGACCACGGAGGCCGGCACGCTCGTGATCCACAGGAGGCTGATCGTCGACGCGCCCATCAGCAGCAGTCCGCCCGCCAGCGCGGGGGTGCGCCCGACGCGATCGACGAGGTCGCCGACGACGATGATGAGCCCGAACATCCCGATCACGTGCGCGCCGATGATCGGGAAGACGTTGCTCGCCTCATGGTGGTGATGGTCGACGACGACCGCCCCGGTGAGCGTCATCACCGCGACCATGACCGCGAAGCTCGCCTGTGCGGCAAGCAGGGCCGGGATGACGCCCGGGCGCCGGATGAGCTCGCGGATCGGGGCGGCCGGCGGGACTTCCTGGGCGTGCGCCGCCTCGTCTTCGCCGTCGTCGCGCGTCGCCAGCAGCTCGGCGATCCGCTTTGGGTCCGGCCGCACGGTCAGGACGATCGCCAGGCCGGCGAGCATGAATCCACCGCCGATGAGCCAGAGCGTGCTGAGCGCGTCACCGTCGAGGTCGCGTCCGGCGAGCACCGGGCCGAACACGGCAGGCCCGAGAATCGCCCCGAAGACCGAGCCGAAGAGGACGAGCGCGATCCCGCGCGCTCGGCGCTCGGCTGGGTACATGTCGCCCGCCGCGGTGCGCGCCAGCAGCGCGGTCGAGCTCGAGGCGCCGACGAGCATGAGTCCGACGAGCACCGCCGGCGCCGACTCCTGGGCCGTGCCGAGCGCGGCGAGCGCACAACCGACGATGCCCGCGGCGAAGCCGATGGCGAGTACCGGCACACGCCCGAAGCGATCCATCAGCAGCCCCGCTGGCAGCGCTGCCAGTGCGCCCGAGCCGAGCGTGATCGCCGGGCCGAGGCCGAGCAGACCCTTGATGTCGAGCACGCGCACGAGCGTCAGCGAGGCCACGGCCGCGGCGAGCTGCAACGTCGCCGAGTTCATCGCGAGCGAGCCGGACAGCAGCGCCGTGTTGCGCTTGATCGGCAATGACGGCGACGCGGACATGGCCGTCGCGAGCGTACCGCCCGCGCGGCAGCGTTCGAGACCGGTGCGGCGCACGATACGTTTGCGTTCATGCGACGCACCGCGGGGCTTACGCTCGCGCTCTTGATGGTCATCGTCGGGGTCCGCGGGGGCGCCGCGAGCGCCGGAGACCTGGAAGGAAGGACGACGTCCTACACGACGATCGGTGGCGAGCCGGCCGCCCCGTACTCGCGGCTGAAGCTCCAGGCGGGCTGGAAACGCGTCGTGCGCGACGACCTCGCGGCGCCGCGCAAGCGCCGTCTCGCCCGCCGCCGGTCGCTGCTGTACTTCGCGCAGCTGACGGACTTCCAGCTCGCCGACGAGGAATCGCCCGCGCGCGCCGAGGCGCTGGACGTCGTCGACAGCCCGTTCACTTCGGCCTGGCGGCCGCAGGAAGCGCTCGAGCCGTTCACCGTCGACCAGGTCGTCCGGCAGGTCAACCGCTTCGGCCAGAGCCCGATCCGCAACCAGCGGCGGCGCCGCGCGCGCATGGCGCTGACGATCACGACCGGCGACTCGGCCGACAACCAGCAGATCAACGAGACGAAGTGGGTCGTGCGACTGCTCGAGGGCGGGCGCCTGAACCCGAACTCCGGGGTCGAGAGCAACTTCTGCGGCGCCCTCACGGCCGCGCCGAGGGGCGAGGCGGCGCGCTACACCGGCGTGCAGGACGACGACGACGTCCTCGAGTCGGGCCGCTTCTACGACCCCGACCGCCCCTCGGGCAAATTCAGGGCGTTTCCGCGCTACCACGGCCTGATGGATCGCGCCCAGGTCCCGTTCGAGGCAGCCGGGCTGACGAAGCCCAGCTATGTCGCGTTCGGCAACCACGACGGCACGGTGCAGGGCAGCATCCACGCCCTGCAGGCGCTCGACGACGTTGCGCGCGGTTGCCTCAAGCCGCTGGCGGTCACGGGCGTCGTTGGGATCACCGCGCTGCTGACGAGCCCGGCGCGCACGATCATCGTCCCACCCGACCCCGAGCGGGGGTTCGCCGACCGGCCTACCTACCGCGGTCTGCATGCGACCGGCAAGCAGGTTGACGCGCACGGTTTCGGCTACGTCGACCGCGAAGAGCTGGCGGCGTCCGCCGGCGACGCGTCCTACTACTCCTTCAGTCCGAAGCGGGGCCTGCGGCTGATCTCGATCAACACGGTCGCCGAAGGCGACCGCCTGAACTCCAACGGCAACATCGACGACCCGCAGTTTCGCTGGATCAGGCGCGAGCTGCGGGCGGCCGCCGGCCGCGACGAGCTCGTGATCCTCTTCGGCCACCATCCGATCCGGAGCCTGAAGAACTCCGCCCCGGACGAGAACGGCGGCGACTGCGCGCTGCGCGCGGTCTTCGGGCCCGGCTGCGACCGCGATCCGCGCAACTCCAAGCCGCTGCACCTCGGGCCCGATCTCGAGCAGCTGCTGCTCGCGCAGCCTCACGTGATCGCGTATGTCGCAGGCCACACGCATGAAAACCGGATCACGGCGTTCAAGCGGGAGCGGGGCGGCGGGTTCTGGGGCATCGAGACCGCGTCGGAGATCGACTGGCCGATCCAGTCGCGCCTGCTGGAGGTGATGGACAACCGTGACGGCACGCTGTCGATCTTCGGGACGCTGATCGATCATGGCGGCGCAATCGCCACGCCGCCGCCCGGGACGCCCGCCGCCGGCTTCGATCCCGAGACGCTCGCCGCCCTGGGCCGCGAGCTGGCCTACAACGATCCGCAGGTCGGCATCGAGGCGGGGGCCGAGGGCCGCCCGCAGGACCGCAACGTGGAGCTGCTGCTGAACGACCCGAGAACGCCGCAGCGATGAGCGACGAGCTACCGGACCACGTACGCCGCAACCGTGAGGACTGGGACAACCGGGCGCCTCACTGGGTGGAGTCCGGCCGGCGCCACTGGTCGCAGGAGGAGCCGACCTGGGGCAACTGGAACGTGCCGGAGTCCCAGCTGGCGATGCTCGACGGTGAGCTCAAAGGCATTGACGCGATCGAGCTCGGCTGCGGCACGGGCTACGTCTCGGCCTGGCTCGCGCGGCGCGGCGCCAAGCCCGTCGGGATCGATAACTCGCAGGCCCAGCTCGACACGGCACGCATGTTTCAGCAGGAGTTCGGTCTCGCGTTCGAACTGCTGCACGGCAACGCCGAGCACGTCCCCTTTCCCGACGCCAGCTTCGATTTCGCGATCTCCGAGTACGGCGCGAGCATCTGGTGCGACCCGTACGCGTGGATCCCTGAGGCGGCGCGGCTGCTGCGCCCCGGTGGACGGCTGGTGTTCCTCGTCAACGCGCCGCTGCACATGCTCTGCGTTCCCGACGCCGTCGACGTGCCGGCAGCGGACCGGCTCCTGCGCCCGTACTTCGGCATGCACCGAGTGGAGTGGAGCGACGACGACTGTGTCGAGTTCCATCTGCCGCACGGCGAGCTCATCGCGCTGTTGCGCTCCAGCGGCTTCGAGATCGAGGAGCTCATTGAGGTACGCCCTCCGGAGGGTTCGACCACGCGCCATCCCTACGCCACGCTCGAGTGGTCCCGGCAATGGCCCTGCGAGGAGGTCTGGAAGGTCCGCCGGCGCTGACGGCTACTCGCCCAGCACCTTGATCACCAGGCGCTTGGGACGGCCGCCGTCGAACTCCGCGTAGAAGACGGCCTGCCAGGGGCCGAGGTCCAGGCGCCCGTCGGTGATCGGCAGGACCACCTGGTGGTGGACGAGGAGGTTCTTGAAGTGCGCGTCGCCGTTGTCCTCGCCACCGCGGTGATGGCGATAGTCGCCCGGGCCGGGCGACAGCTGCCCGGCGACGTCGTTGGCCGGCGGGCGCCAGGACGGCGGCGCCAGCTTGTCCAGCCACTCCAGCGTGTCCTCGAGGATTCCGGGCTCGTCGTCGTTGACCCAGACGCCGGCGGTGATGTGCATCGCCGAGACGAGCACCATTCCCTCCTGCACGCCGGAGTCGTCGACAGCCTGTTCGACGTCCTCGGTGATGCGCACGAACTGGCGCCGTTGCGATGTGGTGAAGGTGCGGTAGACCGTGTGAGAGCGCATAGCTCGTCATGGTCGCGCAGAACCGCTACCTTCCAGCGCGCGGGGACAGACTGACGAGCCGGAGGTCCCATATGACAGCCACGCAGCAGCCTGACCCGTTCGGGACCCCGCCGGTAGCCGGGTCCGATCCCGCCGGCGCGTCCGGTCCACGCGCCGGCTTCTGGCTCCGGTTCGCCGCCTGGCTGATCGACGGAATCATCATCTTCATCGTCTCCGTGGTGCTGCAGCTCATCGACCCAGTGATCGGATCCCTCGTGAGCCTGATCGTCGGCATCGCGTACTACACCCTTCTCGAAGGTGGCGTCAACGGGCAGACCGTCGGCAAGATGGCGGTCGGGATCCGGGTCATCGACCTCGAACGCGGTGGATCGATCGGTCCGGGACGGGCGTTCATCCGCTACATCGGCCGCATCGTTTCGACGATCCCGCTGCTGCTCGGCTACTTTTGGATGATCTGGGACAAGGAAAACCAGACCTGGCACGACAAGTTCGCCGGTTCCGTCGTGGTTCCCACCAGCGCCTACCCGGTCGACTGAACGCGTGACGTCGACTGACGGAACGCGCCCACGGCTGCGGCCGCTCTCGCTGGGCGAGATCCTCGACGTCTCGATCAAGATCTGCCTCGCGCACTGGCGGACGCTGATCAAGGCGGTGCTCGTCGTCGTCGTGCCCGTGCAGATCGTCGGCACGATCGTCAATGCCGACTACACCGTCAACTCCGTCGACTTCAGCACCGACCCGGCGCAGACGCCGGAGGAGACGCTCGAGCAGTTCAACCAGTACCTCGGCGGTCTTGCGATTGCCGGAGTGCTGCAGGTCCTTGCCGTGCTGCTGGCGACGGCGGCGTGCCTGCGGGCGATCGCCCAGTCCTACCTCGGGGAGGAGACCGATTGGCGCAGCTCGCTCGAGTACGCGTGGCGCCTGACGCCGTCGCTGCTGCTGCTGACGCTGCTCTACGGCCTCGGCATCGTCCTGGGGCTGCTGCTGTTCATCGTGCCGGGTATCTGGCTGTACGTCGCCTGGGCGTTCGCGATTCCGGTGCTGCTCGTCGAGGGCTTGCGCGGCCGCAAGGCGCTGGCCCGGTCTTACACCCTCGTCAAGGGACGCTGGTGGCGCACGTTCGGTGTGCTGCTCGTCGGCTTCATCCTCGCGGCGATCATCTCGACCGTCGTGCAGGCCGTCTTCCTGATCGGGATCGTCGTCGGCGAGGGCAACGACGCGCTGGTGCTCGTGCTCAGCGCGATCGCGGGGATCGTCGGGCTCGCGGTCAGCACGCCGTTTCAGGCGGCCCTGTTCGCGGTCGTGTACTTCGATCTGCGTGTGCGCAAGGAGGGCTTCGACCTCGAGCTGCTGGCCCGGGAGATCGGCGGGACCGTGCAGCCTGGCGCCGCAGCCGGCGCGGTCGCGGCGACGTCGTCGACAGTGCTGCCGTCGAACGAGGAGCCCGATCGCACCGGCGCGCCGTACTGGCCCCCGCCGCCGGGCTGGAAACCGCCGCCAACGGCGCCTCCGGGCTGGGAGGCAGCGGGGCAGGCGGCGCCGGCTGCACCGCCGTCCGCGCCGCCGCCGCCACCGGCCGACGAGCCGCCGCAGGACGAGCCCCCGCCACCGGACGAGCCACCGCGGCTGCCGGGAGTGCCGCACGGGTGAGGGCCGTCGTTGCCGTGCTGGCCTGCGCGCTCGCATGCGTGTGCTGGCCTGCGGTCGCGCACGGCGCCGCGGCAACCGCCGCCGAGGTCCGGGCACTCGCAGCCGCGGCGCCGCGTGATCGCGCCGCGCTCGAGCGATTGCGCGCCGTCGACGTGGTCGACGGGCGGCCCGCGCGGCTGGACCGGGCGCTGCGCGGAACCGACGTCGAGGTGCGCGCTCGGCTGCGTGCGCTCGCGCAGCGCCCGGCCGGAGGTGGCGCCGTCGAGCCCGGCGCCGCACGTGCACAGGCCCGCGAGGTGCTCGACCAGCGCCGCTTTCAGCGCACGAAGGTCCCGGCGCCGTTGCGCGATGTACGCGAGCGCATCGGCGAGGCGCTGCGCTCGCTCGGGCGTCCATTCGAGGGCGCGTTCAGGTGGCTGGCCGACGTGATTCCGGGCGGCAGGCCGGTGCTGTGGGCGTTGCTCGCCGCGGTCGTGCTCAGCGCAGCGGCGTTCCTCGCCGGTCGCGCCGGCCCGCGCCGCGGCGGTGCGGCGGCGGACGGGGCCGTCGAGCGCGACGCACGGGAGCTCATGAGCGCGGCCGCGCTGCTCGTAGAGGCCGAGCGCGCCGAGCGCCGCGGCGATCTCGAGGGGGCGCTGCGGCTGCGCTTCCGCGCGGGGCTGGTCGAGCTCGACGATCGCAAGCTCATCGAGCTGCGGCCCGCGCTCACCAATCGCGAGCTGCTGGGCGTCGTGTCGTCCGAGACCCTCGTCGAGCTGGTCGACGGCTTCGAGGCCGTCGCGTACGGCGGCCGGCCGGCCGACGATGACGACCTGCGAGATGCGCGCGACGGCTGGCCGCGCGTGCCCGAGGAGGCGGACACGCGATGAGGCGGATGCTGCCGCGCAACCCGGCCGCGCGGCTTCTCGTCGGCGTGCTTGCCTTCTTCGTCGTGCTCAACGTCGTGTCGCTTGTCGTGTCGAGCATCAGCCCGGAGCCGAGCGGCCAGGCGGGCTCTGCCTACGCGACGCAGCCACGCGGCGCCGCCGCCTACGCCGAGCTGCTACGCCGCGGCGGGCACCCGATCGAGTACCTGCGCGATCCGCTGCAGGACGCGCGCCTGGACCCCGACGGCACCGTGATCGTGCTCGACGCCGATCTCGAGAACGAAGAGCGAGCCGTGCTGGCGCGGTTCGTGCGCGACGGTGGGCGGCTCGTCACGGCCGGCGAGGCCGCGGGCGCCGGCCTCGTGCCGCGCGCGCCACGCTGGGCCGAGGAGGGCCCGAAGATCGCCCGTCCGAGCGTGCCGGTGCCCGAGACGAGCGGTGTGCGCCAGGTGCGCAGCGCCGGCGACGGAAGCTTCACCGCGCTGCGCGGCGCGCTGCCGGTGCTCGGCGGCGATCGGGCGACGCTCGCCGTCGCGGGGGCGGGCCGCGGCCGCGCGTTGCTGCTCGCCGACTCCTCGCCGTTGCAGAACCGGCTGCTCGCCGCGGCGGACAACGCCACGCTCGGGGTCGGGCTGGCAGGCGCGCCGGCCCGCCGCGTGACCTTCGTCGAGTCCGTTCACGGTTTCGGGCGCGAGACCGGGCTGGCGGCGCTGCCGGGGCGCTGGCAGGTCGGCCTGGCGATCGCCGTTCTCGCCGCGCTGGTGCTGCTGCTCTCGCGGGCGCGGCGGTTCGGCCCGGCGGAGTCGACGAGCGGGGAGCCGACGCCGGCGCGTCGCGAACACGTGGACGCGCTTGCCATGGCGCTGCAGCGGGCGCGCGACCCGGAGGCCGCGCTGGCGCCGGTGCGTGCCGCGGCACGCGCCCAGGTCGCGCGCGGCGCAGCGCTCGGGGCCGACGCGATGGAATGCGATGACGAGATCCGCGCCGCGGCGCTCGAGCTCGGCTTCGAGGAGGATGAGGTCGCCGCCCTGGTGGGCGAGGGCGGGAGACGGCCGCCGAAACGGCCGATCGGCGATGTACAAGCGCTCGGTCGCGCGCTGGCGAGAGGCAGGCGATGAAGGAGCTCTACGAGCGATTGGCGGGCGAGGTCGGCAAGGTCGTGGTCGGACAGGACGAGGTCGTACGCGGCGTCGTCACCGGCCTCGCGGTCGGCGGCCACGTGCTGCTCGAGGGTCCGCCCGGGGTGGCCAAGACACTGCTCGCCAGCGCGCTGGCGCGGGCGCTCGGCCTCGAGTTCCGGCGTGTGCAGTTCACGCCCGACATGCTGCCGTCGGACCTCACCGGCACGAGCACGCTGCGCGCGGGCGAGCTCGCCTTCCGGCCCGGGCCGGTGTTCACGAACGTGCTGCTCGCCGACGAGATCAACCGCACGCCGCCCAAGACGCAGGCCGCGCTGCTGGAGGCGATGCAGGAGGGCCAGGTCTCCGCCGACGGCGAAAGCCGGCCGCTGCCCGACCCCTTCCTCGTCGTCGCGACGCAGAACCCGATCGAGTACGAGGGCACCTATCCGCTGCCCGAGGCGCAGCTGGACCGCTTCCTGCTCAAGCTCGACGTCGGCTACCCCGACGCGGCCACCGAGCGGCGCATGCTCGGCCTCGCCCGCGTGGGGCTCAAGCCGGTGTCGCTGGAGGATGTCGCCGTCGTGGCGCAGGCCGACGACGTGCGTGCCGCGCGCGCGACCGTCGATGCCGTGACGGTCTCCGGCGACGTCGCCGGCTACGTCGTCGACGTCGTGCGGCGCACTCGCGACCTGCCGAGCGTCACGCTCGGCGCGAGCCCGCGCGCCGCGGTCCACCTGCTCGTCGCGGCGAAGGCGAGCGCGGCGCTCGCCGGGCGCACGTTCGTCACGCCCGACGACATCGCCGGGCTGGCCGGCCCGGTGCTGCATCACCGGCTCGTGCTGCGTCCGGAGGCCGAGCTCGAACGCTATGACGCCGCCGACGCGGTCCGGACGGCGCTCGAGTCGGTGCCCGTGCCGCGGTGAGCCCGACGCCGCGCGCCGCCGCCGCGCTCGCCGTGATCGCCCTCCTGGCGATCGTGCTGGGACCGTTCGTGGCGGCCATGTTGATCGCGGCGCTCGTGGGGGCGCTGATCGCCGACGCGAGCACCGCGCGCCGCCCGCCGGGCGCGCAGCGGCGCATGCCGCGGATCGTCGCGCGCGGCGTGCCGGCTGCGCTGACCGTGACGCTGCCCGAGGACGGCGTGCCGCACAGCCGCGTGCGCGTGCGCCAGCCGACGACGGCGCAGATCGACATCACGCCGCAGCAATCCGAAGGCGGCGGCCTCGAGGCGCAGCTCGTCGCCCGCCGCCGCGGGCGCTGGACGATCGCGCCGGCCGCAGTCCGCGTGACGGGCCGGGTGGGACTCGCGACGTGGGATCACCGTGCCGGCGAGGAGGCCGAGCTGCTCGTCTATCCAGACCTTCCGGCCGCGCGGCGCCTGGCGCTTGCGGTTCGCTCCGGCGCCTTTCGGGAGGCCGGACGCCAGACGCGCGGCCCGCTGGGCCTCGGCACCGAGTTCGAGTCGATCCGCGACTACCTGCCCGACGACGACATCCGCCAGGTCAACTGGCCCGCGACCGCGCGCCTCGGGCGGCCGATGAGCAACCAGTACCGCGTCGAGCAGGACCGCGACGTGATCTGCGTGCTGGATTGCGGGCGGCTCATGGCGGCTCCGCTGAGCGGCGGGGCGACGCGCCTGGATGCCGCGATCGACGCCGCGACCGCGGTCGGGCTCGTGGCCGACGAGCTCGGCGACCGCTGCGGCACGGTCGCGTTCGACGCCACGGTTCATCGCCGGCTGACGCCGCGCCGGCGCGGGGGAGAGGCGCTGGTGCGCGCTGTCTACGACCTGCAGCCGGCGCCCGTCGACGCCGACTACGAGCTGGCCTTTCGCACCGTCGCCTCGTCCAAGCGCGCGCTCGTGATCGTCTTCACCGACCTCATCGAGGAGGTCGCGGCGCGTTCTCTGGTGATCGCCGTGCCGGTGCTGGCGCGCCGCCACGAGGTGATCGTCGCGGGCGTCGTCGATCCCGACCTCGACGCCGCGGTGCGCACGCGTCCCACCACAGACCTCGACGTCTACCGCGCGGCGGCGGCGCTCGACATGCTCGCGGCGCGCGAACGGGCGGTGGCGCGAGTTCGCGGGGCCGGTGCGCGGGTGCTCGAAACCGCGCCGCCGGCCCTTGCGCGGGCCTGCGTCGGCGCCTACCTCAGCGCGAAGGCGCGGGCGCGGCTGTGAGGGCCCGTGACGTGGTCTCCTCGCGCTGCGGGCGCCCGCGGACGAAGACGAGCGCCCAGAAGATCACGCCGACGCCGAAACCGAGGATGATCCCCGGCACGAGCCCGAAGCCCGCGCGCGTCACGAACCCTTCGATGATCCCGGCGAGGATCACCCAGGGGACCGTGCCGAGCACGATGACGATCGCCGTGCGCGCCTCCTCGGCGAGCGCTCGTGAGCGTGGCCGCGGCCCGGGTGCGACGAGCGCGTAGCCCATCCGCATGCCGGCGGCGGCTGCGACAGCGATGCAGGACAGCTCGATCACCCCATGTGCCGTGACGAACTCGGCGAACTCGATGCCGTTGCCGTTGGCGATCGCGCCACCCGCGACGGCGCCCAGCACCGCGCCGTTGTAGGCGACGATGAACGCGGTCCCGAGGCCGAACAGGATCCCGGCCGCGAACGCCAGGAACGTCACCTGGATGTTGTTCGTCATCACGGCGCTCGAGAAGGCCGCCGTTTCCGCGGCGGTCATGCCGGTGTCGCCGACGGGCTCGACGGCGCCGCGGAACTGCTCCGGGACGAGCGCGACGGCTGCGCCCGTGTCGCTGATCGACCAGGCGATCGTCAGCGCGGCGGGAACGAGCAGGAGCGCGATCCCGAGCGCCAGCGCCAGCGGGCGCTCGCGCACCCGCACCCAGTACGTGCGGCCGAAGAACGTGCGCAGCGACCTACGGGCTGGATCGTCGGCGTAGACCGCCTGCCGCGCGCGCGCGACGAGCGATTCCAGGCGAGGGACGATCGCGTCGCCGGGGTGCCGGCGGCGGGCGAGCGCGAGGTCGGCGGCGGCGCCGCGATAGAGGGCGCCGAGTCGCAGCACGTCCGCCGCCGGACGGCGTCGCCGGCGACGCCCGCGGGCGCGCAGCAGCTCGTCGAGCTCGCGCCAGTCGCCCTCTCGCTCGCCGATGAAACGCTCTACCTTCATATCTGTGCAGTACGAGGATCGCATCACCATCCCGACGCCGGAAGGCGTGGCGCTTGAGATGACGCTCGCGGGGATGGGCTCGCGGGCGATCGCGGGAGGACTGGACCTCCTGTTCAAGGGGCTGATCCTCGGCGTGCTCCTTGTGATCCTGTATGGCACCTTCGGCGACTACGGCGCGATCGTCATCGTCCCGCTGATCGGTCTGACGCTTCTGGCCTACGACGTCGGCTTCGAGACGATGCGCCGCGGCCGCACGCCGGGAAAGTCGATCGGCGGGCTGCGCGTCGTGCGCTCCAGCGGGCGCCCTGTCGACATCACGGCGAGCCTGATTCGCAACGTCTTGCGGCTCGTCGACGGCATGACGCTGAGCTACCTGCCGTCGATCGTCTCGATCGCCGTTACGAAGCGCAACCAGCGTCTCGGTGACCTCGCCGCCGACACGATCGTCATTCGCGACCGTCGCGGGATCGATGCCGAGCAGCCGCGTTTCGCGGCCGGCGGGGCGGCGACGGGCGTCGAGCCGGTGCACGCCGGGGCCGGTGCCCATTGGGATGTGAGCGCCGTTCCGGCCGAGGATCTGGTCACGGTGCGCGCGTTTCTCGAGCGCCGCAACAGCCTGGCCAGGGAAGCCCGGGCGCGCCTTGCGGTGCAGCTCGACGGGGCGCTGCGCCCACGCGTCGGCGGGGCCGACGTGGCCGACCCCGAGCGCTTCCTGGAGATCCTCTACGACGCCAAGCGCGCGCGCGGCTGAGGGAGGAGCGGATGGATCTCGGACTCGGCGGCAAGGCCTGCATCGTCACCGGCGCGACGCGCGGAATCGGCTTGGCGACGGCGCGGATGCTCGTCGAAGAGGGCGCGCGGGTGCTGCTCGTGGCGCGCGACTTCGAGGAGCTGGAGCGCGTGGCGGCAGCGATCGGCGGCGACTGCGAGGTACTGGCCGCGGACGTGACGCAGCCAGATGCCGGCGATCTGATCGTCTCGGCCTGCGAGCAGCGGCTCGGGGACGCGGACGTGCTCGTCAACAACGCGGGGACCTCGTTCGTGCGCTCGCTGGAGGAGCTCAGCGACGACGACTGGCAGTCGCAGTGGGAGCTGCACGTCATGGGTCCGATGCGGCTCATGCGCGCGGCGGGGCCGCGGATGGCCGCGGCCGGCGGTGGCCGGATCGTCAACGTATGCTCGTCGGCGGGCAAGCGCCCGTCGCTGACGAACCCCGCCTACGCGGTCACGAAGGCCGCGCAGCTGTCGCTCTCGCGCGTGTTCGCCGATCGCTACGCCGGCGACGGGGTGCTCGTCAACGCGGTCGCGCCAGGCGCCGTGACGTCGTCGCTGTGGACCGCGCCGGGTGGGCTCGCCGACCAGGCCGCCGAGGCGCGCGGGATCTCCCACGACGAGGCGCTCGCGGCGCAGGCGGCGAAGATCCCGCTCGGCCGCATGGCCGAGCCCGACGAGGTCGCCGCCGTGATCGTCTTTCTGTGCTCCGCGCGGGCTTCCACGGTGACCGGAGCGGCATGGTCGGCCGACGGCGGAACCGTCGCGACGATCGTCTGACAAGACTTCTTCGAGTTCCGTGGCTCGCGGCCGAGAACCGTGACGGACCTGCTCGCCTGACGCGCCCGCCCGCCTGCTAGAACTGTGGCGCGTGGGGATCAACACGGGCGTCATCGGAAAGACCTATCCCCCCGCGGAATATTCCGTCGGGCGCGAGAAGATTCGCGAGTACGCGTTTGCGGTGGGAGAGACGAACCCGCTGCATCTCGACGTCGCGGCCGCCCGGGAGGCCGGCCACGCGGACGTTGTCGCGCCACCGATGTTCGCGGTCGTCTACAGCTTCCCGGCACTGTGGCCGGTGCTGTTCGATCCCGAGGTCGGGATCGACTTCTCGCGCATGGTGCACGGCGGTCAGGAGTTCACGTGGGGACCGCTGGTCATCGCAGGCGACGAGATCACGACGACGGTGCGCGTCGCCGACATCACCGAGCGCGCCGGCAACGGCTTCTACGTCTTCGCGTCCGAGTCGGTCAACGCACGGGGCGAGACCGTCTGCTCGGGACGCTGGTCGAACATCGTGCGAGGAGCGTGATGAAGCCAGGCGACGAGATCGAGCCGCTCGCGGTGACGCCGGACAAGTACCTGACGGTCCGCTACGCGGGAGCGTCGGGCGACTTCAACCCGATCCACATCGACGAGGAGTTCGCTCAGCAGGTCGGCCTGCCCGGGAGGATCCTGCACGGGCTCTACACGATGGCCCAGGTCGCGCGCGCTCAGACGGATGCCGGCGGCGGCCCCGAGTCGCTGAAGCGCCTGAGCGTGCAGTTTCGCGGGATGGGGCTGCCCGAGCACGAGCTCGTCGTGACGGGCAAGGTCGCCTCGGTCGACGACGGGGTTGTCGTCGTCGAGTGCGGCTGCGAGCAGGGCGGCAAGCGGATCATCCGCAACGCCGAGGCCGAGTTGCGGCTGCCTGACGCGCCTTGACCGGCGGGCGCGCGGCGAGGGTCTCGCGCCCTGGCGCTGCGGCGATCTCGACGCGGTCGAGGCGCATGCGTGGGCTCTGGGGTCGTGAGCTGACCACACCGTTCTGAGTCGCAGCGAGGCGAGCGACCGCCGCGTCATCCGGTCGGTTGGTGCTTATCTTGCGCCCAGCACCAGTTAAGCGCAAAGCCGAGATCATGGACCCGATCGTGGCGTCGCAAACGCAACAGATCTACACCCACCTGCCACGAATCGCAGCACAACCACGAACGGCCCGCCGGAGGCGGGCCGTTCGCTGACGTGTGGAACCTTCAGGCTTAGCCGACGCCGAGTTTCTCTGCTGCGCGGCGGGTGCCTTCGACGCGGTTGGCGATCTTCTGAAACGCGATCTCGCGGGCGTAGTCCGGTGAGCCGTGGTTGGGCTTCTCGTCGATCGAGAACGGCGAGAATCCGCAGTCAT
>DATLNO010000017.1:0-10823 GCA_035536715.1 Solirubrobacteraceae bacterium
GGAGAGCGGGGTGACGCGGGAGATCACCGTGACGGCAGATCCAGCGCTGCTGCTCGAGCCCGAGCCGTTCACGCAGCGGATGCTCGAGCGCGAGGGGCTGTCTGACGGCCAACGGCTGATCGGCATGTCGGTGCGCGAGGCCGGCGGCGCGATGTCCGAGATGCAGGCCGCTGACTACCACGCGCTGCTCGCCGACGCTGCGGACTTCATGGTCGACCGCTTCGACGCGCAGGTCGTCTTCGTGCCCCTGGAGAGCAAGGACATCCGCGAGGCGCATCGGGTTATCGGCCGGATGGCATTGCCCGAGCAAGCGTGGGTGCTGAAGCGCGGCTATGGGCCGCGCGAGCTGCGCGGCCTGATGGAGCACCTGGAGATGGCGGTCGGGATGCGCCTGCACTTCCTGCTGCTCGCGGCGACGGCGGGTGTCCCTGTCGCGGCGCTGCCCTACGCGTCGAAGGTCCGCGACTTCCTCGAGTCGCTCGATGTGCGGTCCCCGGACTCGGAGCGGTCAGGTCACGCCGGCGCGCTGCTGTCGCACATCGATCGCCTCTGGGACAGTCGCGACGAGCAGGTCGAGCATGTTCGCGAGCGTCTGCCGAGTCTGCAGGAGGCAGCTCGTGAGAACGTCCGCCTGATTGTCGATCTCCTGGATCACCGTGCCCCCACTGCAGCGTCCTGACCGGCCGGCGCAGATCACGCTGCCTGCCAGGCGCGCGACCGTCGCGGCGCGCCCTGACGTCGTTGTCGTCGGCGGCGGGCCGGCGGGGATCGGGGCGGCGGTCGGAGCCGCGCACGCCGGAGCCGACGTCGTGCTCGCCGAGCGCTACGGATTTCTCGGTGGCAACGCGACGGTGGCGCTCGTCATGCCGCTCATGTCCTGGCACAACGAGGTGCGCGGTGCGCGGGCGCGCGGCGACGACGAGCCGCTTCGGCTGCTGCCGACCGATCACGGGCCCGGTGAGCCCGTCGTGGCCGGCGCGCTGCTGGAGCTCATGCAGCGCCTGCTTCACCGTGGCGGCGCGATCGCCCCGAGCGAGGAGACCGGATTCACGGTCCCGATCGATCCCGAGGCGTATAAGTCCGCCGCGCTCGAGCTGCTCGACGCCGCCGGTGTGCGCTACCTGCTGCATGCCTTCGCCTCCGGCGTGACCGGCGAGCCACGCCGACCCTCAGGGGTGGTGCTCGAGACCAAGTCGGGACCCATCGCCATAGAGGCCCCGGTCCTCGTCGACGCCACCGGCGACGGCGATCTCGCGGCGGCGGCCGGCGCCGATTACGACATCGGCCGTGACGACGGCCTCGTGCAGCCGATGACGCTGATGTTCCGCATCGTCGACTTCGAACGGGCGCGCTTCTCGGACTACGTGCGCGAACATCCCGACCAGTGGCACGGCGTCTCGGGGCTACGCGAACTCGTCGAGCGGGCACGCGAGGCGGGCGAGCTCGATCTGCCTCGCGAGGACATGCTGTTCTTCGCGACGCCGCACGAGCGTGAGGTCAGCGTCAACAGCACCCGCGTGTCCGGCGCTCTCGGCATCGACGTGTTTGACCTGACGCGCGCCGAGCACCTCGCGCGCCGCCAGATGGATCAGATCATGACGTTCCTGCGCAGGCGCGTGCCCGGTTTCGACGAGGCGTACGTCGTGCAGAGTGGCACCCACATCGGTGTCCGCGAGACGCGCCGCATCGTCGGCGAGTACCAGCTCACCGCTGACGACGTGCTGTGCTCGCGCCACTTCGACGACGTCATCGCCCGCGGCTCATACCCGATCGACATCCATGATCCCAAGGGCGGCCGCGGCACACTGCTACAGCGCCTCCCGATCGGGGGCGCCTACGACATCCCGTTGCGCTGCCTGATCCCGCGCAACGTCGACGGGATGCTCGTCGGCGGACGCTGCATCTCCGGTACACACGAGGCGCACTCCTCTTATCGCGTCACGCCGATCGCGCTCGCGACCGGCCAGGCGGCCGGCGTCGCGGCCGCGCTCGCTGCACAAACCGGCGTCGCCCCGCGAGACCTCCCCGCCGGCGACGTGCAATGCGAACTGATCGAGCAGGGCGCGAACCTCGGCGACGCGACGGCAGCGCGCTGACGCCAGGCGACAGCGTGCTGAGCGCGTGACCGAGTCGCTCGCCGCCGCCCGACTGTGGAGCCGGAGCCAGAGGGACCGTCGAATCCCGATCTACGCTAGGGCTCCAGCTTTCTAAGGCGTTTCGCTCCCTCCTTCGCCGCTCTCAGAAAATCTGCCGCACCGGGCTCCTTGTCCTCGGCGATCTCCTGTTCCTCTCCCCCGCCGAGGCCATCGGCCCTGAGCTCCTCCGGTGTCTGCTGCGTATCGTCGTCCAGTTCGCCTTTCATCGCACGCATGTTAGACCCGCGATGCGCTGGTGAGAACTGCAGGGCGGCATCACACACTCTCTCGCTACGCGCGTTCAGCGTGCTGGTTTTCGCGCAAAGCAGAAGCAAGACCTTGAGCGACTGTTACTGAAGTCATGAAACGACGCGCCTTGTACACGTCCGCTCCTTAGCCGCGTAGCGTCGCCCGAAGCGGCGTCAGTGTGCGAGCAACACTCTGGAGACAGTGCTCCGCCTCGCCCCGAGCGACACGACGAGTGGCTGGTAGGGTCGGCGGCCCGGACATCGAGGAGGCCCATGGAGAGCGACGAGCTCGTCGTCGTGGAGCGCAGCTACTGCGATGACGATTCGAAGCTGTCGGTGGGGCTGGCCAACGTCCGCGCCGCCGTCCCCGACATCGAGGCCAACAAGGACAAGATCCTGCGGGCCGCGAGCATCTTCAAGGAGCGCGGGGTCAACATCGCCGTGTTCCCCGAGTTCTGCTTGTCGGGGTACTTCTGGGACGAGCGCGAGGACTGCCTGGCCTACATGAAGCAGGCCGTCACCAAGCTTCACGCGGATTGGATCGAGAGCGAGCTGCAGCCGCTGATCGGCGGAGATCTCGAGGCGATCGTGCTCAACAACCTCGCTGCCGTCGAGCAGCAGGAGCGCTTTTTGAACCGCACGTTCGTGATCGGCCGCGACGCTGACTACCTCGCCGATGAGAACACCTACGACAAGGTCTTCCTGCCGGGGATCGAGAAGGACTACACCGAGAGCGGTCGCGACGACCGCCTGGTCCTGAGCACCCGCCACGGGCGGCTTGGGTTCACCACCTGCTACGACTACCTCTTCAGCGAGTTGCTGCGCGAGTACTCGATGGTGGAGGAGGTCGACGCGATCGTGCAGATCGCGTCGTGGCGGGCCGCCGGGCGCCGTGAATACCCGCGTATGAACCAGCGCACCGACCACTATTACGGCGCGCTGTGGGACTCGGTCATGTCGGCGTCGTCGGCCACCAATCAGATCTGGACGATCGCCTGCAACGCCGTCGGCAACCACGGCGTCAGCGGTGCGCCGTTCTGGGGCGGCTCGGGACTCTGGGCACCGTCGGGCATCTGCCTGATTCAGGCCTCGCACGTGCGCGAGGAGCTGGTGATCGTGCACAACGTGGACATCGAGGGGGCCCTCGAAGCCGAAAAGGACGACTTCGACTACGCCTTTGACTTCAAGCAGGTCTTCCGCCCGCTCGAGGGCGGTAGCACGTTCACCCGCGACGTCTCCTGACGGCCGGTTCCCGACGTGCGAGGTGGAGCAGCGCGTGCCGCCGCGCTGAGTGCTCCTACTTACGCGGAGCGGTGGCCGTCAAGGCGCTTCGCCCCGGCAGGCTCGCACGCGTCCCGCACACGTACGTGCCCGACGAGGACGATCTCGTCCTGCGCCAAGGCAACCGCAAGGTCATCTTCACGCTGGCGGACGGCAAGATCTCCGCGATCAGCACAGGTCACTCGCCCGAGATCAACTTCGTCGAAGGCTGCTCCTAGCCGGCTGACCGCCGCGACGGGCAGGATCCGCGCGAGCGACAGCGGCGAGCGCGCCGTCGAGCGCACATCGCCGTGCAGGTGACACTGGACTGGCTTCACACGACTGCGGACGCCGCGGGGGTCGGGCATGGAGAATGCGGGGTATGTCTCGCGGTGCCGCCGCCATCGTATTGCTGCTCGTCGTCGCCGGGCTCGCCGTTCGGGCGCCGCCCGCCGCTGTCGCGGCGGTCGACGCCGGCTGCTTCAAGAAGGCCACGACGGCGAAGGCCCAGCGCGTTGCCGGCAAGCCGCTCCCGACCTACGTCATCGGCGACTCGGTGATGATCTACTCCGTCCCGCTGCTCGGCAGCACGGGCTTCGACGCCGACGCCAAGCCCTGCCGCTCGTTTCGCGATGCGGAGCGGATGATCGCGCTGAAGGCGCGCAACGGGACGCTGCCAGCGGTCGTCGTCGTCGCGCTCGGCTCGAACGGGCCATTCACGGTCAAGGACATCCAGCGCGTCCTGCGGATCATGGGGCCGGACCGCCGGCTCGCGCTGATCACTGCCCGCAAGCCCGTCAACCTTCCCAGCCACGGCGCCGCCGCGATCTATGCGGCCGGCCGGATCTGGACGACCCGCGTGCGCGTGCTCGACTGGGTCAGGCTCTCGGCCGGGCACGAGGACTGGTTCGCCTCGGACGGCGTTCATCTCGGCTCGGCCGACGGCATCCGGGCCTACACGAACCTGCTGCGCAGCGGCTATCGCCGCGGCGACGACTAGGCGGCGACGTCGCCCGACAGGGCGGCTTCGGGCACGACGTAATACCGCCGGCCGACCGGCTTGGGCACCGCGCTCGTGCCGCGGCGCGTGCCCGCCACCGGGATCGTCCGGTCCGGGTGGCCGCCGACGGACTCGACCCAGGCGAGCACCTCGGCGAGGTCCGCGCCGGCCTCGATGACCTTGTCCTCCATGATCACGACACAGCCCTTCTCGGCCCAGATGAAGGGCTGGGGCGGGATTCCGGCGAGCAGGGAGCGGATCGAATCGTCTGAAGGCATGGCGCGAGTGTAGCCAGCGGGCGCGGTCAGAACTGCGTCAGCGAGAGCGTGTTGCCGTCGGGATCCTTGAACCACGCGACCTGCGCGCCCCCAGGCGACCTCCAGATGCCGAGCTCGTCCTGATCGACGCCCTCGAAGCGATCGAACGCGACGCCGCGCGCGGCGAGCGCCGCCACCGTCTCCGTGATGTCCTCGACGCTCCAGCCCAGCAGCGTGAAGGGAAACGGCGTCAGCTGCTCCACGACGATGACGCGTACGAGCACGCCGCCGGCGCGAAAGGCGCACGCGACCGGGCTCTCGCCCTCCATCCGAAGCCCCAGCGTCTTCTCGTAGAACGGCCGCGCCTTGCCCATGTCCTTCGTCGGCACGAACGCGATCAGGTCGGCGCCGCCCAGCGAGACGGCGGGTGCCCGCGCGCTCTCGAGCTCCTTGTCGGGCACGATGTAGAACATGAGGTCGCGCTCCGTCGCGTCGGGCGGCGCGAACATCGGTGGCACGCGCTTGGGCCAGCCCCGGACCGAGCGCACCCAGGCCTCGACCTCGGCCGGGTCGGCACCGGCATCCATGATCGGCGCCGCAGGGATCGCCGACATGTTCGGCGGGACCGGGATCGCCATTTCGGCCGGGGCCGTGACGGAGGCCAGCAGCGTGCGGATCTCCTCGCCGTCCATGACTCAGGCCTGCGACTTCCCGGGTTGCCAGAGCGGTTCCTCGCCGTCGTTGGCGCCGCGGCTGAGGATGAACAGCAGATCCGAAAGGCGGTTGAGGTAGCGCACGACCTCGGGGTTGGAGTCCTCGACGAGCAGCGCGCGACGCTCGGCGCGGCGGCAGACCGTGCGACAGACGTGCAGCTGCGCCGCCGCGGCCGTGCCGCCGGGGAGGACGAAGGACTTCAGCGGCTCGAGCGTGTCGTTGACCTCGTCGCAGGCGGCCTCGAGCCACGTCGTCTGGTCGGCGCTGACCCGCAAGCGCTCACGGTCACCGCCGTGGGGGACCGCGAGGTCGGCACCGACGTCGAAGAGGTCGTTCTGGATGCGGCGCAACCATGTGGAATATCCGACCGGCAGACCCTCGATGGTGAGCGTGACGCCGATCTGCGCGTTGAGCTCGTCGACGTCGCCGTAGGCCTCGATCCGCGGGTGCGTCTTTGGCACGCGGCTCATGTCGCCGAGGTGCGTTTCGCCGCTGTCGCCGAGCTTCGTGTAGATGCGTGTGAGGTTGACGGTCATGGGCCTGACCAACGCTACAGTGCGCGCGCGATGCAGCCCCCGAAAACCGCCCGCATGCTGGCGCTCGTCCTTGCCGCGACGACGCTCGCCGGCTGTGGACAGTCGGCGCGGACGGACAGCGACGAGATCGGGCTGACGGTCACGCGCGACTTCGGGGCCGAGGACTTCATCGTGCTCACCCGTGAGCGCGTCCCGCCGCCTGGCGGCCTGACCCGGATATTCCAGCGCTATCCCAACATGCGCGGGGGTCAGAGCCTGTTCGTCAACGGGATGCTGCCCGACAAGCCGGCCGCCGAGCTCGAGGTGCACGGCGGCGACCGCGTCTGGCTCGATCAGCACGATGCCGGCGTAGCGCGCGAGATCCCGGCGGTGGTGGGCTCCTTCCCCGAGCCGTTCCTGCACGGCATCGACGGCAAGCGCCTGCCCACGCGCGTCGAGTGTGAGGACCCGCGGGCCGGTGTCTGCGCCCGGGTGGCGGACAAGCTCGTGAGCCTCGGCGTGGTGGCGGGGCGCAGCGTCATCAGCCGCAGCGCGGCGGACATGACGGTGCGGATCCTCGTCGGGCCGTGGTCACGGCTACGCGGGCGCGAGTTCGAGGCCGACAGCCTCGACGCCGGACCGCGCGAGAGCGGCGTGCACGCTCGCTTCGATGCCTCGGCGCAGCGCCTGCTCGTGCTCGATGCCGGTGGGAAGGTCGCCAGGACGCTCGGCGCCGCCACGGGGTTCATCGCCGCGACCCGCGCCAGGGATCGCCAGCCGGTGTGGTTTGTCACCGGCACTGACGACGCCGGCGTCGACGCGGCCGCCCGGGCACTGGACGAATCGGTGCTCAAAGATCGCTTCGCACTCGCGATCTCCGACGATCTGCCCGTCGCCGTTCCGCAGCCGTGACCGGTCGTTGACTCGCGAGTCGGTATCTTCTCGCCCCGCATGAAGGTCGGGGTTCCCAAGGAGACTGCAGCGGGTGAGACGCGCGTCGCGCTCGTCCCTGAGATCGTGCGCAAGCTCACGGCCAAGGACATCGAGGTCAGCGTGGAGTCCGGCGCCGGCGCGGGATCGATGCTCTCCGACGCGCTCTACGAGGACGCGGGCGCCACGATCTCCGACGATGTCTGGACCGCGGACGTCGTCGCGAAGGTTGCCGCGCCGTCGGATGAGGAGATCGCGAAGCTCGGCAAGGACACAGTCCTGATCGGCTTCCTCGGCCCGCTCTCGAACGCGAAGGGAACGCAGGCGCTCGCCGATGCCGGCGCCACGGCCTTTGCGATGGAGGCGATTCCGCGCATCTCGCGAGCGCAGTCGATGGACGCACTGTCCTCGCAGTCGAACGTCGCCGGATACAAGTCCGTCTTGGTCGCGACGAACCACTTCGGCCGCTTCCTGCCGATGATGATGACCGCCGCAGGGACGGTCCCTCCCGCCAAGGTGCTCGTGCTCGGCGCGGGCGTCGCCGGGCTGCAGGCGATCGCCACGGCGCGCCGCCTGGGCGCCCAGGTCACCGGCTATGACGTGCGCGCCGCCGTCGCCGAGCAGGTCCAATCCCTCGGTGCGCAGTTCCTCGAGCTCGAGGCCGGCAAAGGCGCAGAGGGCGAGGGCGGCTACGCCCGCGAGCTCACCGACGAAGAGAAGAAGGCCCAGCAGCAGGAGCTCGCCGACAAGATCGCGACCTTCGACGTCGTCATCACGACGGCGTTGGTGCCCGGGCGGCCGGCGCCGCGCCTCGTGACCGCCGAAAGCGTCGAGAAGATGAAGGCCGGCAGCGTCATCGTCGACCTCGCGGGTGAGACCGGCGGCAACTGTGAGCTGACCGAGCCGGGCGAGACCGTCGTCAAGCACGACGTCACGATCGTCTCGCCGCTGAACCTACCGGCCACGATGGCCGAGCACTCCTCATCGCTGTACTCGCGCAACGTGCAGTCGCTGCTGGAGTTGCTCGTCGGCGAGGACGGGAGGATCAATCTCAACTTCGACGACGAGATCATCGCCGGCGCCTGCATCACCCGCGACGGCGAGATCGTCCATGCCGGCGCGAAGAAGACCGTCGAGGCCGCCGGCGGATCGGCGGCCCCGGCTGCGCCCGCCGCCGCCGAGCCCGGGGCCACGCCCGAGGCGGAGGACATGCCGCCCGCTCCCGAGCCCGATGCCGACGACGACGACCACGAGGACGAGGACGACACGGCGCTGCGCGACGCAGACGCCGAGGCCGACGAGGACGAGGCGAGGTAGAAGACGATGACCAGCACGATCCTCACGAACATCGCGGTCCTCGTCCTTGCCGCGTTCGTCGGCTTTCAGGTCATCTCGAAGGTGCCCAACACGCTGCACACGCCGCTGATGTCCGGCACGAACGCGATCCACGGCATCGTCCTGCTCGGCGGCCTCGTCGCGATCGGGCACGCCGACGGCTTCCTCAGCCGCCTGCTGATCGTCATCGCGATCGCGTTCGGCACGATCAACGTCGTCGGCGGCTTCCTCGTCACCGACCGCATGCTGAGCATGTTCAAGAAGAAGCCCGAGCCGGTCGCCTCGGAGGACGCCGAGAAGCCATGACGGCCACCGCCTTCTTCCAGGACCCCGACTTCATCACCGCGGCGTACCTCGTCGCGTTCTCGATGTTCATCATGGGCCTCGCGAAGCTCACGAGCCCGACGACGGCGGTCCAGGGCAACAAGATCGCGGCCTTCGGCATGCTCATCGCCGTCCTCGCGACGCTGCTGGAGCCCGCGCTGGACGGCGCCGACTTCCTGCTCATCGCGGTCGGCCTGATCATCGGCACGATCGTCGGCGTTCCGAGCGCCCGCAACGTGAAGATGACCCAGATGCCGCAGATGGTCGCGCTGTTCAACGGCGTCGGCGGCGGCGCGGTGGCGCTCATCGCGTGGGCCGAGTTTCGCGAGCCGTTCGACCTCTCCGACGACCTCGCGGTCGGCATCCCGCTCGTCTTCGCCGCGATCATCGGCTCGATCTCCTTCTGGGGCTCGAACATCGCCTTCGGCAAGCTGCAGGGCCTGATCTCCGGCAGCCCGGTGAAGATCCCGGCCGGCCTGTTTGTGAACATCGCGCTGCTGGCGGTCGCGATCGGCGCGGGTGTCGCGATCCTGCTCGGCTCGGAGACGGAGGGTCTGTTCATCATCATCCTCGTCTGCGCCGGAATCCTGGGCAACCTGGCCGTGCTGCCGATCGGCGGCGCCGACATGCCGGTTGTGATCTCGACCCTGAACGCGTTCACCGGCCTCAGCGCGGCGGCCGCCGGCATCGCGCTGAACAACTACGCGCTGATCGTGGCCGGGATGATCGTCGGCGCGTCGGGCACGATCCTGACCGACCAGATGGCGAAGGCGATGAACCGCTCGATCGGCTCCGTGCTGCTGGGCGGTTTCGGCGGCGAGGCGCCTGCGGTCGAAGGCGGTGGGGGAGAGAACGGCGGCACGGTGCGCTCGACGAGCGCGGCGGACGTCGCGATCCTGCTCGCCTACGCGCGCCTGGTCGTCGTCGTGCCGGGGTACGGCATGGCGGTCGCCCAGGCCCAGCACACCGTGCGAGAGATGGCCAAGGCGCTGGAGAAGAAGGGGATCGAGGTCAAGTACGCGATCCACCCGGTCGCGGGCCGCATGCCGGGGCACATGAACGTCCTCCTGGCCGAGGCCGACGTGCCCTACGACCAGCTCAGGGAGATGGACGACATCAACGGGGAGTTCAGCCGTACGGACGTCTCCCTCGTGATCGGCGCCAACGACGTCACGAACCCCGACGCGCGCATGAAGCCCGACTCGCCGATCTACGGCATGCCGATCCTCAACGTCGACGAATCCAAGCAGGTCATCGTCCTCAAGCGCTCGATGGCGTCCGGCTTCGCAGGGATCGAGAACCCGCTCTTCTACAACGAGAAGACGCAGATGCTCTTCGGCGACGCGAAGGCCAGCGTCGCCGAGATCACGTCAGAGCTCGGCCAGCTATAGGTGTAAGACCCGAGCAGGTTGTTCACGTGGCTGATCGGTCGTGGTCGCTCCGGTGCGGAGATCGCTGCTCCCGTGCTGGGACCGGCTGACGTGACCCCGGGCGTGGCGCATCTGCCCCCCACCGCGCTGCGTGCCACGAACCGCTGGGTGACGCGGGCGTGTATCACCCTCCGTGGCCCCGCGCCGCTTTCTGCGCCGGATCTGCTCTCATGCAGTCCTAACGCCGCGCTCGATCATCCGTCCAAAGAACACTCTCGACGCACCGCGATACGGGGGGCTGCTATTCGGACTCACCTCCGGGTCACGTAGAGGAACACCCGTCGCCGGCCACTGCTCGCAGGCGGATCGCCCCGCGTCGGACGGGCAGATCGTCTTTCCCGAGTCGCGGGCGGCGAGCAGGTCGAGGATCGCCTGCTCGGCCGCCGCCCGGTCGACCGTGCTGGGCTGCATGCGCCGAAGCGTAGGCGACGGCCGCACAACGACGAACGGCCCGCTTGGCACACGCAACGCCTATTCGGCTGCGCGCGTGCCTCGGGCCGTCGCCGTGCTCACGAAGCGGGACTAGCTACTAGCACTAGCCGCGTTTTCCGCAGTTGGCGGCGGCATGGTCTGGTTGTTGTGGCCAGGGCGGCTGGATGTCGAGCAGTTCGAGGATGCGTTGTTGGGTGTGGGTGAGTTGGTCCAGCGCGATGCCGTTGGGGGTGTAGGTGAGGC
>DATLNO010000018.1:0-10435 GCA_035536715.1 Solirubrobacteraceae bacterium
GGCAAGGGCTCGATGTCGTGATGCGGCGGCTGCAGGTAGGCGTTGCCGACGTCGACGAAGGCGCCGCCGAGGGCCGAGAAGTGCGGGCCGTAGAGGCGCGTCACGCCGTTCGCGGCGCCATAGACCGGGTGTGACACGCGATCGGCGGTGTCGTCGATCTGGACGATGTACGCCGAAGACCACGAGCAGTTGCCGTGCGTGTGAACGTCGTGGAACGCCCCGCCGTTGCTGAACTGAAACCACATCCCCTCGATGCCGACCTTCAGCTCCAGGTCGCGGCCGGCCCAGGCCACGCGATTGGCCTGCTTGGCGGTCTCGCCGAGGCTGTCGACGAGGAAGCGGACGAAGTCCTGCCACTCGGGGACCTTCACACGGTGCAGCAGGTCGTCATCGCTGGCGAAGAAGGGCGCCGGCTCCTCGCCCCGCTTCTTGCGCTGGGCTGCCCGTCCTTCCTCGAACACCCGGACCAGGAGTGGATTCAGCGTGGCGGCTTCGGGATAGCGGTGCAGCCCGATCGGGGTCGGCCACAACTCGTGAAATCCGGCGCCCATCGTCATCCCTGCACTCCCTTTTTCGTCTCCTGGTCGACGGCGATCGTAGCGGCGCGGACGTCCGCGGCGAACGCATCGACCTCGTCCTCGGTCGTGTCCCACGAGCACACGAGCCGTACCTCGCCGGTCGTCGGATCCCAGGTGTAGAAGGGCCAGTCGCGCTGCAGGCGCTCGGTGACAGCGGCGGCGAGGACCGCGAAAAGCGCGTTGGCCTGCACGGGCTGAGTCAGCTGCACGCCTGGAACATGGGCGAGCGCGTCGGCCAGGCGCGTCGCCATCGCGTTGGCGTGGGCGGCGTTGCGCAGCCACAGGTCGCCCTCCAGCAGCGCGATGAACTGCGCCGCGAGGAAGCGCCCCTTGGAGGCGAGCTGCAGCGTCTGCTTGCGCAGGTACTGAAAGCCCTCGGCGTGAGCGGGATCGCAGAAGACGACGGCCTCGCCGACCAGCAGCCCGTTCTTCGTCCCGCCGAAGGAGACCGCGTCGACGCCCACGTCGGTCGTGATCCCGGCGAGCGATGCGTCGAGCGAGGCGGCGGCGTTGGCCAGGCGGGCGCCGTCGACGTGCAGCAGCAGGCCGCGCTCGTGTGCGAAGTGGGCGAGCGCGTGCAGCTCGTACGTCGTGTAGCGGGTGCCGAGCTCGGTGCTCTGCGTGACGCTCACGACACGCGGCTGCACGGCGTGCTCGTCGCCCATGCGCCCGAGCTGCCACTCGACGTGCTCGGGCGTCAGCTTGGCGTCGATCGTCTGGACGGCCTGCAGCTTGACGCCCGCGATCCGCTCCGGCGCCCCGCCCTCGTCGACGTTGATGTGGGCCTGCGCGGCGCAGATGACCGACTCCCACGGACGGCACAGCGCCCGCAGGCACAGGACGTTGGCGGCGCTGCCGTTGAAGACGAGGTACGACACGGTCTGCGCGCCGAAGTGCGCGCGCAGCAGCTCCTCGGCGCGCGCGGTCCACGGGTCCGCGCCGTAGGCGACGGCGTGGCCGTCGTTGGCGGCCGCGATGGCCGCGAGGACCTCGGGATGCGCGCCGGCGTAGTTGTCGGAGGCAAAGCCCTTCACGCGGTCAGCGTAGAGGCGGACGCACAAGCGCGTCCGCCATCGCCGTGCGCAGCGAGCTGAAGAAGATCGACAGCGGGAACTCGTCGTCGAGCACGAGGTCGACCGTGGCCCGCGCCTCGTCGCCATCGCCGAATGGGCGCGCGCCGGCGACCCAGCGCGAGCCGCTCGCCGACGGCACGTAGGTCGCGACGAGGTCGTGCGCCGCGCCCCAGTGCGCAAGCTGCGTGCGGTCGATCCCGTCGCGGTAGAGCGTGTCGATGAGCGCGCGCAGCTCGGCGATGCCGGCGGGGAGCGTGGCCCAGTCGATCGTCAAGCGGTTGTCGGTCCACTGCAGTCGGCCGGTGCGGTGCAGGAAGGCGAACAGCACCTGCCCGCCGAGACCGTCGTAGTTGCGAACACGCTCGCCGGTGATCGGGAAACGCAGCATCCTGTCCAGGACCATCGCGTACTGCACGAAGCGCGCGAAACCAAAGCCCCCGCGTTCGAGTTGCACCGCTTCGCCGTAGGCGGTGAGGTCGCAGCGCAGCTCCTCGAGCGCGTACATCCAGTACGGCATCCGCTTGCGGATCATGAACGGGTCGAACGGCAGATCGCCCCGGCTGTGCGCGCGATCGTGGATCAGGTCCCAGAGCGCGAAGGCCTGCTCGGAGACCGGTTGCGACGTGAGCAGACCAGCCGCGTCCGGCGGGAGGTTGAGCTTGAGCAGCTGCGCGGCGGCCCCGACCGTGCGGCGAAAGCGCTCGGCCTCGCGGTCGCAGAAGATGGCGCCGAAATGGTGCTGCTTGGGCCGGGTCGCCACCGAGACGGTCTCGGGGAACAGCACCGCGCACTCGCTGTCGTAGCCGGCCGTGAAATCGACGAAGGAGACCGGCACGAACTTCGCGTTGTCGTAGCGGGTCGCCTCGAGCTCGGCCAGCCAGTCGGGCCACGGCACGCGCACGATCAGCGCCTCGAAGGCGCTCCCGCGCGGCCCGTTCTGCTTGAGCATCGGAAAGAGGACGAGGTGCTCGATGCCGTCCTGACGGGAGAGGTCCGGCCGGAACAGCTCCAGCGACGCGCCGAAGTCGGGCGTCCCGTAGC
The DNA here is from genome assembly GCA_035536715.1 of Solirubrobacteraceae bacterium. Classification (GTDB taxonomy): domain Bacteria; phylum Actinomycetota; class Thermoleophilia; order Solirubrobacterales; family Solirubrobacteraceae; genus CADCVQ01. The sequence continues at coordinate 2,693 of DATLNO010000018.1, forward strand.
CGCCGGCAGCCCATGCGCGCAGGTCGGCGATCGCGGCGTGCAGGTATTCCAGCTCGTGCGGGAAGTGCGGCGTGAGCGCGGCCACGGCCGCGGCGATCTGCTCGACCTCGCCGGCGAGCGCGGCGGCGGCGTGCGCTTGAAGGTCGATCGAGCCGTCCGCGCGCTGGCACAGGCGCAGCCGGTCGACGGCGTCGCGCAGCACGGCCCAGTGCGGGTCGCTGCTCGCGGTCGAGATCGGCGCCGCGGCGGGGCGGCGATACGCGCCGCCGGCGGTCCACTGCACGAGGTTGCACCAGAGGTCCTCGTGGTCGTGCTTGGCGAGGCAGTCATCGCCGAAGAGATCGGAGTCGGCGGCGACGACGACGCGCCCGGCGCCATGCTCGGTCGTGGCCAGCAGCGTCGCTCCTGGGGTCGATGCGCCGGCGGACGCGCGTGCGAGCGGGTAGGCGCCGTTGCGCAGCTCCAGGCGCCCGGCGCGGTAGAAGCACGCGCTTTCGACACGGGCGAGCAGATCGATCCCGCCCTCGCGCGCTCGCGCGAGCTCGGCGAGCACCCAGTGCGGGGCGGCGTCGTGGCACTCGTAGTCGGAGACGGCGTCGTTGGCGATCTCGATGCCGAAGCGGTCAAGCAGCGCGTTGAGGTTGCTGGCGTACTTGTCCTGCTCCTCCTCCCCCAGCACGATCAGCCCGCCGCCGGCGTGCACGAAGGCCTCGATCGCGTCGAGCTCATCGCCCGACAGCACCGGCGAGCCGCCCGGCACGGTGCGCTCCCAGCGCGCGTCGGACGGGTGCGCGAGGACGAGTACGTCGGCGCGGCCGAGCGCGGCGCCGTCGAGCGGCCCGTCAACGTGCGCGACGACGGCGATGTCGCGGGCGCGCAGCGCCTGCGCCGCGAGCTCGTAGGAGGAGTCTTGCGGATGCGCGGGCGCGATCGCCTGAGCGATTTCGGGCCGGATCGTCCACGCCTCGCCATGCGCCTCGTCGAACAGGACGGTGGCGATCGGCGCGCGGGTTGGGCCGGCCGCCCTAGTCGGCACTGTGGAAGACCTCCGCGCGCCGCTGGAAGAACGCTCGCTCGCGGCGGCTCCAGACCGTCATGAGGACCGCTCCCAGCGCCATGAAGCCGATGCCGATGACGAGCGGCGGGCCGAGCCCGAACCACGAGTCGCCCGACTCGGAGTTCGCCGGGTCGGACAGGTCGATCACGGACTTGACGAGCACCCATGTGAGGATGACGCCGCCGACGGCGGGGGCGATCACCGCGAACAGCAGCCCCTTGAGCGAGCGACGCCCCTCGCGGCGGTAGTACAACGCGCAGGCGAAGCCGGTCAGCCCGTAGTAGAAGGCGATCATCAGGCCGAGTGCAGCGATCGAGTCGAAGAGGATGTTCTCGCTGACGATCGTCAGTCCGACGTACCAGAGGATCGACAGCGCCCCGAAGAGCATCGTCGCCACGTGCGGGGTCATGAAGCGCGGGTGCACGACCCCCAGGCCGGCGGGCATCGCGCCGCAGCGCGCCATCGACAGCGTCGTGCGCGCCGTCGGCAGGATCGTCGTCTGCGTCGACGCCGCCGCCGACGTCAGCACGGCGATGATCAGCAGGCTGTCGAACGTGCCGCCGAGGACGTCGGTTCCGAGGATCGCCAGCGCGTCGTCCTGGTCGGCGAGCTTCTCCGTGCCGGCGAAGGCGATCGCGGCTGTCGCAACGAGGACGTAGATGCCGACGAGCAGAATCGTCGAGACGATCGCCGAGCGGCCCGGCGACTCGCTCGGGTTCTCGGTCTCCTCGTTGACGCTGACCGCGCTGTCCCAGCCCCAGTAGATGAAGACGGCGAGCAGGACGCCTGTCGTCAGCGCGGCCGTGCCGCCGTCGATCGCGAAGGGCGAGAACCATGCCAGCTGCGGGTGCTCGGAGCCGGCGAGCGCGTCGCCGGAGTAGACGCGCACGAGTGCGACGACCGCGAACAGGCCGAGCGTCACGACTTCGGCGCTGAGCAGGACCACTTGCGTGCGCGCCGACAGCTGGATGCCGATCGTCGTGATCGCGGTCATCACGATGATCCACACGACCCCGACGGCGGTCACCGCGGCGACCGAGCCCGCCGCCGATTCCCAGCCGAAGAGCTTGAACGAGTACAGCCCCGCGATCTGCGCGAGGTTCGCCATGACGACGACGTCGGCGACGACGATCGCCCAGCCGCCCATCCAGCCCGCCCACGGTCCCATCGCCTTGGAGACCCACGCGAACGTCGTGCCGCAGTCGGGGTCGGTGCGGTTCATGTACAGGTAGGCGCTCGCGATGCAGAGCATCGGGATGAAGGCGACCCACAGGACGGCGGGCGCCTGGAACCCGACGGCGGCGACGATCAGCCCGAGCGTCGCGGCGAGGCTGTAGCCGGGGGCCGTCGAGGCGACGCCGATCACGACGCTCGAGACGAAACCGATCGCGCCGCGGCGCAGGCCCTTGTCGGGCACGCCGCCGGCGTCTGCGGGGACGGGTTCGTCCTCTCCGGGGGTGATGACGGCGCCCGCCATGGCTCTCCTCTCCGTTCTTCTGACTGCGGGCTCGGACGCTACGCGGCGACAGACTGCTCCGCAAGAGTCGCACTGCCCAAGAATTCGGGCGCCGGTTGTACACATCGGATAACGCGAGATCGCTGCATGTGCCCGTAGAGCCTCTTGACCCATCGCGGCCGACCGCTACCGTTGTCCGAAGCGGATAGCCACTAACGGCGTACGTGTGCGCGCCACGAGAGGAGCACCAACATGGCCACCGAGCTGAGCGAGCCGATCTCGCAGCCGGCGATCGACCCGGCCGACCTGCAGGCGGTGGCGCGGCGCCATCTCTGGATGCACTTCACGCGCATGGGCGGCTACGGTCCCGACGCCGAGATCCCGATCATCGTCCGCGGCGAGGGCTGCTACGTCTACGACGAGCACGATCGGCGCTACCTCGACGGCCTGTCGGCGCTGTTCTGCGTCAACAGCGGCCACGGCCGCAGCGAGCTTGCCGACGCGGCCGCGGCGCAGATCCGCGAGCTGGACTTCTTCACGAACTGGAGCTACGCCCACCCGCGCGCGATCGAGCTCGCGCAGCGGATCGCCGGCTTGGCCCCGGCCGGCCTGGAGCGCGTCTTCTTCACGTCCGGCGGCTCGGAGGCGGTCGAGTCGGCCTGGAAGCTCGTCCGCGCCTACCACCGCCTGCGCGGCGACGACGACCGCACGAAGCTCATCGCGCGCGAGCTGGCCTATCACGGCACCTCGCTCGGCGCGCTCGCCGCGACCGGTATCCCGAGCCTGAAGACCCCGTTCGAACCCGTCGTCGCCGGCGCCTGCCACGTGCCGAACACGAACCGCTACCGCTGGCCGGAGGATCGCGACGAGCTGTGGGCGGCGGACGCGATCGAGGCGCGGATCGTCGAGGAGGGCCCGGAGACGGTCGGTGCCGTGATCCTCGAGCCGGTCCAGAACGCAGGCGGCTGCTTCACGCCGCAGGAGGGCTACTTCCAGCGCGTGCGCGAGATCTGCGACCGCCATGGCGTGCTGCTGATCTCCGACGAGGTCATCTGCTCGTGGGGCCGGCTCGGCCACATGTTCGGCTGCGCGCGTTTCGGCTATGTGCCGGACATCATCACGACCGCCAAGGGCCTTACGTCGGCCTACGTGCCGATGGGCGCGATGATCGTCGCCGACCACGTCGCCGCGCCGTTCATGGAGGGCAGCGAGTCCTTCGTGCACGGGTTCACGTTCGGCGGCCACCCGGTGGCGGCCGCCGTCGCGCTTGCGAACATCGACCTCATGGAGCGCGAGGACCTGTGCGGCAACGTGCGAGCAAACGAGGCCGCCTTGCGCGCGATGCTCGACAGCCTGCGCGACATCGAGATCGTCGGCGACGTGCGCGGCGCGGGCTATTTCCAGGCGATCGAGCTCGTCAAGGATCGCGACACCAAGAAGAGCTTCGACCACGACGAGTCCGAGGACCTGCTGCGCGGCTTTCTCTCCGGCGAGCTGTTCCGGCGCGGCCTGATCTGCCGTGCCGACGACCGCGGCGATCCGGTCATCCAGCTCTCCCCTCCGCTGATCGCCGGGCCGCAGCAGTTCGAGGAGATGGAGGCGATTCTGCGGCCGGTCCTCACCGAGGCGTCGCGGCGCGTCGCCCGCCACTGATGCTGACGGTGCAGCGGCTGCTGTCCGAGGTCGGCCTGTGCGTGGCGGCCGGCCAGGCATCGGCGGGCGCGCCGGTTCGCTCGGTCCACAGCACCGAGCTGCTCGACCCGACCCCGTGGCTGACCGGCGGCGAGCTGCTGCTGACGACCGGCATCCAGCTGGACTCCGAGCAGCGCCAGCGCGACTACGTCCTGCGGCTGGCGTCGCACGGGATCGCCGGCATCGGGCTCGGCGTCGGCTTCACGCACGCGACGCTGCCCGGCGCCATGCTGGAGGCAGCCGAGGAGCGGGCGCTGCCGGTCTTCGAGGTGCCCTACGAGCTGCCGTTCATGGCGATCACCGAGCACGCGTTCGCCCATCTGATCAGCGCGCAGTACGACGCCCTGCGGCGCAGCACCGAGATCCAGGGGCGCCTCGAGCGGCTCGTGCTCGAGGAGCGAGGGCTCGGCGCGATCACCGCGATGGTCGCCGAGGCGATCGGCGGTGTCGCCTGCGTGCTGAACGGGCGCGGCGAGACGATCGCCGCCGCCGGGACGCTGAGTCCTGACGAGCTCGATGCGCTACGACGAGCCGCGGCCGACGGCGGCGCCGCCCCTGCGCCCCTGCACGGCCGCGCGCTCGTCCTTCCCGTCGTCGGACGTGAGAGCGCACCCGTTCAGGCTTGGCTGGCCGGCGTGGTCGCACAGGCAATGCCGGGCGACTTCGAGCGGTTGATCCTGCAGCAGGCGGCGACGGTGGTGGCGCTCGAGCTCATGCGCGCTCGTATCGCGCGGGACACCGAGCGACGGCTTGCCGGCGACGTCCTCGCCGAGGCCCTGACCGGGCGCCTGCATCCCGAGGAGCTCGCCGCCCGGCTGCGACCGTTCGGGCTCGGCGAGAAGGTCGCAGTGCTCGCGTTCGCGATCGGCGACCCGATCGCGGCCGAGCCCCTGCTCGAGGCAGCGCTGGCCCGGCTCGATGCGCGCGGCCTCATCGCCGTGCGCGGGTCGCTGCTGTGCGCGATCGTGGATTCGGGCGCCGGTTGGCGCGATCCGATCGAGCTTGCCCGCAAGCTGCGGGCGGAGCTTGCGATCGACGAACCCGAGGTGCGGGCAGCGGCCAGCCGCGCGGCGAGCGCACAGTCGCTGCGGCGCAGCTTCCACGAGGCGCGCTGCGCGCTGGAGGCGGTGCGCTTCGTCAGCGGTGGCGCTCCGGAGGTCGCCTCGCATCGCGACCTGGGCTCGTATCACCTGCTGCTGTCGCTGCAGGACGACGAGGCGCTGCGCTCCTACTGCGACAGTGTCCTGGCCGACATCATCGAGGGCGATCCCGCCTATTCCGACGAGCTGCTTCGCTCGCTGGATGCCTTTCTCGAGCACAACGGGCACTGGGAGCACGCCGCGGCCCAGGTCTTCTGCCACCGCCACACGCTGCGCTACCGGATCAGGCGCGTCGAGGAGCTCACCGGCCGCTCGCTGAGCAGCCCGCGTGACCGGATCGAGTTCTGGCTGGCGCTGCGCGGCCGGGAGCTCGCGCTGTGACCGGCCGCGATCTGAATGTGGCTGTGCTCGGCGCGGGCGGGACGATCGCCCGTGCGATCGTGCGCGACCTGGCCGAGTCCGAGGAGGTCGGCGACCTGCTGCTACTCGACGTCGACGGCACGCGCGCCGCGCAGGCCGCGGCGGAGCACGGTGGCGGCCGGGCGCGCGCGGCGGCGGTCGACGCGCGGAAGGGGCTGGCGGCGATGCTCGCGGGATCCGACGTGCTGGTCAACGCGGCGAGCTACCGGCTGAACCTCGTCGCGATGCAGGCGGCACTGGATGCGGACTGCGACTACCTCGACCTCGGCGGCCTGTATTGGATGACCGCTCATCAGCTCGAGCTGCACGAGCGCTTCCATCGTGCCGGCCGGCTCGCGGTGCTGGGGATCGGATCGAGCCCCGGAAAGACGAACGTCATGGCCGTTCGGGCGGTACGCGAGCTCGGCGGCGAGCCCGTCCATGCGATCCACGTCGCGGCGGCTGGGCGCGACCCCGAGCCGACCGACGCGCTGCGCGTCCCCTACGCCCTGCGGACGCTGCTCGACGAGCTCACGATGACGCCGGTCGTGCTCGAGGAAGGCGATCCGGTCGAGCTCGAGCCGCTGGCGGCGGGTGGCCTCGTGCGCTTTCCCGACCCGATCGGCGAGGTCGCGACGATCCACACGCTGCACTCCGAGCTGCGCACGTTCGGGCCGAGCTTCGGCGTGCGCGAGGCGAGCTTCCGGCTGTCGCTGGCGCCCGCGCTGCTGCGCCGGCTGAAGCAGCTGCTGAGTGCCGCCGAGCAGGAGGTCGCGGCGGCGCAGGCCGCCGTCGTGATGCCGTCTCCGCGCGCCGTCTCCGCGCACGTCGTCGAGGCGCTCACGGCGGCCGGGCGGACCGTCCGCGTCACGGCGCTGACGTCGCCCATGTCCGAGTGGGGCCTCGGCGGCGGCGTCGTGTCGACGGCTGCTCCCGCAGCGGCGCTCGTGCGGCTGCTCGCGCGCGGCCAGATCCACCGCGTTGGCGTCCATCCACCCGAGAAGTGCGTAGATCCCGATGACCTGTTTCCCGAGCTTGAGCGACGTGGATGTCGCTTCGAGGTGAGCATGCGATGACAGCGCGCCATTGCTCGACCATAGACCCGGCACGTACGAAAGGCTTTTCCTCGCGATGAAGGTTGGAATCCCCACAGAGATCAAGACCGACGAGTTCCGCGTGGCGATCACGCCCGCGGGCGTGCGGGAGCTGACGACGCAGGGGCACGAGGTGCTCGTGCAGGCCGGCGCCGGAATCGGCAGCGCGATCGGCGACCTCGAGTACGAAGCCCAGGGCGCGCGAATCGTACCCGCCGCCGAGGACATCTGGGACCGGGCCGAGCTCGTGCTGAAGGTCAAGGAACCACAGCATTCGGAGTTGCCGCTCCTGCGCCCCGGACAGACGCTGTTTACGTACCTGCATCTCGCCGCCGAGCCGGAGCTCGCGGCGAGCCTGTGCGCCTCGGGCGCGACCTGCATCGCCTACGAGACCGTCGAGGACGCGCGCGGGCGCCTGCCGCTGCTGGCCCCGATGAGCGAGGTCGCGGGCAAGATCGCGACGCAGGCCGGCGCGTTCATGCTCGAGAAGCCGCTCGGCGGGCGCGGCGTGCTGCTCGGCGGCGTGCCGGGCGTGGCCGCGGCGACGGTGCTCGTCATCGGCGGCGGCGTCGTCGGGACGAACGCGGCGCTGATCGCGATCGGCATGCAGGCCGACGTGTTCGTCTTCGACCGCTCGATCGACCGCCTGCGCGAGCTCGACCTCATCTTCGGCGGCCGCGCATCGACGGTGCATTCCTCGACGCTTGCGATCGAGCAGATGCTGCCGCAGGCCGACCTCGTGATCGGGGCCGTGCTGATCCACGGCGCGCGCGCGCCGCAGGTCGTCACGCGCGCGCAGCTCGGGCTGATGAAGTCGCGGGCGGTGCTCGTCGACGTCTCGATCGACCAGGGCGGCTGCTTCGAGACGTCGCGGCCGACGACGCACTCCGACCCGACCTACCAGGTCGACGACGTCACGCACTACTGCGTGACGAACATGCCGGG
>DATLNO010000019.1:0-4146 GCA_035536715.1 Solirubrobacteraceae bacterium
GACGACCGGGCGCTGCACGAGCATCGAGCGGAAGCTGGTGTAGGCGACGAGCACCTTGTCGACCTTGCCCGCGATGTAGTCGTCCGTGAGCTGGCGCCCGATCTCCTTCGCCACGGTGTACGGCGGGGTGTCGCTGAAGCCGGTCCACGTGCCCGCAGGAGTCACCTGGCGGTAGCGGTAGAACGACAGCGACTTGCGGCCGTAGGCGTAGACCTCGAACCCCTGATCGGCGGCCGCCGCGGCGCGCCGCTCGGTCTCGACTAGCCGCAGCACGTTGGTGTTGTAGGCGCCGGCGAGGCCACGGTCGGCGGTCACCGCGAGGACGCCGACGCGGCCGACGGACTCGCGCTGCGCGAGGAGTGCCGCGCCGCCGCCTCCGGCGGACATCAGGTCCGCGACGATGCGCGAGATCGCCTCGGCGTAGGGGCCGGCCGCCTCGGTGCGCGCCTGTGCCTTCACGATCCGCGACGCCGCGATCAGCTCCATGGCACGCGTGATCTTCTGCGTGCTCTTCACCGAGCGGATGCGCCGGCGTACCTCCCGGAGCTTGCCGGCCACCTAGACCACCACGACCGTGTGCATCACAGCGGCGGCTGACCGCCGACGTCACTCACCGGGCTGTCGCCCGCGTCCGCGCTCGGCAGCTGCGCGGTCGGCGCGTCGTCGCCGAGCGGCGCGGCCGCCGCGTTGTCACCGACCGGCATCGTCGTGTCGGCTGCGCCGGCGGCGGCGTCCGCAGTCGCGCGTTCCTGGTCGCGCTGCGCGGTGAACTGCGCGAGCGTGCCCTCCGCGGCCACCTTGAGCCGGTCCTCGACGGCGTCCAGCGGCTGGTTCTCGTCGAGGGCGGTGAGCACGCCGTTGTCCCGCGTGCGTAGCCACTCGACGAGCGCCTTCTCGTAGGGCTTCACGTCAGCTACCTCGAGCCCGTCGAGGTACCCCTGGCTCGCCGCCCAGATGATCGCCACCTGCTCGGACAGCTGCACCGGTGCGAACTGCGGCTGCTTGAGCACCTCCACGAGGCGCACACCCCGGTCGAGCTGCGCCTGCGACGCCTTGTCCAGGTCCGACCCGAAGGCCGCGAACGCCTCCAGCTCGCGGTACTGCGCGAGGTCCAGCCGCAGGGTGCCGGCGACCTTCTTCATCGCCTTCGTCTGCGCGTTGCCACCCACTCGCGAGACCGAGATGCCGACGTTGATGGCCGGCCGGACGCCCTGGTAGAACAGGTCGCTCTCCAGGAAGATCTGCCCGTCGGTGATCGAGATGACATTGGTCGGGATGTAGGCCGAAACGTCGCCGCCGCGGGTCTCGATCATCGGCAACGCTGTTAGCGAGCCGCCACCGAGCTCATCGGAAAGCTTGGCCGCGCGCTCGAGCAGCCGCGAGTGCAGGTAGAAGACGTCGCCGGGGTAGGCCTCGCGGCCGGGCGGGCGACGCAGCAGCAGCGACAGCGTGCGGTAGGCGACCGCCTGCTTCGACAGGTCGTCGTAGATGATCAGCCCGTGCTGGCCGCCGTACATCCAGTGCGCGCCGATCGCCGCGCCGGAGTAGGGCGCGAGGTACTGGAACGGTGCGGGTGAGCTCGCCGGTGCGCTGACGACGACGGTGTAGTCCATCGCACCGGCCTCGGTGAGCGCGTTGACGACCTCGGCGACCGTCGACGCCTTCTGGCCGATGGCGACATAGATGCAGCGCACTTCCTTGTCGGTGCCCCAGAAGCGCTTCTGGTTGATGATCGCGTCGAGGGCGATGGCCGTCTTGCCGGTCTGCCGGTCGCCGATGATCAGCTGACGCTGGCCGCGCCCGACTGGCGTGATCGCGTCGATCGCCTTGACTCCGGTGAGCAGCGGCTCTTTCACCGGCTGACGCTCCACGACCGACGCCGCCTGCACCTCAAGCCGGCGTGTCTCGGTCGTCGCGATCGGCCCTTTACCGTCCAGCGGAGCACCGAGCGGGTCGATGACGCGGCCGAGCATCGCGTCGCCGACCGGGATCGACAGGATGCGCCCGGTCAGCGTGACCGCGTCGCCTTCCTCGATGTCCGCCGCCTCGCCGAGCACGACGGCGCCGATCTCGCCCTCTTCGAGGTTGAGCGCGAGCGCCTGCATGACGCCACGGCCGGTCTGGATCTCGAGAATCTCGTTGGCCATGCACTTGGGCAGCCCGGAGATGCGGGCGATGCCATCGCCGGCCTCGAGGACGCGGCCGACCTCTTCGCGCTCCAGCGTGGGGCGGAACTCGGCGGCCGCCCGCTGCAGCGCGGCAGCGATGTCGGCGGGATTGATCTGCAGCTCAGTCATGTGTCGCTAGCTCCCACTCATCGCTGCTCGAAGTTGTTCCAGGCGGCGGCGGACCGAGCCGTCGATCACCTCGTCGCCGATCGTGGTGACGACGCCGCCGAGCACGGTCGGGTCGACGATGACCTTTACGTCGACCGGCCGGCCCTTCGCGTCGGTCAGCGCCTGGGCCAGCCGCTGGCGCTGCGCCTCGTCGAGCGGCGTCGCGACGCGGACCTCCGCCACGGCGGCCTCACCGCTGGCCGTGACCTCCTCGACGAAGGCGTCCGCGACGCGGGTGAGCTCGCGCCCGAGTCCCGCCTCGATGACCAGGTTGAGCAGCCGCAGCGTGACGGGGTGCACCCGGTCAGCCAGCAGCTCGCGAATCACCGACTCCTTGCGTTCCGCCGACGACGCCGGGTCGGTCAGCGCGGAGCGCAGGTCCGGTGAGGCGTCCACGGCCCGGCTAAACCGGAAGAACTCGTCCTGCACCCGCTCGACGACGCCTTCGGCGTGCGCTACCTCGTAGAGCGCCGCGGCGTAGCCGTCGACCTGCGTGTCACTCGCGGGCACGTTCGATCAGCTCCGCGACCCGGAGCCGGCGAGCTCGTCGATGTAGCTGTCGACGAGCGCCCGCTGCGCCTCGGTGTTCAGCGACTGGCCCACGATGCGCCCGGCCACGTCGATGGAGAGCTCCGCCATCGTCGAGCGCATCGTCGACAGCGCGCGGTCGCGCTCGGCCGCGATATCGGCCTGCGCGCGGGTGATGAGCTGCTGTGCCTCGGCTTCGGCCCGGGAGCGCGCTTCGGCGACGATCTGGTCCCCGGTGCGCCGGCCCTCGTCGATGATGCGCTGCGCCTCCGTCTGCGCGTCGGCGAGCCGGGCGCGGTAGTCCGCCAGTGCGGTGTCGGCCTGCGCTTTCGCGTCGTCAGCGGCCTGCAGCTTGCCGGTGAGCGCGGCCTCGCGCGCAGCCAGCATCGCGTTGAGCTTGGGGATCGCGACGCGCGAGATGATGAGGAACAGCACGACGAAGAAGACCGCGGCCCAGATGAGCTCGGTCCACACCGGGGCGACCGGCGAGAACTCGTGCGCCGGCTCCTCCGCTGCGAGGTCCTGGGCGAGCAGTATCAGTCGAGTCACGGGGCAACCTTTCCGAGGCGCCGGCGGCTAGCTGATGATGAAGGCGAGGGCGAGACCGAAGATCGCCAGCGCCTCCACCAGGCCGATGCCGACGAACATCAGCGTTCGCAGCTGTCCGGCCGCCTCGGGCTGGCGGGCGATGGCGGAGATCGTCTGGCCGACGAGGTAGCCGATGCCGATGCCGGGGCCGATGGCGGCGAGGCCGTAGACGAGACCGCGGCCGATGACCTGGTTGGGGTTCTCCGCTGCCTGGGCGAGGATCATCGCGCCGGGACGCATCTGCTCTCTCTTTCGTCAGTGCCCCGCGCCGTGGACGCGGTGCTCGGTCGGTGGTCGGCACCCGTCGTAGCGCGCCGGGGTCAGGTCGGTTGGGTCAGTGCTCCGGGTGGACCGCGCCGCCGATATACAGCGCGGTCAGGATGGTGAAGATAAACGCCTGCAGGAACGCCACGAACAGCTCGAAGCCGGTCAGCATCGCGCCGAACCCCACCACCAGCGGCAGGGCGAGCACCTTGGGCGACGCCACCCACAGCGACGCTGCGAGGATGGCGAGCAGGCTCAGCAGGAGGTGGCCGGCCAGCAGGTTGAACGTGAGTCGCAGGGTCAGCGTGATCGGCCGGATGACCAGGATCGAGAGCAGCTCGATCGGCGTCAGCAGGATGTAGGCGGGCCACGGGACGCCGGGCGGGAAGAGGATCTCCTTGAAGTACTTCGCCGGGCCTTGCGTGCGCAG
>DATLNO010000020.1:0-2022 GCA_035536715.1 Solirubrobacteraceae bacterium
CGGCGTCGGGCGTCTCTACCAGATGGCGAAGGCCGGAACGCTGCTGTTCGGAGCGATCAACGTCAACGACTCGGTCACGAAGTCGAAGTTCGACAACCTCTACGGCTGCCGCCACTCGCTCGTCGACGGCATCTTCCGCGCGACGGATGTCATGCTCGCCGGCAAGGTCGGCGTCGTCTGCGGCTACGGCGACGTCGGCAAGGGCTCGGCCGCCTCGCTGCGCGCCCAGGGCTGCCGCGTCATCGTCACCGAGATCGATCCGATCTGCGCGCTGCAGGCGGCGATGGAGGGCTACGACGTCAAGACGCTCGAGGACGTCGTCGACACCGCTGACGTGTTCGTCACGACGACGGGCAACAAGGACATCATCACCGCCGATCACATGGCGCGGATGAAGCACCACGCGATCGTCGGCAACATCGGCCACTTCGACAACGAGATCGATGTCGCGGGCCTCGAGAAGGTTGCCGGCATCGAGCGCGTCAACATCAAGCCGCAGGTCGACAAGTGGGTCTTCGCCGATGGCCACGCGATCATCCTGCTGTCCGAAGGACGCCTGCTGAACCTCGGCAACGCGACCGGTCACCCGTCGTTCGTGATGTCCAACTCGTTCACGAACCAGACGCTCGCGCAGATCGAGCTGTGGACGAACAACGACGCGTACGACAAGCAGGTCTACGTGCTCTCCAAGGAGCTCGACGAGAAGGTCGCGCGCCTGCACCTCGCGGCCGTCGGCGCGAAGCTGACGGTCCTGTCGCAGGAGCAGGCCGACTACATCGGCCGCCCCGTCGAGGGCCCCTACAAGTCGAACGAGTATCGCTACTAGGCCTCAGCCTGTAGCGCCCCACACCGTTGCGGACCTGTCCCTGGCCGAGGCCGGGCAGGTCCGCATCGAGTGGGCCGACGGGCAGATGCCCGTCCTGCGTTCGATCCGTGAGCGCTTCGAGCGCGAGCGGCCGCTCGACGGGATGCGCGTCGCGGCGTGCCTGCACGTCACCTCTGAGACGGCGAACCTGCTGCGTGCGCTGATCGCCGGCGGCGCGCAGGCCGAGCTCTGCGCGTCCAATCCGCTGACGACGCAGGACGACGTCGCGGCCGCGCTCGTGGACCGCTTCGGGGTCGGAGTGCACGCCGTCCGCGGCGAGGACGGCGACTCCTACGCGGCGCACGTGATCGCGCTGGCCTCGCGCGCGCCGCATGTCACGCTCGACGACGGCGCCGACCTCCTGTCGGTCCTGCACGCCGGCGACGAGTCCTGGCGCGCGTCGCTGCTCGGGGGGACCGAGGAGACGACGACCGGCCTCGTGCGGCTGCGCTCGCTCGAGCACGACGGGTTGCTGCGCTGTCCCGTGCTCGCTGTCAACGAGTCACTCGCCGAGCGGACGTTCAACGACCGCTACGGCACCGGCCAGTCGACGCTCGACGGCATCCTGCGCGCGACGAACCTGCTGCTCGCCGGACGCACGATCGTCGTGCTCGGCTACGGCTGGACGGGCAAGGGCGTCGCTTTGCGGGCGAAGGGGGCGGGCGCGTCGGTGATCGTCTGCGAGGTCGACCCGATGCGCGCGCTGGAGGCGCGGATGGACGGCTGCGACGTCATGCCGGCGCTCGACGCCGCCGAGCGCGGCGACGTCTTCATCACGGTCACGGGCGGGCGTGACGTGCTGGCGCGCGAGCACTTCGAGCGCATGAAGGACGGCGCGATGCTCGCCAACGCGGGCCACTTCGACGTCGAGATCGCCGTCGACCAGCTTGCCGCGATCGCCGATTCGCGGCGTCAGGTGCTGCCCCTCGTCGAGCAGTTCGAGGTCGGCCCGCGGCGGCTGAACCTGCTCGCGCAGGGTCGCGTCGTCAACCTCGCCGCGGCCGAGGGACACCCGGCCGCGGTGATGGACATGTCGTTCGCCAACCAGGCGCTGTGCGTCGAGCACCTCGCGCGCGACGGCGCCTCGCTGGAGAACCGTGTTCTGCCCGTCCCGCCCGCGATCGATCGCGAGGTGGCGCGCCTGAAGCTCGCCTCGC
>DATLNO010000021.1:0-8610 GCA_035536715.1 Solirubrobacteraceae bacterium
GTCCGGGGGTTATCCCGAGTTCAACCGGTGGTGCCGAGGGACAATCCCTGGGGCTTGCCAGTGGTTTCGTCGATATCCGGCCGCGCCGCTCGCGACGCTCTTGCGATCGGCCCTCACGGAGCCGCCCGCAGGGACTCTGCCAGTAGCGTCCTGGTGATGTTGGATACGAACTCCCCGGAGCTTCTGCCGGCTCTGCTTGCCAGCGTTGGGGATGGCGTGTACGTGGTGGCGGCTGATGGCTCGGTCGCGTTTGTCAATCCCGCCGTTTTGGCGATCCTGGGCTATGACGATGCGGAGCAGTTGCTGGGGCGCCCGAGCCACTCGACGATCCATGCCCATCACCGTGGCGCCTCTAGCGGGCGATCTTTTGCAGCCGTTTGCCGGCGGGCAGGGTCAGGAACTCGACGAACTCCTGCGCCAGCGCCACCTCCTCGAAGATCTTGCGCGAGAGATCCGGTCGGCCTTCGTTCTCGAACCACTCGTCGTCGCCAATGTCCTGGCGGATCTTCTCGAGCTCGGCGCTTGCGAGCTCGCGCACGAGTTCGGCGGTGACCGTACGCTCGTCGTCGAGGGTGGCGGCGTGGTGCACCCACTGCCAGACCTGGCCTCGAGCGATCTCGGCCGTGGCGGCGTCCTCCATCATGCCGTCGATCGCCGCGGCACCGTTGCCGCGTAGCCAGGACGAGATGTATTGGATGGCCACGTTGATGTTGTTGCGCAGGCCGTCCTCGGTGATGTCGCCCTCGGTGGCGGGCACGTCGAGCAGCTGCTCGGCGCTCACGTCGACCTCGTTTCGCCGGCGCTCGAGCTGGTGGGGCCGGTCGCCCAGGACGGCGGCGAACTCCTCCATCGCAGCGGCGACCGAGTCGGGGTGCGCGACCCAGGTGCCGTCGAAGCCGTCGGCGGCCTCGCGTCGCTTGTCCTCGCGCAGCGCGGCGAAGGCCTTCTCGTTTGCCGCCGTGTCCGTGCGACTGGGGATCTGCGCCGCCATGCCGCCGATCGCATGCGCGCCGCGCCGATGGCACGTCTTGACGAGCAGCTCGGTGTAGGCGCGCATGAACGGCACGGTCATCGTGACGTGCTTGCGGTCGGGCGTGACGAACTCCGGCCGCGTCCGGAAGCGCTTGATCGCCGAGAAGATGTAGTCCCAGCGGCCGGCGTTCAGGCCCGCCGAGTGCTCGCGCAGCTCGTAGAGGATCTCGTCCATCTCAAACGCCGCCGGCAGCGTCTCGATGAGCACGGTCGCCTTGATCGTGCCGCGCTCCAGCCCGACGTGGTCCTCGGCGAGAGTGAAGACGTCGTTCCACAACCGCGCCTCGCGGTGTGACTCCAGCTTCGGCAGATAGAAGTACGGCCCGGCGCCGCGCGCGAGCAGCTCGCGCGCGTTGTGGAAGACGTACAGGCCGAAGTCCACCAGCCCGCCGGCCACCGGCTCGCCGTCGACCAGCAGGTGGCGCTCCACGAGGTGCCAGCCGCGCGGGCGCACCAACAGGGTCGCGACCGTCTCGCCGAGCTCGTAGTGCTTGCCGTTCTCGTCGTGCTCGATCGTGCCGCAGATCGCGTCGACGAGGTTCACCTGCCCGCCGATCATGTTGCGCCAGGTCGGCGCGTTGGAGTCCTCGAAATCCGCCATGAACCCCGACGCGCCCGAGTTCAGGGCGTTGATCACCATCTTCCGGCTCGTCGGACCAGTGATCTCGACGCGGCGGTTCTGCAGCGCAGCGGGCTCTGGCGCGATCATCCAGTCGCCTTCGCGCACGTCCTTGGTACTCGGCAGGAAGTCGAGGGTGGCGCCCGCATCGAGTTCCTTCTGTCGCTCCATCCGCGCGGCCAGCAGCTCGCGCCGAGTGGCGTCGAACTCGCGGTGCAGCCGCGCCACGAACCCCAGCGCATCCGCCGTCAGGATCTCCTCGAAGCGCTCGCCTCGCCGCCCATTGATCTGGACTCCCTGCACCCGCTCACTCACGACGCCCCCTGAAGACCAAGGTCACCAAGCACTATCTCCGCGATGGCGGGTCCGTACACGGGAGTTCCATTGAACGAGCGACTCCCGCGACCCCATTACCCCGCCGGGACAACGGGGCCACCGTGCGACGGGCGAGCGCGAGCCACAGCCCCAGCTCGATCATCATCACGCTCCGACTCAGCGTGCGCCGGTAGAGGTTCCGCTGTGGGATGCATTGCCGGCGTCGGCGTCGGCGACGGCTGCCGGGCTGCCGCTTCGCGTCCCGCTGACCGACCGGCTTGCGGGGCGTTGACGTTGAGTACCTCGAGGCTGCTCCGTCCCGGCTCAAGCAGCCTCGGAGGCGCGTCCAAGCGTGGTAGTAGTGCCGTACTACTGAGGTAGCATGTAACCCGTGAAGCTCAGCGTCAGCCTGTCCGATGAAGACGTCGCCCTGCTCGATGACTACGCGCGCACGGTGGGCCTACAGTCGCGCTCTGCCGCCCTGCAACATGCGGTCCGCCTGCTTCGCCATGCTGAGCTGAGCCGAGACTACGAGGCGGCCTGGGAGGAGTGGGACGCATCCGGCGAGCGCTCGGCGTGGGAGAGCACGCTCGGTGACGGGCTGACAGATGCTTCGCGGTGAGATCCGGCTGGCAGACCTCGACCCAGCGCGTGACAGCGAGGCCGACAAGCGCCGCCCGGCGGTGCTGGTCAGCAATGACCACGCCAACACGACAGCGGCGCGACTGGGGCGCGGCGTCGTCACGGTCGTCCCGCTCACGAGCAATGTCGCCCGCCTGTTCGCTTTTCAAGTAGCTCTGTCTGCGGAGCGCAGCGGGCTGCGGGTCGACTCCAAGGCCCAGTGCGAGCAGGTCCGCGCGATCTCCGTGCAACGACTGGGACCAGTCCTCGGCCGGCTCCCCGCATCAGTCATGAGTCAGATCGACGACGCGCTTCGCCTGCACTTGCAGCTGTAGCGCTGGAGGACCGGCCCTTGCGAACGTCTGTGCCGAGATCACCGGCAGACCTGAAGCCCGCCGGGCCGGCGCGGCGTCGTCGTTCTCGATGCGAACCGCATGTTGTTTCGCTGGCTCCGGGCCGTCGGGAGGGTTCCGCAGTGGGACGCGCCGGCGCGCCGGCTCGCGCGCTCATTCGGCGTGGGACGCGCCGGCTCGCGCTCGCGCTCATCGGCGTCGCCGCTGGGGACCGGTTCGGCTCGTCGTCGTCCGCAGTGGCGCGTCCGTCCGTCGCACGCCCACGTGGCGCACCAGACCCGACGCGACGAACTGCCTGATGCGCTGTCGGTCAGTGGTCGGCGGGCGTGAAGATGTCGTCGGGCATGAATGCGCCGACGACCCAGTTGGGGGCGTCGACGAGTTCGTGGATGCGCAGGTCACAGGCGACGCTCGCGAGGGCGTAGGCCTCGTCGCGATCGAGACCGTGACGGTCGCCGAGGTACGTGATGGTCACGCGGATCGCGTCACGGCTGGCCTGCATGAGGTCCGGTCCGATGCCGGTGCATACGTGGTAGCCGGGCGATGGGCCAGGCGCTTGCGCGGGCACGTCGTACTGCGGCGCGCTGAGCGTGAGGTCTCGTCGCACTGTGAGGCGCACGACGACATCCATCGCCGTCTCGACGGCGGTCCCGCAGACCTCGCCGTCGCCTTGGGCGGCGTGCGTGTCGCCGAGCGCGAACAATGCGCCGTCGACGCCGACTGGGAGGTACAGCGTGCTGCCCGCCTGTAGGTGCTTGGTGTCGAGGTTTCCGCCCCACTGCGTCGGCGGCAGGATCGGATGGCGCCCAGGCTCTGGGGGAGCGACGCCCAGCGTCCCGGGAAACGGTCGGTGCGGCAGCGTGATCGCATCGGAGAAGCGGACGATGGCGCGCTCGGCGTCGATCTGTGACACGCGCAGCCAGGGGTCGGGGAACTCGTCGGCGAGAAGTCCGAAGCCGGGGATGATCGCCGTCCAGCCCCAGGCGCTCGGGCGTAGCTCGAGGATCTCGACGGCCAGCACGTCGCCTGGCTTGGTGCCCTTGACGAACACGGGGCCGCTGATCGGGTTGACGTGCGAGAAGTCGATCGCGGCGACGTCGGCCGCATCGGAGTCCGCGTGGATCTGCTCGTCAGAAGCATCGCGGACGTGCAACTCGACCGCCTCGCCCGACTCGATCTCCAGCACCGGGGCGATCGCGTTGTCCCACGCATAGTTCAGCGCATCGCAGCGAACCTCGTGGATCGAACCCGGTGACACGCACGCGAATGTAACCGAGCACGCCCGGCGCGGTCTCACTTTTTCGCAAGCTGCCTTGATCGTCAGCGCGCTGCTCGTCTCCGGTGCCGGGGCCCGGCCCGGTAAGCGACGCAAGCGCTTCTCATCTCCGCTGCTCTTTCAGACGACTGAGAAGTCAAGTCTGGACGCTTGTTCTCCTTGGTGAGAGACTCTTGTTGGGCGCGGGCGACTGACGACTCGCTCTCGTCGCGCTGCTGAGCGCCGCATCTGAGGCGCTCGACGACAGTTCGCGAGACGATCCGCTCGACGCGTTGGCCGACGAGTTCAGGGCGATCATCTTCGGCCCGGATGAAGCGGCGCTCGAAGCGCTGTCGTCCTTTGCGGCTGCCGCTCAGGCGGAGGACACCACTCGCGCCGTCGTCTGGGATGACGTCGCATGTAGCAGCCTGCTGCGGACGTTCGCGACTGACTACGTGCTGTCCGCTGCCCTGCCAACGGACGGGCCGGACAGACGCGTGATCAGTACAGCTACGGCGATGAACTTCGTCTGGCACCGCCATGCGACCGCGATTCGGAAACGGCTCGCGATGACAGCCAAGTCTCGCTCACTCCGCCTCGGCCTCGCCCTCGCCGCGATTGTCGCCTGGCTCGGCGCGAGCGGCGACGTGCCGCCGCCCGGGCCGACTATGCACGTACTGCCCGGCCGACTCCCGTCGCGCAGTTGGCTGGCGGCTCGTTCATCTACTCCAACGCCGCCGCCGCGGACGCCGGGCTGCGTCACTCCCGAGCGGCGGCGCACGCCTTCACGGCGTCGTCGTCGCGCCGGGCGGGACGTCCCGCGTGAATGCGACGGCGGCACGACGATTGGCGGCCGTGTCGAGGTCGAGTTCACGAACACGGCGACGAAGGAGCGCGTCAGCGTCCGCATGGAGGCCGGCGGCACCGTCATCACGTAGCGCGCGCCGCGCCCGCGCTTGCCGCGGTCACCGGCGCGCGCGGCGCCACGAGCGCCTCGAGCTCGTCGACGGCGGTGCCGCGCGCAGCGTCGGCGCGAATCGTTTCGCCCAGGTGCCGGGCGCCCGCCGCGAACGCCGGCTCGCCGAGCAGGCGCTTGACTGCGCGCCGGATCGCCGTCTCGCTCGCGCCCGGTCGCAGCCGCAGGCCGGCGCCGTGGCCGACGACGCGCGCGGCGTTGTCGTTCTGGTCGCGGCCCATCGGCAGGCAGAGCATCGGCACGTTCGCGACGAGCGCCTTCATGACCGTTCCGTGGCCGGCGTGCGTCACGACCGCCGACGCCTCGCGCAGGACCGCAGCGTGTGGCGCCGAGCGCACGACCTGCACGTTTGCGGGCGCGCGCACGGCCGCGGGCTCGATCGCCGGTCCCGTCGTGACGACGCCGCGCACCGCCAGCGCGCCGAGCGCGTCGACGCTGCGCTGCAGCGTGCGCTCATGGTCCTGGAACGTCGTGCTGAGCGCGACGAGGACGAGCGGCTCGTCGCCCGGCGGCGGCGTCCACGTCTCGGCCCACGGCGGGTCGTCGAGTAGCGGCCCCGCGTAGCGCAGGTTCGTCGGCATCCGCGACGCTGGGAAGTCGAACGCCTGCGACGAGAGCACGAGCAGCCGCGGTGCGCGGTGAAAGTGCTCGAACACGGCGCCGACGGGGTCCAGGCCGTACCGGCGGCGCAGCGCGTTGAGGTCCGCCAGCCCCTTCGCCCACATCCGTTCGGCCATCCGCGTCATGAGCGCGTCGCGCACGCGGCCGAGCCGTCCGTGCGCCGGCTGTAGCCCCGGCCCGAACGGCGGTAGTCCCGTCCCGGGCTCGCCCCAGAGGTTCGGCACGAGCGTCGCGAACGGCAGCGCGCGCGCCTCGGCCGCGATCTGCGCGCCGACGAGGAAGAAGCACGACACGAGCGCGTCGAAGCGCTCGGCCGCGAGCGCGCGCTCGGTGTCGGCCGCGTAGCCTGGCGCCCAGCCGAAGAGGATCTCGCGCATGAGCCCGACCTGCTGGGCAGGCGTGCGCAGCTCGTAGTCGCGGATGAGGTCGTCGGCGCGGTTGCGGCTCTCTCGGCGTGGCGCGTCCCGCCACTCCAGCAGGCGGGCGCCGATCGCGGCCACCTCGCCGGCCATCGTCGGGTCGCCGAGGACCGTGATCTCGTGCCCCTGTGCGGCGAGCCCGCGAGCGGCCGCGAGCTCCGGCGGAACGTTGCCGCCGGCGTCGGGGATCGTGAACAGGTAGTGGCTCATGCGTCGTCCTCCTCGCGGTCGTCCGGCGTGACGAGCAGCCCCGTCACCAGCCGGGTCATGACATCGGTCGTCGCGCGTCGGCTCAGGCCGAGGTCGCGACGCAGCAGCTTCCAGGTAAAGACGTCGGTCGCCGCGTGCAGGGCAGCGAGCGCCTCGCGGCGGGCGGCGCCGCCGGCGGGCAGTGCGTCGGCGAACATCTCCGCGAGCCAGTCCTGGTGATAGCCGCGAGCCAGGACGAGCATCGCCGTGACGGCCGGGATGCGCTCCTCGAGTGCGGCCGCGCGCGCGTTGGCGTCGCCGCCGCGCTCGTACTGCTCGATCAGGGCGGACACGACGCTGCGCGCGTCGCCGGGCATCGCGGCGGTGCGGACGTCCTTGATGCGCTCGTGGGCGGCCTCGACGCACGCCGAGAACAGCGCCTCCTTGGAGCCGAAGTGGTTGAAGAGCGTCTGCTGCGTGACACTCGCTTCGCGTGCGATCGCGCCGAGCTTCACGTCGTCGTACGCCTGCTTGGAGAACGCGTCCCTCGCTGCCTGCAGCAGGCGCGCGCGCGTCGCCTCGACGGCCTCGGCGCGGGCGCGCATCCGGTCCGCGGGTGTCGACGGGATTGCCATTGAGCCAGACTCAACATACATTTGAGTACGACTCAAATCAAGCTGTCGGATCGGACGTACACCGCGAGCGCCCGGCACCCGCGGCAGCGTCCCGATTGACGCTCCTGGAAGACACACATTGGCCGTGCCGCGAAGCTTCGATGCCCGCGCCGTACATCGCGTGCTTGCGCTGGTGCGGCGCGCTTGACGTCTGATGGCCCATCACGGAGGGTTTGCTCCGTGGGCCGGCCGCCGCCATTCGACATGCCGATCCCGGTGCCGCGGGTAGAGGCGACGCCCCGCTGGATCCGGGTTCGAGGGGGAGAGATCTGGCTTGCTGACAGTCGCAGGGCGTCGCTGCTAGCGTGGTACGGGCCGGGAATGCTGCCGACCTATTGCTTTCCGGCGGAGGACGTGCGCGTGGACCTGTTACGCGAGGGTGATGACGGGTGGCATGACGCCGAGCTGTCGGTTGGGGTCATCCAGCGTGCAGCACGGCTGCTTGAGGACCTTCCGGGGCCGGCCGGCGCCGCGAACGGGCTGTGGACCTTCACATGGGACGGTTCGGTGCGCTGGTTCGAAGAGGCGCTTGAGATCGGAACACACGCGCGCGACACGTCGAAGCGCGTTGACGTCGTTCCGAGCGAGCGCCACATCTGTATCGAGCTCAACGGGACTGTGCTGGCCGACTCGACGAGCCCCGCGGCACTGTTCGAGACCCCGCTGCCGACGCGCTGGTATCTCCCGCCGGAGGACGTGTCGCTCGACCTGCTCGAGCCGTCTGACTCGCGGACCACCTGTCCGTACAAGGGCCGCGCCTCGTTCTTCTCGATCCGGGCAGGTGGCGAGCTTCATCGCGATCTCGCCTGGACCTATCCCGATCCGCTGCCCGAGTGCCCTGGGGTTCGCAACCGCATCTGCTTCTTCAACGAGCGGGTCGACATCACGATCGATGGCCAGCCTCAGCGGCGCCCCTTGACCCCGTGGTCGATCGACCCCGCCGGCTGATCTCGCAGGTCGCGCGTCCGGTAGAGGTTCGGCTGTCGGGAGCCCCGCCAACCGCCCCGGCTGGGTGGGTATCGGTAAGCGCCTGCGAGGCGCGGTGACGCGTCAGCGGCGCCGATGCGTCGTTGTCTTGGCCGGACGGTACCGTTGAGCTCATGAGCAGCTCGTCCGATGACTCGATTGCGCAGCTTGAGCATCAGCTCGAGGGGGCGGAGCGCACGCTGTCGGGCTTGGGGACGCTCAGCGCTCAGCAGGCTGATCGCGTGGCACAGCGCATGGATCGCCTCGCGTCCCAGCTCCTCGAGATCAGCGCGCCACCACCCATCGACGCGGTGCACCAGCGGCTTGGCATCGCGCCTGCTGGCCCCGATGAACTCGACTTGCTTGCCGATCAGATGGGTCCTCGCGACGGCGAAGGCTGAGGGTGGCGAAGCGTCAGCGCCTCGCTGTGCGCTTTGACGAGCAGGTTTGGAGCGAGGCGATCCGCGGCTTCTCTGGCCGACCGCTGCAGATCGCGACCAGCGCACGCGCACAACTTGAACGCGATGGAGTCGCGCTCGCATCGCTGCTTCCCTGCGAATCCTTGGGCGC